>CAKOSN010000007.1 GCA_934102255.1 uncultured Bacilli bacterium | reverse complement strand
CCCGGTATTACTGGCTGGTGGGCCGCTAATGGTAGATCTGCTACTACTTATGAAAAAAGATTAGAACTTGAATATTATTATGTAAAACATTGCAGTATTCTTTTAGATATTAAGTGCGTATTTAGAACTATTAAAGCTGTAATATTCAAAACTGGTGCAAAGTAAAAATGTGAAATAAATCACATTTTTATTTTTGACTTCAAATCATAATACTAATTCAAAAACATTCCTAAAAGTTTCAATAATTGTAATAATAATATTTTTAAAAAGTTAAAACCGGTATTGATGATTATTGTCAAATAAATGTTAGAAGCAATACTACTTTTGAAGAAAGATTAAAATTAGAAGAATATTATTCTAATTATGCTAGTCTTAAAATGGATATTAAAATATTATTTAAAACTGTATATATAGTGCTATTCCATAAAGAAGCAGAATAAAAAATAATGTAAGACTAATATAAAGCGTGATTAGCGTTTTTTGTATCTTGGTAAATTTAATCTTTGTTGTTCATAAATTTTATCTTTTTATGCTCATTTTTTGAAATTACCTTATGAATAAAGTCAGGAGGCGTGAATTCCTTCATTCTTCTTTCATCAATTAATGTTTGAACTTCTACTAAATCAGTCATTTTCGTAGCCCTTTTTAATATTGATTTAGCAACAGCAATATTCTCTCTTATATCACAATATAATGCAAATTTATTAATTAAATAGCCGATAATATTAAAAAATGGTATTAAGCCTGTTACTATTTCAAGAATCGAATATCCTCTAATACCAACAATAACTATATATATTATAATCAAGAATAACGCCAATACAGAAAGCATCGCTAAATAAATATTAGATATTGTTTTATCCCAATATAAATTTTGCAGTTGCATTGATTTAATAGTTTCAAATTCACTATCTTTTTGTTCATCAATATACCAATCTTTAACACCTCTTGCCGTTGATTCACCATTATTATTTACTTGTACAAGATATTTCTCTTTATTTTTATCTCTATCTATTATAGTAAAAATATATCCTTTGCACTCTTTTTGAAAATCTTCTGACAAGCCATCAAATTCAAATAATTTATAATCAAAATATTTTTTGATTTTAGCGCCTTGTTTTATTTTTTTATTTTCAAGTGAAAAAAGAAATTTATTCATTGCAACTAATAAAATGTTAATGAAAATTTGTAGCCATGAATTACTTATTCCATAAAAATTAAATACACATATCAGAAACATAAAACATACGTTAACTGCTTCTAAAATATTTGCCGAATTATATAAAATTCTTTGGGCGTAAAGCATATCTAACATTTTTGGTTCATTTTGTCTAAAAAAATAATTAGTCTTTTGCATTTAAAACCTTATCTTTATAATATTTTGAAAGTAAAACTATGTTTTTATCATGTTTTGCATCTATGATTACATTTTTATGACAAGCTCTAATTCTTTTGTTACTACCACAAGGACATAAATCATGTCCTCTAAATTTTTTAAATAAGATATATTCTATTAATGATTTATAATTACTTTCTGAATTGAAATTAAAATAGTTTTGATAGAACTCAATAATCCCTTTACTGCCATGAGAATGCTCACCAAATGGAAAAACTCCATATCTTTTATAATACTCATATGTTATAAAATATGAAACAACAAATTTTTCTATCCACAAACTAATTTTATTGCAATCATTTAAAAATAAATACTGCTCTATATCAGTGGCAAGACATAAATGACCATCTAAATATTTATGCTGATAACTACTTTTTATATAGCCATTTATATCATAAACAAGCGGAATGCTAGATTTATTAAAATCTATTAATAAATCATAGCATCCATCAATTAACTCATCATTGCAATTTTTATGAATCTTAATACATCCACTCAAAATATTTTTATCAGCATTGTATTTTAAATCTGGATATTTTATTTTTAAATCTTCTAAATCAATATACTCTTTATTCATGATATGGTTTTACTCCATTATTCACCTTCTCAGCAGGTACTCGTTCAAATAGCTTATCTACTATGTGATTACCAAAACAGTTTCCTAACGCATTAATATGATTAGTATTTTTGTCATCTAAAATAAGGTCAAAATCATTTAAAGAGTGCTTTATCCATTTAAAGAATAGTTTTGGATTTTCAGAATCATCATCCCAAGAATCCAGTAAATTATCCTTGCTATTAACAGGATTATAAAATTCCCATTTTCCATTATTTTTACCAAATGACAAATTTAATTTAGAAATACCTACACTGTCACTAACTAAACTTATTTTTTTCATGACTTCATACGCTAAATCAACAGAATCAATATCAGTCGTCACATCAACTGATATTATGGCCGCTAAGGTAGTTAATATGATACTTGATGGTTTGCTTTCTTCTCGATTAATTTTACTAAAATAAACATCTCTACTTCTCTTAAGTATCTGTATAGCTTCTTGCAACGAACTCTTATTAAAATATTCTGGAATCTCCTCAATACTTGCATAAACATCTTTATTAGCTTCAAACAATGTTTTCATTCTATTTTCACGGTTATATAAAGCAAACCGATTATTAATGTCTTTAAACCATTGTTGATAACCCTTTGGGTTGATTGTGTACCAATCATCTTTCATCGCTATTTTAAATACACAATCAAAATAACGCATATCTACTCTTGGATTTACTATATCATGATTATCATCAATTACAGATGGAACTAAGTCTATAGAAAAATCATAATTACCAATACTTGCGTATTCTAAAGTAAAGCATTTCGGCCATTCATTTAGCATTTTTTTGTAAGTTTCAGAAGCATTTAAAACTTTAACTAAATTATCTCTAATTGCATTTGACGACAACCCACATTTTCTGAATAAACATATTACATCCACATCATATGATTTATCCTTGCCATCGGCTGTATACGGTTTAACAGCCGTTCCTATTGCAAACGAACCTTGTAAAGATATATCTACTTTTAATCCGTTTTCATTCAAATATTTTGCTATATTTCGATATTTTTCCTCCGCGTTTTTGAACATGGATGGAGTTATATCCAAACTTTTTATTACACTCTTTATATCATTTTTTCTTGCTTGTATTGCATTAATCATAGTTTTTACCTTTCCATTATCCTATTTTGCTCTATTTCTTAATGCACTTCCAGCAATACTTTTTGTACTTTTAGAAGTTTTTTTACTTCTTAGACTTTTACTGGCTATTTTTCCAACACGTCTAGAAGTTCTAATACGATTTGCCATATTTGCTCCTTCCTAAGCCTCACACTGACAGTTGTATATTAAAAATAAATATGGTACAATCACTATAGGCCTCCAAACCTATAGTTTCAGCATGAAACTATTTTTTATTTTAGCTTAAACCAATTTAACGTAAATTACGCCTCAATATTTAAGTTCACCAGCATAATACCATTAATTATATATTTTGTCAAATTAGAGTGCTTTTTTAACGCTAATTTTGACTTTTTGATATTTTTTAGCTTTTTTTGAACAATTAAGCTAATATTTAAACTTAATTATTTGACTTTTGCAATTAATTAATTTAAAATATACAAGAGGAGTCGATTACTATGATAGTAAATTTGAAAGTTAATAACTATAAGGGAATAGAAAAAGAAGCAATAATAAGTGCAAAAGCATCCAACAAAATAAAAAGACCAAAAAAGAAATGTAGCACAATTTCAGAAAACATAAAACTTCTTAAAACTATTTGCTTAATAGGTTGTAACGGAAGTGGTAAAACGAGTGTTTTATCAGCAATTGAAACTTTGCAATCATTTCTTTTATTTCCTTTCAGAAAAAATCTGAAAGAAAGTAACGAATTTGTTAATTATATTAATTCAATGAGTGAAGAGGAATTAAAATCTTACTTAATAAAATTTAATACGCTTGACCTTGGCGAACAAAATATTAATAAAAAAGATGAGCCAACAAAAATTGAAATAGAATTGTTTGCTCCAGAAAGAGAAAATAACATTAGCGGTTTTTATACTTATAAGATAATGTATGATAAGGAATACAAAAAAAATGGTGTTCTACAAGAAAGTTTAAACTATAGAAAAAATTTTGAAAAAAGAAATATTATTAATTTAAGCAAATCAAAGAATATAATTGAAAGTCAGGTAGGGACATCAATATTATATGAAAATAATAATGATATCAATAAAAGAAAAAATAAGTATATTGACTATTATAAGACATTTGTAGATGAAATATATAAATATACTGATTGCTTGTTTGAAGGAACAACCGCTGATATTAAGAAAACATATAAAAATAACAAAAAACTTTTTATAAAATTATGCAATATAGCTGATGACAAAATTGTTGATGTAACAATCGATGAAAATAGCAAAAATAGAAATTTATTATTTTGGAATAATCATTTTAATTCTTTATTTTTTTCTCAATTATCAGACGGAACAAAAAAAGTTATAATATTGGGTTCCGTAATAATTGAAGCGCTAAATAATAATTCAACATTATTGTTTGATGAAATAGAACAAAGTTTGCACCCAGCATTAGTAGATTTTTTAATCGAACTAATAACATCAAAAGAAAAAAATAACTATACGCAGTTGATTTTTACTACACATTCACCATTACTTGCATTTAAATTAGAAAACGATGAATTATATTTCATTAATAATCATAATGATGAATATTATTTTTCTAATATAACAAACGCTATAAAAACAAAAATAATTACAAAAGACCAAAGTCGCCAAAAAGCCTGGATTGATGATTTACTAATCAAAAATCCAGATAAAAAGAAAATCAAATTATTTATAGATAAGCAAAATACAGATTGATTTCAATTATTTTGCTTATTTTTATTTTGTTATCATCTTATAATTTATAATAATACGATACAGTTTAATTTTATGTATTCCAAAACACCAGTACATTTTAACTAGCAAAAATATTCGACATTTATATTTCATTCCTACAGCAATAATCATTATTGTCACAGTTATAAAACCACCAGTTGCTATAATTTATCATCTTTATTGGCTGAATTATGAGATTATAATTATTTAAATTAAAGTAATATTTTTCATTATTTCATTTTAATTCACTGCATATTACTTTATTCATAAAGTATTTATTTCTCAATTTGTATATCTTCCAACTCTTTAGATACCATAGACTCCTTAATTTCTAAGTATTCTTTTAATTCTCGAGTTAAATTTATTATTAATTTTGGAATATCTTTATTATAATTCTTTAACATTTTATCAATTTTTTCACGATATTTTTTTATAATTTCATTATCTATTACGTTTTTATTATTATTAGCAATATTATCCTGGCAATTTTCAATAATAGCATCAACAATATAATCATCATACCTATGATGGTTATTACCCAAGTCATCGATTTGTTCTAAAATTTTCTCATTAATTTTAAAACAATTATAATTATTTAATAATTTATAAACATAATCTCTATAAGTATTTAAGACATTCATATTAAGTTTTTCTGTTCTATTAATTAAATCATTTATATTTTTCTTGCATTTAAAGAATTTGTCATAATATTCAAATTGATTATATTTGCACAAATTAGCGTCATCAATTTCTTTTAAATCACTAAGAAAATACATTTTATCTCTATACAAGTATATATTAGAACTTAATTTATTAAGTTCTACAATTGCACGTTCATACTCATTAGCAGCCACCATCAATTGTACATTTCTAAAAACGTCATCTGCTCTAAAACATCTCAGTAGTTCAATTATTACTTCAGTTATTTTTTCCAACTCAGCCATTTTGTTTTGATACTTACTATTTCGTATATTTTCTTCATGCTGTTGCTTTATCTGTTCCCTAGAAGATTTACCTGTAAAATATATTGTCAAAAATGTAGCTACTAGTGAACAAAAACCAATAGATATATCCAACCAATTATAAGCACCAAAATGCATTATATTTTTGTTAAGGCCTTTAATTATTAATGAAACAAAAGTTACAATACTTGGAAAATGTAAAAACATAAACATTCCAATTGCTATTAAAAAACATATTATTAATATCCGTAACAATTTTGAATTACTTTTATTTTTTTTCAAATTAAATCACATCCTCACTAAAAAATTTTGAACGACTAGCACAAACTAACCATTATCATACTTTTCGATTATTTCTAATAATTCTAGACTCGTAGAAATATCATGCCCATTTGATATGCTTTTTAAAAACTCAACCCTATCAACACCGCTTTTGATTAATTAACGATGAGTCCTCTCATGTTTGTAAAAAATATCTAATAGCTCAAGGCTCTTCTTTAAATATAAAATATATTGCTTCAATTCATCACAATTTAAATCAAATTTAACATTTTCTGACGTTATATCGAATTCATTATTTTTTATGGCATATCTAGTATTAATTAATAAATTTTTTCCAAATATATTCTCTGCATATTTAATAAAGGTTTCAATTCCATCTATAGCTATTTTTAAAGTGCTAATTTCTAAGTATTTATTATATCTACTCTTTATATTATCAAGTAACTTTGTCAAATCATGTAAATTATCAATTTTTAAAGTTTTTGGAGTTGATTCCATAAAATAAAATTCTCCATAAATTTTCTTTAAAAAATTTTCTAAATATTGAACAACTAAATTCATTAAAGGTATATAAACAACATTTAAATTATTTGAATATAAAAGATTATGAATTGCTTCCTCATATTGAAACTCATATAATCTAAATTCTGCTGAAATATCTTTTTTCTTCATCTCTTACATCCCATCTATTTATTTTACTTATTAAGTGCCAAACATCATAGCATCCCAAAATTTAAGCTTCATAGTCACCAAAAAGCTTTTTAACATTTATAACGTTTCTATTTTTTTATTGCACTCCAAAACGCTAAGTATATTTCAACTGATTTAAATTTACAAAATAATTAAATAATGATTCACTACTGCCATTACTTCCATCAATTAAAACTCATTACCTATACTCTATCACATAATCATTCATTTGTACTATATATTCATTTTAAAAAAGTCGTTTTTTACTAAAATCACACTTTTGCAAGCATTTTAACCATTTTTATCACACTTTTGCAGACTTTTTTAGCCTTTTTATCACACTTTTGTAAATTTAACAATTTTGTCAACCCTCAAAATATTATTGCCAACATATTCAGTAAATGCTTTGACGGTGGACTCGAACCCATTAAACCTTACCAAAATAAAAGAACTAATCCTTATTTAAGACTAGTCCTTTACCTTTATTTTTATCCTCTTGTTCTATAATTTGTTTATAAACATCATCTTTATAACTTATAAAAGCATCCTTACCAATGAACTCATATTTACCATCTTTAGTATAAAATCTTGGAATAACCACATAATCATATTGTTCAAATCTTGAATTCATATGATAAGCTAAAATAATGCCTTCATTTTCATACAAAGCAACATAAACAGAATACCCATTAAAACGTGTATAATTAGAATCAAACTCATCATCTAAATCTTTAATAGCCTCTGTTCTTTGGAATTGATATCCTATGTACTTAGCACCCCTTAAAAACTCCTCTAAGCTAATAAAATCCTTATTAACCTCATCCATTCTTTTATACCTTTTAACAAAGTCATCACAACTAAGTACATACTCACCATTATCTTCTTTTAAATGCCAAAACTTACTTAAACCACCTAAATAAATAGAATTATTACCCTTATCTTCATCTTTTTTAATATAAATACTACTAACCATATAACTTACTCCCTAACAAGACCTCATTATACTATATTTCTTCCTAACTTGTAAGTTATATTTTTAATATTCTCATATATTATTTAACTTTCATAAATTCTTCTATCATCTTATCAAGATTATCAGTATTTTCTTTAGCTTTTTTTACTCTTTTTAAAAAATCAACATATGTTTCAATATCATAACAATTTATACCACTATTACTACCAGAACCACCACTAAGAAAATTAAATAATCTTATCAAGACTGAATAACGCTGATTAATATCACTAATATAGTTCATTACTTCATCTTTGTATTGACACATATTATAATGGTTAAAACCCTGCCAACCATAATTATAATTCCACCTACATCCTTCTAACAACTTTTCGCCCTTATTTATATCAGCCTCAATATTTTCATCAATAAATTTGCTTAATGCTTCTTTTAAAATTTTTACATTTTCATTACTATTCATAAATATCTACCTCCTGCTTTTATTAATCTCTTATTAATCTCTAAATCACTAACACTTTATTAGTTATCATCACTTTTAATAGCCTTTTCTAAAAATATTTTTCTGGCAAACCCGCCCCTTTTACTTTTCTTTGCTTCCATTATCGCCATTACTTCTTCCAAACTTGCCCCTTCTACATCTGCTAGACTTCTCATTACTTCCAACATATCAGCTAGCTCTTCTAACCTATTTTCTCTATCCGTTGCCTCTATTACCTCTTTATACTCTTCTAATAACTTTCTTTCTAACTCCTTCTTATACTCCTCATCACTTAAAACTCTTATTACTGGATACTCTCCATCATGCATTATAATCTCTGGGATATTATCTCTTACTAACTTATTATATACTTTTTCCATAAACTCTCTTTTCCTTTTCTTTATCATATCACATAATCCGTATAAACCAAAAAGAACCAACCGGTTCTTTTAATATTTTTTATAACTGTACGCCGTAGTTATTATTTTCATCTACACTTGGACTACACATAGCAACTAAAACTAAAATCCAACCTATAATAGGAATTAAATCTAGTAAAACATACCAACCTGATTTATTAACATCATGCATTCTTCTTACTAACTGAGCAAGTGATGGAATAAATAATGCTAAAGTATATAAACCAATAATAATATCATAAATTCTTAACTTAGTAACTTTAGCAATAAATCCTACAACTATTGATAAAACTGTACTAACAACTATGCCAATTAAGACCGTCATCCAAAAATCTTTTCTAGTTGTTCTATCTTTAAAATTGAAATAGTTAGTTAACATTTTAATATAAGACTCCATATAAACAATATCCTTTCCTATTTTAATATAGCACAACTCCCCTCTTATCTACAATTATAAATTCTTCTTCAGAAAACCATATTTACTAACATCTTTTAGACTATATACTCCACTATTTTTATAAACAACTCTTGCAACTATCCTATCCCCATCTTTAACAAGATAATCCTTATCCTTCATTGTTATATAGTAATTCTTTTCTTTTGATTTTTTAAATATACTATCTAAACTATATATCTGTCCTTTATAAAAACATATCTTATATTTAAACCTTTTATCACACCCTGGATAAATACTATCTAAATCCTCTAAATAATCCTTATTCATAAAACTCATATTACTTCTTAAATTAATATATTTATTAATTATATTATATCTTTCTTCATAATCTCCTAGTTTTAAAAACAGATATCCCATTTCACTTATAAAATACTTACTTTTATACTTCTTCTCTTGTAAACTATTTAACTCTATTATCATTTTTTTATTATATAAGTATGTAAAATCATCTTTATTTATTTTAATATCCTTACATAAATATCCACTTGTATTATTAATTATAATCTGTTGCATAAACATCACATCATCATTTTAATATATATTTATATTTTAGCAAATTGCTATTTTTCTTATTTAGTTCTTACTTTTCTTCTAAACTTACCCTTACTCCCTACCAAACTTTATTTTCTGTTTATCATTAAGTATAAAAAAAGAATATTACTATCCAAAGCAATATCTTTCTTAAATCTTTTATCTTTATTAATCTTTTAATTTTCTTATCTTAATTCCATAACTTATTTGGATATTCTCCATTATCAGTTAAATCTTTTAGAGCTTTCTTTACTGTATCAGCATCTTCTCTATAAGTAACACCATACCAAACACTAGATGTATCTAATACTTTAACTGTTATATCTTTTTTAGCTATATGTTCACAAACAACATCTGGTATTAAGAATTCCCCTTCATTTAAATTATCTTTATGTTTAGCAAAGTATTCTTTAATATCTTTATTTAAAATATCAAAAATATCTTTAGTAAATAAGAACATATTCATTGATACTAAAGTATCATCACTTACATTAAACGAAGCATCTCCATTTAAAGGACTAGCGGTAATAACATCATTTACTTCTTCTACTTTTGATTCTACTAAACTAGTTAAATAACCATTACTTGATGAACAAACACCACGTTTAACTGCACCATTAGCGGTTAAAGTATTAGCTGCTCTATAACCTACCATACCAAAGTTTGGTCCGGTAATGCCACTTTTTAAGAAGGAAGCCGCTTTCATATAAGCATCTCTACCATAAAAATCATCAGCATTAATAATAGCAAAGTTACCCTTTACTACATCTTGACAGCAGTAAATAGCATGTGCTGTCCCCCAAGGTTTAACTCTATCATTTTCTAGATACTCTTCTGGTATATTATCCATATCTTGGTAAACATAACTTACTGCAATTTTACCTTCAACTCTTTTACCAATCGTTTCTTTAAAAACTTCGGCATTTTCTCTTTTGATAATAAATACTACCTTATCAAATCCGGCTTTTATCGCATCATAAATTGAATAATCGATAATAAATTCTCCGTTTGGTCCCATTGGTTCAATTTGTTTTAAGCCACCGAATCTTGAACCCATTCCAGCAGCCATAATTACTAATTCCATATTAACTTACCTTTCTTATCCCCTTAAAATTCTTCATAATCTTCTTTATTCCAAAGCGACTACTAAAAGCCACCGTATAAAAAGTATTATCCATAGCAACGATTGTCCCTCTACCGTATAAAGAGTGCATTAAATGGTCGCCTACTTTAAACTCTAAAGACTCACCTTCATTGTTATAGAAGCTACTCTTACTTGAGAAAGTCGGAATCTTACCAGCATTTTTACTTCTTAAATGGTCAAGTCCCATACTCTTAACTTTAACATCCAGTAAATCCTTATCAATTTCTTTAATAAAGCGTGAAGGTGGATTTACTTGTTCACGACCATAAAGAATACGACTGTGGGCATTAGTTAAATATAAAACTTTACGTGCTCTGGTAATACCAACATAACATAAACGACGTTCTTCTTCAATCTCCGCATCACTGCCAAAAGAGTTTTGGTGAGGGAAAATTCCTTCTTCCATACCACATAAGAAGACACAATCAAATTCTAAACCCTTAGCACTATGAATAGTCATTAAAGTAACTGCATCTTTTTCTTCTTTATGTTCACTAATATCTGCTACTAAAGATATTTCTTCTAAAAAATCACTTAAGTTAACTGAGCCTGTTCTTTCTTCAAACGAAGCGGTAACTGATTTAAATTCCTCTAAGTTATCTAATCTTAAATCATTTTCTAAAGATTTTTCACTCGTTAAACTAGCTTTCATTCCACTCTTATCAATAACATAATCAATAAACTCTGTTAAAGATAAGTTATCTTGAGCTTTAATCATATCTAAAATTAAATCTTTAAAAGCTAGTTCTTTCCCCTTACTAATAGCATCAAACATACTACTACCTAGTCTTAAAGCCTCACTACTTAAGTTTTCAATAGCTTTCTCCCCAATACCACGTTTAGGTTCATTAATTACTCTTCTTAAAGCAATATCATCATTTTGATTATTAATAAGCTTTAAATAACTTAACAAATCTTTAATTTCTTTTCTTTGATAGAAGTAATAAGCTCCAACTACATTATAAGGTATATTTTCTTTTAAGAATACTTCTTCTAATAAACGCGATTGCCCATTAGTACGATATAATATCCCAATATCTTTATAATCATAACCATGATTATATAACTTCTTTATCTCATCAATAATAGTTAAAGCTTCCATTTTACCATTTTCACAAGTAATATACTGTGTCTTAACCCCATCGCCTATAGTACCTTTTAAATTTAACTCTTTACGTTCTTTATTATTTCTAATAACACAGTTTGCGCATTCTAAAATATTATTAGTACTACGGTAATTACTTTCTAAAGTAACAACATAAGCATCTTTATAATCTTTTTCAAAATTTAATATATTTCTAAAGTTAGCATTTCTAAAGCCATAAATAGACTGATTAGCATCTCCAACTACAAATAGATTACGATACTTACCAGCAAGTAACTTATTAAATTGATATTGTACTTCATTAGTATCCTGATACTCATCTACTAAAATATACTTAAACTTTTCTTGATACTTATCTAATACTTCGGGATACTTTTTAAATAACTCTACTGGTAAAACCAACAAGTCATCAAAATCTACCGAATTATTCTTATGTATTAATTCTTGATAAGTTTGATATATCTCCAAGACTCTTTTTTCTGCTACTGTATTAAATAAATTATCTATTTCTCTAGAACTTAAATTTTCATTCTTAATAAAACTAATTCTATTACGAATATAAGAAGGTGCAATCTCCTTAGGATCTATCTCCTTATTTTTCATAATTCTTTTAATTAAACTTAATACATCATCACTATCTAAAATAGTAAAATTAGACTCTAGTCCACATTCCTTACAATTTTCTCTTAAAATTCTTACTCCTAAAGAGTGAAAAGTACCCACGTAAGCATAATTACCTGGTACTAAAGCTTCTACTCTTTCTTTCATTTCTTTAGCTGCTTTATTAGTAAAAGTAATAGCAAGTATATTATAAGAAGGAATACCATTATCAATTAGATAGGCTATTCTTGTCGTTAAAACTCTTGTTTTTCCTGAACCTGCTCCTGCTAAAACAAGACATGGTCCTTCAAGATGCATAACGGCTCTTTTTTGTTCATCATTAAGTGTGTTTAAATAATCCATATACATCAATCGCCTCTAGTACTCATTATACCAAAGCTCACTCTTAAAGCCAAGAAAAAGCAGGCATTTTAACACTTAAATATAAAAATAAATGCTAGAAAAAAACGATTATAGATATTCTACAATCGCTACATTCTTTCTTAATTTATCAATTAAATCACTTTGGTCATATTTATTAAATATTTCTGTAAAACTACTATTATCCATTAGAAACATTCCATAATAATTATTAAATATTTCTTTATAGTTTTCTACTCCCAAATCTTTTAAATAATCTAAATTAGCACCTACTAACTTTTCTTCTAAATCTAACTCTTTTTTAATAGCTGGTGTAACATTATCATTTAACCAATCTATTTCTAAATCACTAAATCCATAATTTTTTAAATATTGCATAATTCCTCCTACAAGCTTTCTAAAACACTTTTTGCATCATCTAAACTCTTATTTGAGTTATAGAATAAACTAGCTATTAAAATATTTTTATCAGCTTCATTAGTCGTATTATTTATTAAAGTTATTAAGTTTCTCTTGGTATTTTGGTGTGAGAAAGATAAACCATTAATTATATAAGTATTACCCTTACATACACAAATACTTTCTAATTTTTGTTCTAATCTAGTATATTCATCAAACTTACTAGCATCACTTAACTTTATACTAAAAATATCATCTAAGTTAGTATTTAAAATATCTATAATTTTACTATCTACTACTTTACTTAACTCCGTAGTTAATTTATTTATAGTTTTATCAATAGGTACTTCTTTTTCTACTAATTCTTCTAAAATATTTTGTCTAAAGATATAACTATTGTATGTTAAAACATTATTCTTTTCTTCGGTATAAGGTATATTATATTCTTTACAGAATGTAATACGTTTTAAAATACTATCAATATCTAAACTTAGAGCATTAACATCATAAGTTAGTAAATCACTTTGATTATTTTCTAGTACTAAATCTATTCTTCTTACTAGCTCCGTTGGTTCTAGAGTTAATAGATTAAAAGCAATATGACCAGTAGGCATTTTAACATCAATTTTATAATCTTCTAAAGTCTTTAAGTTCTTTCTTAAAGTATCATTACTTACTAAACTTAAAACAGCACTATTCTTTTGTAATCCTGCATCGTTAGGTTTATAGCCAAATTCATGTAGACTTACAATGTTATCTAAATAATTTTCAACGCCATTTTTATAAGCTACTAAAGGAATATTTGTAAGTTCGATATCTCTGTCGCTAGCTAACTCTTTTACATTATCAACATCAATCTTACTAGTATCAAATGGTTTAATTAAGGAAATATCAGCTTTACTCTTCTTTAATTTTTCTAAAACACTAGTATCAAAGTTAATTTCTTCTTCTTTTTTTTCTGTTGCTTCTACTTCTTCTGGCTTTTCCTCTTCTTGTTTTTCTTCCTCTGGTGTCTTTTCTTTTTCTTCTTTACCACTAACATCTAAAGAGCCAAAAATGTCATTCATTTTACTTTGTAATTCATCAAAAGAAATAATATCAGCATTGCTTTCATCTGCCGTCTTATTATCATCGGCATTTGGAAGTTTTCTATCCTCGCTATCTTCTTCAAATAAACTCTTTAATTCTTCAAAAGATATAGGAGTTTCATCTTCTAATTTTTCTTGATAAGCTGATTCTTCGTTAGCTACCTCATCACTATTTGTAGCATTTTCACTTGTTTCTTCTTTACTCTCTTCGGCTGCTTCTTTTTTGTCATCTTCTAAACTTTTACCAAAGTCAAAAATATTAGCATCAAATCCACTTAAAAAGTCATCATCATCACTATCTTTATCGTCAACTTTTTCTTCATCTTTTGTTTCTGCTTCAACACTTGCTTCTTCTTTAGGTTCTTCCGCACTTGCTACATCAACTTCTTTTAAAGCTTCGACAATATTATCTAAATCAACATAAGTTTCATTATCATCTAACGCTTCTACTTCAAATTTGAATCCTTTAAAATATGGCATTAATTCATCTTCTGGGAACATTATTAATTTAGCAGCTGTATAAGCTTCTTCTTTAGTAAATAAAAGTTTACCTAATAACTCAGTTACTTCATTACGAGTTCTAAGACAACTACCACTACTAGCTTCTTTAATTAAATCACATAAATCTTTTTGATTTTGTAAAGCTTCCTCTAAAGATGCTTCTAAAGCACTAACATTATTACTAGCAGCTTCTAATTTTTCTTCATCTTCTTTAATGGCACTTTCTAAATCACTAATATCATTATTACGAATTTCAATTTGTAATGGAAATTGATTTACTAACTTATTAAAATCTTTTTCAACATTTAAATCTAGTTTTAAAACATTAGTAATTAGTTTTAAATCTTTATCTTTTAAACTTGCAAACACTTCAAAAAGAACTTCTTTTTCATTATTTAAATCATTAATCTCTTTACTAATATTAGAAATCTTTTGTTTTTTATCGCTAATACTTTTTTCTTTTTTGGCTACTGTATTAGTGTTATCATCTATTTTTTTATGTAAATCAACTAAGATAGTTGATTCTGGTTTTAATAGATTTTCAATTTTCTTTAATATACTTTGACTATTTTTCATCACACTAACTCTCCTATTTTCAGATTTATTATATCAAAACTGCTACTTAAAGTAAATTATTTTTCTTCCAACTTAACCCTTTTTTATTTTTTTATAGCAATCCCCAAATGTTTATAAGCTTTTTCAGTTGCAATACGACCTCTTTGACTTCTTTTAACAAATCCCTCTTGAAGTAAGAATGGTTCAACTACTTCTTCTACGGTCGTTACTTCTTCGCCAATCGATGTTGCAATCGTTCCCGCTCCTACTGGACCACCATTAAATTTAGTAATTAAGGCATCTAGATATTCTAAGTCTAAAGAATCTAGACCATATTCATCAATATTTAAACGATTTAAAGCCTTTTTAGTTGTTTCTAAACTAATTTTTTTATCGCCTGCTACTAAAGTAAAATCACGTACTCTTTTAAATAGTCTATTAGCAATACGTGGCGTTTTACGACTTCTTTTAGCTAGTTCCATTGCGGCAACCTCATCAATAGGCATCTTTAAAACTTTGGAAGTACGAATAATTATTTGTTTTAATTCTTCATCAGTATAGTAATTTAACTTAGAAACAATTCCAAAACGGTCGCGTAATGGACTTGAGATATTACCAGCCCTAGTAGTTGCACCCACCAAAGTAAATGGAGGCAAATCTATCTTTATATTACGCGTATTACCGTCTTGCCCAACGACAATATCTAATTCAAAATCCTCCATAGCCGGATACAAAATTTCTTCAATAAATCTTGGCATACGATGAATTTCATCAATAAATAAAACATCGCCCTCTTCTAAGTTCGATAAAACCGCAGCTAAATCCCCTGGTTTTTCAATCGAAGGGCCAGAAGCCGTCTTAATATTTACGCCTAGTTCATTAGCAATAATATGAGCAAGAGTTGTTTTACCAAGTCCAGGAGGTCCATAAAGTAAAACATGGTCCAAAACCTCATTACGCATTTTACAAGCTTTAATAAAAACCTTTAAATTTTCTTTTATTTCTTTTTGTCCTACATAATCATCTAAAATTTCCGGTCTAATATTTTTATCAAACTCATCTTCCTTTAAATTAACATTATATATATCATTATCATCTAGCATTATTCCACTTCCTTATTATGTCATATATCTCTTGAAAATTCTTTGCTCTTAATCCCTTATATTCTTTATTATACCAATTATCTACTAAAATAGTCTTAATACCATAAGTATTAACATCTTCTATTTGCATAACTGAATCATCTATAAATACATCGATTCCTAAATCTTTACAAGCTTCACCTTTTTTAGATAAACCAATATAACAATCCTTATATTTAAAGCCTTTCTTCGTTAAATCATCTTTTGTAATACTTAAAATATCTAGTTTTTCATCTTTACTTCTTCTTGTTAAAAAGTATATTTCATAGCCTTCATTATATAGTTTTTCTAAATAATACAAAGCATCACCTTTTGGTCTTGCCTTTAAATATAACTTATTTTTCCTAAAGTAATTAAAGAAAGCCTTCTTTTCTTCACTACTCCAATAAAATCTATCATGAAAATCATACTTAGTTATATCTTGATAACCTCTATTAGCTACAAAATATTTATCAAAATATAACGCTGATGCTTCTATTACATCGATAGTATTCATTACTGTATCATCTATATCAATCCCAATTTTCATCTTTTTACCTACTCATTAATAATTTTAATGCTTCCTTTATTTGACTTTCTAATTCTTTAGTCGCATCAACTTTAGGAAGTATTGCCTTAATATCCGCTTTTTTATATCCTAAAGACTCTAAGACGCTTACTAATTCATCTAAGTCATTAACAGCAAATAAGTCTTGATGATCAGCAAGTTTACCTTTTAAATCTAAGATAATTTGTCTAGCTAACTTATCTCCTACTTTAGGAAATTTTGTTAAATAAACTAAGTTTTCTCTTTCAATAGCCTCTATTACATCATTTGTATTACCCGTAGATACCATAGGTATAGCCATTTTAGGCCCAAGTCCTTTAACATTTATTAATCTTAAAAATAAATTTTTTTCTTCTTTTTTCTTAAAACCATAAAGTGTATATTCATCTTCTCTAACATAGTTATATAAATAAATAGTATATTCTAGATTCTCTCTATATACATAAGGATTACCAACAAATATTTGATAACCAATACCATTATTTTCTAAAACTACATAGTTACTACCAATTTCTTTTATTATTCCCGTTATATAATTTAACATATTAATACTTCCTTTTCTTTCTCATATTATCAACCGTAACCACCTTTGTCAAGTAATTTAAAAGGTATTGCTAAACTTCTTTTTTAGCAGTGTTTTTTCATCAATTTTACTTAAGAAAACAATCTATGATTACTATCATACATATATAAACGTAACAATGTGTTAAAATCCAAATTCCGTTTAACAGCTATATTTTTTAATTTGTCTTTTATTTGCATACTATTCATACATCATACTCACAAAATCCATGGCTTCTTTTTTTACCTCAAACATAGAAGCATACTATACCAATTTTATTAAATCGCTATCAGTTCTTTTAAGATACGCTTTAACGGCATATTTAACATGCTCTATATCCATTCTTTTTTTCCATAAGTTTTTGAATAATTTCTATATTACTTTCGTTTATAAATTCTTCTTTTGGCATAAATTTCATAATTATACCTCTTTGTTCATTCATACGGACATTGTATCGTTTATCCGTATCATCGTCAATATATTAAAAAATAATAACCCTAAATTTTTACTAAAAACTTCAATAAACTCATATACTTTGCAGAATTAAACACAAAACACTAACTAAAAAAAGAGCCTTTATCTGACAAAATAAATGTCTAAAAAGGCTTCTATAGTTTTGGCATCTGTACTACCACTAAAGGTATGCACTACATTACCATTTTCAATTATATAAGTTATAGGAGTTCCTGTTACCACTAAATAATCCCCAATATTTTCATCTTTACCCATATTACTCATATTAACTTCATAAGCACTAATACCTAGATTACCTAAAGCTGTCTTTAATTCCGGTAAAAATTCTTCACAATAACTACATCCTGTCTTAGTTACTACTAAAACACTTTTTTTACTAGTTTGAAATAACTTTTTAAAGTCTTTATATTGTAAGCTTGTCAAGGCTCCATTAGTTTCTGGTAATGTATCTAAAGTAATATTAGTTTCTAACTCCTTAACCGGTACTTTATCTATTTGCGAAGCATGTGAGGTTGTACTTTCTAATTTGGTAGTTACTTTATTAACATCTTTATTACTTATTAAGTAATAAATAGCAAATATTATTAAACCTACTGCTACTAAAGTTAAAATTCCAGCTAAAATCACTTGTGTTTTTTTATTCATCTTTTATACTTCTCCTTTTAATCTTAATGATTTAAAGACCTTTTTCCATAAGTCTTTACTTGAATAATTTAAAATACCTACTTTATAAACTCTAATACCATATTTAAATAAAACAATACAACTTATAAATAAGACAAATGCTGATATACTAAGGTCAACTAAACTAGTTTCTCCTAAAATATAAGTTATAGGGGCCACCATTGATGATAAGAAAGGAATATAGCTAATTACTTTAATAAATACTGAACCTTTAAACGCCGCCGCCATAATACCAATATAATAACCTAACATTAAGATAATCATTAAAGGTGTTTGTAGTTGTTGAAAATCTTCGGTTGAAGTTGTCATTGATGCTAGAACCCCAGCTAAAGTTGCATAGATAAAGAATGATAATAAGAAGATTATAATTAAGATTGGCGCGCCACTAGCAAGTAAATTTAAAGTACCACTAGCTTTTAAGGAAGCAAGTAAATTACCAATAATATTAGACTCACCTACTCCCGCACTGATCCCACCATGAATTAAAATACCAATTCCACTATATAAAAATAGTAATAAAGATTGTAAGATGACAAATATTGTCGAACTAGCTATTTTACTTAAGAAATGCACTTTCGCTGGCACATTAGAAATAATTATTTCCATACCTCTTGTGGTTTTCTCATCATTAATCTCTGCTCCAATCATCTGCACCAATAAAACAATTAACATGAAAAATGGTACTAGGAAGACTACTAAACTCATATTAGTCGCATCTTCACTAGCCGTAATCTCTTTTTCATTAGTAATAACTCGATTAATACTAATAGGACTAGTAATCTTAGCCAGTTCCTCACTACTTAAGCCATTATAATTTAGAGCAATACTACTTTTCATTCCTGTTAGACTACTACTTAATAAATTATAAGTAACTGTATCCATCTTATTATAAGAAATAATATCAGCTTTTAAATACTCGTTCTCATCATAATTAATATTTACAATAATATCATCAGTATCATTAATTTTACTTTTTAAAGTATCAATATCATCACTACTATAATCAACTTTATAAGTTCTTTCATCATTTAATATCTTTTTATTAGTATCGAAATAAGCATTAAATCCTTCTAAATAATTATTATCCCCTGTTAAATAAATATTAATAGTCTCTTTAAAATCTCCGCCAAAAACATTAATAATTTTATCAATATTAATAACCCCTATTAAAAGAATACAAAGTAAGACATTAACTACTTTAAACCACTTAGTATCCATTTTCTTTTTTATACTTTGTTTAATTAAAAACCAGGCTTTACTTTTCATATGCTTCCCCTACTTTACTTATAAATATTTCATTTAAAGTTGCTTCTTCGACATTAAATTTAGTAACACTCTTAAAAGTTTTAACAACCTCAAATACTTTATCTACTACCGTATCATCACTTATCTTTATAATATAAGTATCGTCTCCTGCTTCTTTTATGATATCTAGTACTCCGTCTATTTCTTTTAACTTATCAACATCGCCTTTACAACATAACTGAATATTTTTCTTACGATACTTCTTCTTTATATCCTTTAAATTACCTTGTAAAACACTCTTACCATGGACTAAAATAACTAATTCATCGCAGAATAACTCTACATGTTCCATTCTATGGGAAGAAAATATAATTGAAGTACCCTTTTCCTTTAACTCATTAATCATCTTCATAAACTCTTCAACGTTAATAGGGTCAAGGCCACTAAACGGTTCATCTAATATCAGTAACTTAGGTTCATGTAAGATAGCCGTAATAAACTGTACTTTTTGTTGATTACCTTTACTTAATTCTTTTATCTTTCTATTCTTATACTCACTTATATGAAATCTTTCTAATAAGACATCTAATCTTTCTTCAATAGTTTTTTTATCTAAACCTTTTAAAGTTCCATAAAATATGGCTTGTTCTAAAACCGAAAGCTTTAATAAAAGACTTCTTTCCTCCGTTAAAAAACCAATTTTATCCGTAACACTATAATCAATAGGTTTTCCATCTAATAAAATAGTCCCTTCAGTTTTATCGAGTAAATTAATTATCATTCTAAAAGTTGTCGTCTTACCAGCGCCATTAACCCCAAGTAATCCAAATATCTCTCCGTCTTTAACCGTAAAAGATAAATTATCAACGGCTTTAAAATCACCATAATATTTTGTTACATTTTTAAGTTCTAACATATTCTTTACCTTTCTTAATATTTTAACTTTTCTATTAAGTAATACTTAATTATTTCTAATTCAGGCATTGAAAAGTTAGCATATTTCATTATCTTATCTAGACTTATTTCATCTTTCATCATCAGATACGCAACATATATGGAGTTACTTATCCTATCTAGCTCTTCTTTATCACTTGTAAAAGCTAAAGCTAACCTTTGGATTGCCATACCTAGTTCTAATGGTACATCAGTAGCCCCTTCATCTGTTTTATCCCCTGTATCTACTATATTTTTTAATAAATCTTCTTTACTTACCTTCAAAACTTTAACACTATAATCTTCTTTTAACAAATCTTTTAAAGTTTCTTCTATCTTTTTTATAACTTCTGGATTACTATCTAAATCAATTAGAACTTTAGTATTATCAATACCCTCAGTAACCAGCATCTTTAACGAATTTTTTACCATAAAAAGTCCTTTCTAAAAACGTCTACTCCTAGTTTATTATTTTTCTATTTTTGCCTCTACTTTTAAATCAAACAAATTTTTAATAATAACACTAATAATAACTAACAGTAAAAATTAAGTTTCCTTCTATATCATAACACACAAATTCCCTCATAAACAATTCTAAATAGCTTAAGTCTTAAATTTTCTTAAACTAAAGCTCCAATTATTTCTTAGCAAACTATATCCCCTAAATTTATCTTTTTTTAAGAATAAACATTTTAAGAAGCACATAAAATTTATTAAAGAAAGAGGAATTTATGAACAAACAAAATCTATGGTTTATAACTTTATTTAGCATTATTTTAGTCTTAAGTATTTATTATATTAGTATGCCTTCTAATATCTTAGAAGAATATACAAATACTCCAAGTGATAATAGCGACACAACGGTAAGTGAAATAACTCCTTCTACTTCCCTGGTTGCCCTTCGTGTAGCATCTGATGAAGAATTACTAAATAATATTAATAATCTGCAAAGTACTATTACTGACAAAGAAAAAACAGTAGCTGAAAAAAATAATGCCTATGAAGAACTAATGACCTTAAATGAAAATAAAGGTTTAGAAGAAAATATTGAATCCAAACTAAAAGAAAAGTTTGAATATGATTCTTTTGTTAAAATTAATAAAGACCAAATTAATATTGTTATCTCTAGTACTAAGCATGATAAATTAATTGCTAATAATATAATAAAAGAAGTACAAAGTATGTTTGATACTAAAAAATATATCACAATTAAATTTCAATAGTTAACTAAATAATAATAAAACATAAAATACTATAGAAAGTTGGTATATTTATGAGTTTATTAACAAAAAGAGAAAAAGAAATATTTACACTCTTACTTAAAACAAAAACAACTAAAGAAATAGCAAGCACTTTACGTATTAGTGAAAAAACAGTTCGTAATCATATTTCTAATGTTATTCAAAAACTAGGAGTAACTAGTAGAAGTAGTGCCATTATTGAACTATTAAAGTCCGAAGATTTAACCCTTTAAGACCATATCATCTGGTCTTTTTTATATATTATAACTATATAATTTATTAGGTGGTTTTTATGTTTAATAATATTAAAAGAAAATTACTTATTTCTTTTTTAACCCTTTTTGTTCTTAGTTTAGTCTATCTTTTTCCAACTAATAAACAGTATGAAGAGACTCTTACTATTAAAGAAGCCAAGTATCACTCTATTTATCTTTTAAATAAAAATATCTTAGTAGAAACGAAAATAGTTAGTAACAGCAAAACCGATATCTTAGAACAAATAAAAGATATTATAGCCTCTCTTACTATTAATAGTCCTAAATCTAAGTATATTGATGATACTTACTTACCCCTTATACCTGAAAATACTAAAGTTCTAAATCTTTCTTTAGAAAACAATTTATTAAAGATTAATTTTAGTAAAGAATTTTTAAATGTTAATAAAGATACCGAAGAAAAAGTAATAGAGTCTTTAATCTATTCTCTTACTAAGTTAGATGAAGTTAAAGAAATAATGTTATTTGTTGAAAATGAAAAATTAGATAGTCTTCCTATTTCTAAAAAGAAACTCCCCCTTACTTTAACTAAATCTTTTGGTATTAATAAAGTTTATAATGTAAATAATGTATTTACTATGGATGTCTTAAACTTATATTATTATACTAATATTAATGATGAATACCACTTAGTACCAGTATCTATATTTACTAATGATAGTAAAGATAAAGTAGAAATAATTATTGAAGAGTTAAAATCATCCCCTATTCATCAATCTAATTTAATGAGTTTCTTATCTAGTAATGCTAAGTTATTAGATTATGAAATTAAAGAAAATACTATTCGTTTAGAATTTAGTAGTTACCTTTTAGATAATTTTTTCAATGACTCTTTAATTGAAGAAGTTAAATATGCAATTAGTAAATCTTTTGAAGATACTTTAGGCTTTACTGATGTTAATTTGGTCGTTAATGGTGAACCTATCTAGTTTTTTAAGGATTTTTTTAGCAAAATAAGTGATTTTTAATACTTTACCGTCATTTTACCCTTGCAAATATAGAACTTTTAGTTTATAATTTTATTTGTGCTGATGAATATGTTTCCATAGCTCAGCTGGATAGAGCATACGCCTTCTAAGCGTACGGTCGAGTGTTCGAATCACTCTGGAAACACCAGTATGAATAATTAACTCCACAGTGTGGAGTTTTTTTATGTCTAATTTTAAAAAGATAGCCTGTACCTGAAGGCTATCTTTTCTTATCCTCAGATTCTTTTAATTTCAATAAAATTAGTCTAACTATCTAATTGCCAGTTCCTACTAAGAACTTTACCACAAGATAATTTTTATCTTATTTTTTATAAAAACTTGTAACTTTTTGGCAAAATAGATAAATTTTTAAAGGAAATTAGACTTCAATTACCAATATATATAATTAGAAGGGTAAATAATACCCCTCTTAGAACAGGAGGTGAATTTATGACTTATTTTGCTAATAACGAGAAAGAAAAGGATGTGATGATTAATGAAAAGCAAAAAAGAAATAGAAAGAACTTTAAAAGAAAATAAAGGCGCCGATTTTGTTTTACCTATGACTTGGGATGTAATGTTCGAGCAAATGTTCATTTCCAAGGAAGCCATGCCTTTACTTGAGTGTATTATTTCAATATTTGGCAATGTCGATATTAAAGATGTTAAGGGCAAAGTTAGATTACTACCAAATGAATTAAAACAAACATCAGCCAAAGATACGAGAAGTAAAACCGATATAATTGCGGATTATTTTAAAGATGAAAAAAATATTGATAAGTATATTGTGGAAATGAATTCATCACCGACGATGCCTTGGCGTAATGCTTTTTATACTTACAAAGTAGCCGGTGGTGGGATTGCCATGGAAAATGGTAAATATGTTAATGCTTACGACACCATCCTTATAGATTTCAATAGTTTTTATGATTCTAAACATAAATTTATAAGAACAATTACTATGCGTGATGAAGACGGTATAATTTTTGATGATAGTACCATAATATACGAAGTAAATATGGCAAAAGCCAGTGATTTGAGTTATAATTATGCTAATAAAAGAGAAGAACAAATAGCCATAATTAGTAGAATATTTATGACTGAAAGTTCTCTTGAATTAGATAAGGAGTCAAATGAACTTATGAGTAAAAAAGATACGGAAAAATTAGTTAGTCGCGCCAAAGAATTATCAAGTGATGGAGAATATATCAGACTTTTTGATGAAGAAGAAAACTATAAGGAGTTGATTCGTAATACCGAGTTAGCAGAAGCGCGGGAAGAGGCTTCTAAAGAAGCAAAAATAGAAATTGCTAAAAAGTGTTTAGAAAAAAACATGAATATTGATACAATTATAGAACTTACTGGCTTGGCAGTTAAGGAAATTGAACTTTTAAAGAAATAAATTATTTTTATACTTAAGAAAAAGGCTGGGAGCAAAATCTAATAATTAATTTTGCTCCCAGCCTCATTTTTTTATTTTTAATCTAACATCATTGTTATTCTAACATAACCATTGCCATGGTTACCCATAATTGTAGAGTTATCTGAATGCGAGGGCATTCCAATATAATCCCCCTTTTCCGAGGTCCAATTATAACCATTACCGTCAATCATTACAGTATTTGTAAAATAAAGACCGGAATAATGAATACTTTGACCGGTATGAATTATATTATCCTCAGCACTTTCTTTTTTTATAGCATCACAACCATTATGTCCAGAAATGAAGGAAGAACCACCGGCTCCGGAATCAACATTACTATTGGTAGCACGTCCACTACCCCCCACCATAATAACCAGAACCACCAACATAAATATACAATGTTTGATTTTCTTCTAAACTTATTAAACCACTAGTATAGCCCCCTAAACCACCTTGATAAGTTACATCATTAATAGTAACATCACCACCACTGGCTCCCCACGCCGCAATTTTATAGGTTCCTGAGACCGGAGCGATAAAAGTTTGAACATCTCCTGTATAATCAAAATCAAACTCTGTCGGTCCCGAAGAAAAATATAAATTACACTTTACTTTATTAGTCATATTACTTATTAATAAGCCCCATTTATCATTATCCCATAAAACATTTACATCATCATCACAAATAGTCTTACTAAATATAGCCTCATTTTTTAAAGGAATACTATCTGTTACCTTATTATTTAAATAAATACTAACGTTATCAGACTTAGCTTTATCTTTAAATCCATCATTAAATATAAAAATGCCGATAATTCCCATAAAACTAAAGATTAAGCCAAATGAAATCTTCTTTTTCTTTATCATAACATCCCTACTTTACCCTCTAATTTTATCATTAATTGGACTTTGCGTCCATATATTTTTATGGATAATTTGTCCATACTATTCATATAGGATGTGATAAAATGCTGCATGAAGATACAAATTATTTTAATATAATAAGAGCAAATATTAAAAAAGAACGAGAAAGAAAAGGTTTAACTCAACAACAACTAGCCGATAAAGCCGGTATTACTATGAACTATCTGGCTAAAATCGAAAGTCAAAAAATGGGACGTGGTTTTACTATCGTTATTCTAGGACGCATTGCCGATGCCTTAGAAATTGATATAAGAGACCTATTTGCCCCCCAGAAATAATAATTTTACCAAGTGATTTCTTCTAAAGAAATTGCTTTTTTTAATTTGCATAAAAAAAATAAGTAACTATAAATTCTATACCTATAATCCTTAAATGAATATATGAACGCCCACTTATAATAAACTTATTTTTACAAATTATTTGATTAATAAATTATTACCGCTTAAGGTTTGAGTTTTTTTCTACGGCATCACACCATAAAGCCGTCGTTTTTGGAAATAACAACAGACTTGGTTCCAACTTTTCTGCTAATAAACCAGAATATTCCATAGCAAGAAGAGCCTCTTTTAAATATTCAGCAAATTCCATATCAGTCATACTATTTCTAACCGAATTTAGTTGTTTCTCTTCTGATGGAGTTAAAAGTCCTCTCGCTTCTTTTTCAAGTAAAAATGGTAATATTACATTTTCTCCTGAACCATGACCTAATTTTGCAAATTCTGTGCATGTTTTTTCCGCTATATTGTTGTCAGGTCCTGATGGTTTAAGACCTAAATAAGAAAAAATTAAATAACTATCAATAAGTTTATATTTTTGACCAATAAAACTCTTTTCAAACTCATCTTCAGCCATTTCTGTTATAACTTCTTTAGCCTGTTTTGCAACTACATCATCTAAATATTTAGTAGTATCTAAATCAGACCTTGCAGCTAATTGACCCAGTATTTCTTGTTCTACTTTACGCCATCCATTCATTTGCTCTTGGTAAGCAGCATTTCTTTCTTTATAAAGATCATCTATCTGCCTCTGTAAATCTGCTGACAATTTTTCACTGGCACTAAGTTCTTGTCCCATCTTAATTTCTTCTTGATTTTCCTCTTTCTTCGGTTTTTTAAATCTATCAAAAATTCCCATAAAAATCACCTCAATTCTATAATACCATTAATTTTTAAAACCCCAAAGAAAAAACTCCTCCCTTAAGAGAAGTTTCTTTTCTTATAATAAATACTTTTTAAAGTAATACCTAATAAAGATAAGGCAATACTAATAATAATAATAGTTATTATAAATATATATTTACCACTAATACTATCGGCATCTTTACCCTTATATTTCTTAATAAAACTATTTTGTAAAGTACTAGTCTTATTAATAACATCATTAACACTAGTAGAAGCATTTTCTTCAGATACACTACTACTTGTTATATAAGGAATATTATATACTTCATAATCTTTCTTTAAGGGGTTATAACTAACGGCATAATTATCGGAAGTATTAGTTGTACTTGAATTATCACCACTTATATCAGAATCATATCCAGTATAATTAATAACTTTATTAATATCTAAATTAGTTATAAATTCATTAGTAGCCTCATAAGACTTTTCTAAACTTACTATCTTTTTATTCTTACTATTATTACTTAAGTAATCCTTCATAAAATCACTAATAGAAACTTTAGGTTTATTTTCCTTACCTTCTAAACTGATAATATCTATTTTTTGGCCATTTTTATAATTAAAGGCATAATAAGTATTATCTTGATATTTAACTAAAACAATACTACTATCATCATTAATATTACTAGTCATATCAATAATATTTTGATTAATAAAATCATCTGGTAATTTAATATCATTCATTAAAGATGTTAATTTACCATTTACTAAAGTTATTAAGACTTTCTTATTATTATAATTATCTATTATTACTTTATTCTTTAAATTATCTAAGTTAGAACTAATCATTCCCATATTAATACCTTTTATAAAGATCTGATTATCCATTTTCTTATTATCAATAGTTGAATAAGTACCATAAGTATTTATTTTACTACCCCTATATTCATAATTTACTATTTCTACGGGTTTATTTAGTTTTTCAAAGTTCTTAATATTTACTTCTTTAATATCACCAGTATAAATATTTAAAATATTACCATCACTATTTAATGCCTCATTATTATATAAATGAATATAATTACCTAGTAAGTTTCCATTATTACTAAGGATATTACCATTATCTAGATAGTAATAATAATCATTTAAAGTGTTAATAGTATTTCTTAAAGTTTCTTTTGTTACGGTATATTCTTTTTTATAACGACCATTACTTATCGTATAAGTTAAATCTTCATTATAATTATAATAGATAGATAAAGTATTACTATCAATTTCGTAAGTATGACCATTAATAGTTATATTAGCGCCCATAGTATCAAAATCAAAGTTTAAAGTATTTATCCCACTAGGATAGATAGTAACATTAGGTAAACTAACAAATCTTCTAGCCATTAGGCGGGATGCAAATTTGGTAATAGAACCGGTTGGTAATAAGACTTGATAATTGTTAGCCAGAACTCCCCCATTATAAGGATAATACCCTTTATCAACACTAGAATAATTATAAGCACTAGAAGAGTTTAAGTAAGATTTTACTAGACTATTATTTTTTAAATTATCTAAGGTTACATAAGAAATAGTATCATTTAAACCAACAATCGTTGATGGTGCTACTAGATTATTTATTTTTGAATTATTATAAACATAGATATTCTTAGAGCCTTTAACTAGTAAGTCTCCAGAACCTACAATAATACCACTTGATTTATTAGAACCCGTTGTATTAACATTAGCAGCAATTATATTATGATGAATTAGTCCTAAAGAAGCATCAGTTGCTTGATAAATACGGCCAATTAAACCACCGGCATCGCCGTTAGCAGTAATTGTCGAGTTAGCAACTACATTACTATATAGACTTACTCTTCTAACATTTTCATCTTCTAAATTATTTTGATAGTATCCAAGAATACCACCAGCCCCCGTACCTAAAGCGGTAATATTAGCATTTACAAAGTTATTATGATAACTACTATTTGGGGTTCCGTTTTTATGGCCAATAATTCCACCAACATAAGTATTACCTTTGATAGTTGTTTTATAAACATAGTTGTTATAACGACTACCGTCCCAGTCTAAGCCTTCGATACCACCAACATAAGAAGCATTTGGTGAAGATATCGTTGTATTAATAACTGAGCAATTATAAATTGACCAGCCACCATAACCACTGATACCACCGACTTGACTAGTACCACCAGAAATAGTTGAATCTTTAACATAACTGTTATAAACAACATCATGATATCCATAGATACCACCAATCTGGCTACCTTTACCGGTTACAGAAACATTAGTTAAATAATTATTATAAACATAATCAGTATCTTGTTGACCAGCAATACCACCAACTAAACTATTACCGGAAATAGAAGAATTAGTTACCGTACCATTAATTACCGCACCATATCCGTAGACAATACCACTATAACTACCACCAGTCGTTGTTACATGAACATTATCGGCTGTAATATAGAAATGTTTCTGACTAGAATTATTATGTTTATAACCAATAAGACCACCAACAAAATCACTAGTGCCGTCAACATAAGCATTACGAATGTTAATACCAGTTAAATTATAAGTATCCCCTTCGGCATATAAAGCTCCTAATCTACTAGTACCACTAATATGTACCGTATCAAAATTAATATCACGATAATCATTAACATAACTATCAGCAATAAAACTAACACGACTTACCTTTTTATTACCATTTAAAGTCATATTAGTAACATTTATATTACCAATTTTTCCATAAGATGTTCCAATGATTCCTAAACCAGTTGTTCCACTACTACCTGTATAATTCATGGTAATATTAGTAAAATTAACATTCTTCATATAAGTTTTAACTTCTTTAAAGATATAAGTAGCACCTTTACTAGTATTAATTGTATAGTTAGAAATCGTATTACCATTACCTTCTAATCTATTAACCATAATACCATTACGAATAATAGATGAGCTAATATTACTAAAATCTAAATTAGCATTTAAAGTGTAATTTTCAGAATAATTAGTATTAATTTGTTGGAAATCATCAACTGAACTAATAGTTCTAAAGAAGGTTACATCAATCTTTGAATCAACACTTATTTCTTTATTTACCCCGTCCTCGGTATAATATAGTGTACTTATACGATAACTATCTAAATAATACTTAGGATGAATAGTAACTCTAATTAAAGAAGTATTTTCTATTCCGGAATCTTCATTATAAATTTTTAAATCACCGTCGTTAAACTCTTCAACATCTTCAATAGCAATACCCGTTATTTTATATCTATTAACATCATCATTACTAACTAAGATACTGACGTTGGCACTAGTCAAATCTTTTTCGGCTGATATTTCTTTAATCTTTAAAGGAACATTATCCGTTATATTTAAATAGTTATCTACTTGATTAGGTAGTAATTCCTTTGTATTTGAATAATATAACTTTGGTAGTTTATTATTACCTATATCATCATAAGAGAAATTAGCGCCAATATTTATTTTAGTAAGATAAATTTCTTGATTATTTAATTCTTCGGTTGTAAGTAATTCTTCACCAGCTGCATTATTACTAATAACTCCATTAATACGTTGGCTAGCCCAAGCATAGAAGTTATGATTACTTAAGTTTTTATTACCTATAGTACGATGAATTTCATTTTCTACCGAAGTATATAACTCCCCAGTAAATAACGTATTAGAAACATTATCATTAGCATCATTACCAATGATACCACCGGCATAAACTTGACTAGATATTAATTTAATATTACTAATAACATTTTCAACACGACCATAGTTAAGACCAACGATACCACCAGCATTAGGATACGTTGTATTAATTTCACCCGTAGTATAGACTGAATCAATTACCCCATAAGAGTTATAACCAACTAAACCACCAACGGCATAGAACTGACTAGATTTTGTTAAATCAAAATGTAAATCTTGAACATAACTATTCATGATATTAGATTGTTCCATTTGCCCAACCATACCACCAACACGCATACCATTAACATTGGTTCTATCAATAATTTTAAAGTTAGTAACACTACTATTTTGAATATTAGAACTATATCTTGATAAGCCAGCAATACCACCCGTATAATAACCAAGCATTACCGTAATATTTTTAACATGAACATTATCTACTGTTGCAGAACTTTGTAAGTAACCAATTAGACCAACCTCATCACTTGCATTAGTCTTTTTAATATCTTCAAAAGTAATATTAGAAAGACGACCTTGGAAGACTCTAAAAGCAATACCTTCACTAGTACCTACAGTCATATTTCTAATTGTATGGTTATTACCATTAATCTTACCAGTCATCGTTGTTGTAATAATCGGATTAGTATACCCGGAGAAATCTAAATCTTTCATTAAAATAAAGTTATCACCAGAATAGTTTTTCATATTTAACCATTCTTGCTCACTATTTACTTCTCTATACATATCTAAGTTTAAAACAACTGTTCCTGATGCAAACTCCGTTGTATAAGTATTTCCTACTTTACTAGTAGCGGTAATTGAATTAAGACCATAAGCGGAAATATAACGACTAGGATTACTAAGTCTTACTTTAATTAAAGAAGTTCCATCGGCATTATCAATTTGTTCTCTTACAACGGCATTAAAGTATTGAATTTTAACATCATCAATCTTATCGAAAGCTGAATTACGAAGCAAAATATTAACATCAGCTTCACTTCCTTCTTGCGATTCAACGCTGGCTGTAATTACACTTAAAAGGTCGGCATCCGTTACTTCTGGTAACTTAATATAATCTTGTTTAGGCATTGCCTCATTCATAATTAATTGAGGAAAATAACCATAAGTAACAAAATCTTCGATATTAAAGGCATTATCGCCATTTAAAGTATTATTTTGAAATTCACTACTAGTTAAAGCTACTTTACTAATTTTTGTGGTTTTCGCATTAGAATACTTTAATGGACTTACATAATAAAGATTCTTCGCATTTAACTGGTCATATGAACCAACTGAAGCATCATAAGCCGTATTACGAGTACTATTTTCATTATAAGAATAACTATTGTTAATCGTACCACGCGAAACACTACCCATTAAATTACCAACTCTTACTTGGTTAGGTCTATCATCATCAACATAGCCTACAACATCAATTAGAGAATATACATTTTCAATATAACCACTTTCAGACATATAAGCCCCGATAGCGCCGATATACTTAATTTCATCTAAACCAGAGTTATGATTACCATTAATCTTTTCGCCATATAAATAACCATTCTTAACTGTACCATAAATATAGTTACTAATAAAACCAAAGTATCTCGTTGTATGAATTTCAGCTTTATTATGAACAATGAAATGGTCAACGGTTCCACGATTAACACGAACTAAGAAAGAAATTTGTTCCGCTGGCGTTGATACCGCTTGTTCAATCGTTATCATAATATTAGAGAAAGTTGCACTACTCCAATCCGTTAAGGTATCATATCTACTTCTAGCCTCATCATACCAAATATGCATATCCATATTTTTAATAACGCAGCCTTTACCTAACTCCGCAAAAACACGCGAAGCCGAATTTTTAACATTTAAAAGTAACTTATGCCCTTGAAAATCGATATTACCATTAAACTCCCCCGAAATTGTACGGTTAGAATAACGCAAGTCAATATCATTATCAATTAAGAAATTACCCGTTGATGACATATTATAAAACTCTTCTTTAGTACGAATCGTTCTTATTTGGTCATCAGTCGTAAAGTTAAGGGAATGAATAGTATAATATCTATTATTCATAAATATATTTAAATTTAAAGTATAACTAGTACCTTTTTCAAAATTATAAGCCACCACCATATCATCAACACGGTGATCAATTGTTTCATTATCATCTAAATAATAATGATAATTACCAACACTAGTACCATCGCTCTTTAAAATTTCTATAAAGAAATCAGCATTAGGTATCTGTGGTGAACCCGTAAGTTCAAAATTATTATCAACAACATTAACATAGAAAGTACCTTGATATTGGTACTTTTCCTCATAAGCGGTATAAGTATCATCTTTTTGTAAATTATCTTTAAAGTTAACAGAGATACAACCGGCATGTCCGGAGATAAATGAGGAACCACCGCCTCCGCCACCATTACCATGTTTAGTAGCGACTCCACCGTAGTAACCACCACCGGCTCCGCCCGTATCTGTGGCCGTTCCGTTTTCACCAACGCCTAGTTTGGAAGAATCAACTAAAGACCCTGTAAAATCGGTAGTCGTAAACGGTAGCTGACCGGATGCATATCTGGTATGCAAAACACCTTCAATATAAGCCCCTTCGGTGGTTATACCACCGCCGGCCCCGCCAGAACCATCATTACTTAAAGAACAATTTTCATAGCAACTGCTGGCATCATCGGAACCGCCGCCACCGCCAGCGACAATAATTCGGCTATTTAGCGATTCGGTTTCTAGTACTCCTGATTTTAAACGAACATCTGTGGCCCCGCCACCGGAACCAGAGCCATTCGCACCGCCAGTACCACCGCCGTTAAAGCCACCAGCAACATAGCCTGAGCCATATTTACCACGACCCCCAACTACTACATAAAGAGTTGTATTTTCAGTCAAATTAACTGTACCGGCTGAGTAACCACCACGTCCACCGTGGCTGTTAGCATGTAAATACTTATTGTTGTAAGCGTCTCCTCCAGAAGCTCCCCAAACTTCAATTTTATAAGAACCACTCTTTGGTACTTTAAATTCTTGGACTGTTCCGGTATAAGCATAATTATAAACTTCGTTAGTTAAAGTATTGGTAATACGCGCATAACCGTCCCCAACATGACCCGTTTCAATATCGCCATTAGGTTCCACTATCCCATCATTACCCGTTAATATCGTCGTATTATTGAAGACATATTCTCTATCGTAAATAGACATCTCTTTAGTACGGGCATCATTATAATTTAAATAAGGAATGATTTGCATATCAGTTACTTCGATTGTTGTGGTATTATTTCGACCACTAGATTCACTAATTCCAAAACCAACATAACCATTATCTGGTACTAACTCAATACGATACTCCTTATCTTCACTTGTTAAATTTAAAGGATAAGTTGTACTAGAACCAGCTCCCACTGTTAAATAAGCAGCACCATTATTTGAGCCTTCGGCATATTTAGCCTTAAACTTAACAATAACAGGAGCATCTTTATACTCCGGAATATAATAAGAGTAATTAGCATACCCATTCATCGCTGAGAATCTTATTTTCTTATTATCAACATCTGTAGTAATCTTATTAAGACTTGAACCTCCGTCAAAACGGAAATTATCTGTATAACTTAAGTTAAAGATATTTTGACTAGTAACCACACTAAGTAAATTTTCTAATCTAATAGAACCCGATACTCCCAGTTTCGTTCTTAATATACGCGAACCTTCTAAACGTTTATTAGTCTTATAAGTAGCTGTTGTATACTTTTCATTATAACCTTCAGCAATAACATCAATAACATAATTAGTATCGGTATTTAACTTATTTAAAGTAATACGTTCTTCCGTACTATTTATCTTAAGTTCACTAAGTAATACATAATTACCTTGTTCATCATGAATCTGCACTAAAACACGATTAGATTGAATCGCCCCGTCTTGGTCTACTATTTTAATATCAAAATCAATTATTGATTCATTAGTAAACTGATTAGTAATAATAGCATAAGCTGGTGTTCTAGCTGTTTTAAAATTCGTAATATTCGAAGTCGCTGGTATTTCATATTCTTTGTTTAACTGCTTTTCAATAGTTGAAAACTCTAAAGTATAATCAGTACAAGAATCTAAACCTGTAATACTTAAAGTATAAGTACCTAAGTTCTTTAAAGTCTCAATATCTTCCCCACTAATAACAATCGTATCAATACTTTTCGTATCTTTTTTAACTCTAACAATAATTCTATCTAAAAGGGCAATTAACTTTTCATCGGTACTTTCTTTATTAATTCTTAAACTATAAGTAGCACTGTCTCTGGTCAAATCATCATCCTGCTCTTGTTTTAAAACTAACTTTGTATAACCTAGAGCACTTATTGGTTTCGTTGTAATCTGCGCGGTAACTAATATTTTATTATTAATAGTGCCATTACCGTCTTCTAAATCATAACTAGCAATTACATATATTTTATATACTTCGTTTGAATCTAAATCATCAACTTCGATATCAACACTACTCTTACTTGCATCTAACATACTTTCGGTAATTAAATTATTATTTAAATCATAAACTTCATAGTGATAATTATTTAAAACAACTTTATCTTTATTATTTAAACTAATTGTTGCTTTAAAGAATGTCAAGTCATTATCAACATGATTAATATATGCCGTTGGTGCTTCTTTACTCGTTTTAGCTTTAAAAGTTCCATTAGAAACCTCTAGTTCATTACCACTTACATCATAAGCCTTTATAACCCCGTTATAATCTGTATCGGATTCTAAAATTTCCGGCGTTTGATAAGTAACCTTATTTTTATTTTTTAATTTATTAGTTATATCAGTACTTAAGGTAAACTCTTGGTCATTTAAATTAACCGTAATTGTTTTTAAACCATTTAAAACCTCGTCATCAACATCGTTAGTAATTTCTAAATCATCTAAAACAACCTTTTTAGCAAACACACTATTTATTTGATATTTAAAATCAATCGCATTTAAATTTTCTAAATTTTTCGTTTTAATTGTACCTGTATAAAAAGTTCTACGAACCGTTTCATTATTTTGATTTTTAAAGATAAAATAACCTTCTACTTCAAATGTTTCATTAGGAAGCAAGCCGGTAATTTTAGCCTCTCCATTACCATAGAAACTCTTTCTTAAATAAGTCTTCCCATCATATTTTAAAATAAATGTTGGACTGGTTACAATTCTACTAGCGGGGTCATTAATTGTTAAATTACCCGTAGCACTGTAAACATTACCTACAAACCCGTCAAAATTAACCTCCGGACGAATATAGTTTTCAACTGTCCCACCATTATTATCATAATCAGGGTCTTCGTTAATAACAATATCGGTATCTTTAATAATTAAGTCGAAACCAGAGTTATTTCCCCCATTATTCTTATCATTATCTTTATTATCATCATAATTAGGTTTATCTGGTTCCGGTACATAGTCATCCTTCTTAGTAGTCTTACTATACAAACCTAAATTAGTAAGTAAAGCTTCATAACTAATAGTATTATCCAAAATACCCACTTTACTTTCTAATGTTATATAGTCTATTTTCTTTAAAACTAAAGCTTCTTTAACACGATAATAATAATTTAAATAATCCTGGTTAAAATAAATAATACTATACGCCGGAATTACTATATCTTCATTAACTAACTTCAAAGTTATATCTACATTATTTAAATATAAATTTTGTTTTAGTTTTGTAAAAAGATAAGTATCATTATCTATTCTCTCATTTAAATTAGTATTATAGATATTCTTATCAGCTGTAATAACATTACTAAGAGCTCCTGTATCATAATATCTAGCATTTATATAATTAGTTTCATTATAATTTAGAACCCTTGAGTTATCACTATTATAAATTGGTACATCCAAATATACTTTAGTTTTCTTTTTCTCTCCAATATAATAGTTATTACTATTTTTATATAAAGTATCACCTGAGGTAACAGTTTCTAGCATAATACTAACATTCTTACTAGATTTTAAGTTAGAGGCAATATCCTCAATTGAAACACTAGATACATAACCGTCTATCGGAATATTATCTACTTTTCTTACTTGGAAGAATGCCAAATAAATAAAAACTAAAATTAAACAACATAAGATAGTGATACTTTTCTTCATACTTTACTTTCTTTCTTTTAAGTAAGCCCGAGAGTAAGGTTTTCTACTTAAAAATACTTATATTTCTCTCTTTTAATTTTAAATGAATTCTAACCCCTTATTTAATCCAACCCCCTTGATTTAAAGTTATCAAAACTATTAAAACAAACTATTTAAAATATCTAAGTTTTTAGCTAACAACTTATAATCATCACCAGAGGCAATCCCGTCTATTTTTAAATTAATAGTATAATTACCTGTCTTAGCAAGGCAATCATTTTTAACTAAAACCATATCCGCCCCTTGTCCATAATTATAATAACTAGCATAACCTGTTAAATTATTATATAAAACAAAGGATAAGGGTTGTAAATTTATCTCTTTATCATCAAGCACTAAAGTAGTAGGTTCAATAAAGAAATATAAATCATTCCCGTCATATAAAAAGGCATTTTCTAAATCATAATTATTATTTTTATACTTTAAAGTCTTATATAAACTACTCTGGCCGTCCAAAACAGTTAAAGCTGGTACTTTCTTCTGCGTATAATTATTTAGAGGAAAAACTAAAGACATATTACTTGGAAATAACACTACATCTTCCCCACTATAATAAAGTGGTAAATTATCAATTACTTCCTTTTTATCCCCTATTTCCATACTAGTAATATTATTATCACTTTCTAAAGTAAGGGTTGTATCATAAGTAACTTTAACATTATCTAAATACTGATACATACTTTGATTTTCAATTCTAACAGTATTAAGACTATTCTTTGTTTTCGTCCCAATAATAATTAAAACAATAAGTAATATAATGACTATAATACTAGGTATAATTACCTTTTTATTTTTGATAATATCAGTTACTTTCTTTTTTAATTTCATAATCTTTTCTCTCCTCTAAATATTTTAAATGAACAAAACCTATTAATATCGTTAAAATAATTAAAAATACATTAGTTAAACCACAAACGACTTTTATATACCAAGCACTACTTACTACTTTTGTATATAAAACAAAACCATACTTTAAATAATTAAGATAAAATATTCCTAATACTTCTAATATATCAATAACTATTCTAAGTATCTTCCCATTAATTATATCATAAATAATAATTGGTATTAAAAGATAATAGAAGTTCCAGTTATAAATATAATTACTAAAATCGGTATTAAAGATAATGAACCAAGTTGTAAAGATAACAAATAAGTATAATAAACTATAAGATATATTATTTAAGATACTATTATTATTTAAAAGGCCAATAATAAGTACTTTTAATTTACTTGTTTTCTTCGAATTAATTAGTATTTTTAAAATTATACTAAGTATTACTGTAATAATACCGAAGTAGATTAAAAAGTAAACTATTTTATTAGCAAAATAAACTAATGTATCCATATTTACCTTAACATTAGTTTAAAAGTATTATCTAAATTAAGATAGTATCCATTAACATTATCTAAAGTTATTTTATCATTCTTTAAAGTTACTTCAATACTTCCTTTAATCTCGCCAATTAAAGGGGCATGGCCTTCCATAATAAGTAAGTTATACTTACTACTTTTTATCTTAATTGCTATACAGTCATTATAGGTTTTAACTCCGTCTTGTAAAGACATTATTTTAGTTATCATAATATACTCCCGACATTTCCGATATATAAGAATTTATTTTCATCAATATTATCATATTTACCGTTAAGGATTCCTTCGACATCATCTAAAACATCACTTATATCCACCATTTTACCAGGAATATTGGTATAGTTTTCGGCAACAAACATTGGTTGGGTAAAATAATTACGTAACTTACGGGAACGATAGAAAATATTTTTATCTTCTTCACTTAATTCATCAATACCTAAAACGGCAATAATTTCTTCTAATTCATCATAACGCGCAAAATAGGCTAAAACTTTACTTACTAAGTTATAATGACGTGCCCCGATAATATCGGCATCAATTAAACTACTAGATGACCTACTGACATCAACAGCGGGATACAAACCTGATTCTGCAACTTTACGATTTAAAACAATCTGCCCGTCCATGTGGCTTAAAATTGTCTGGACGGCCTCATCGGTAATATCATCGGCCGGAATATAAATAGCTTGGAACGAAGTAATTGACCCCGTATCACAAGAATTAATACGTTCCTCAACACTAGAAGTATCACTAATCATTGTCGTAGGATAACCATTTTCAACTGGAATTCTTTTAAGTTCGGTATTAATCTCTGACTTAGCTTGAATAAAACGATAAATATTATCAATAAATACTAAGACATCTTGTTTTTTCTCATCACGCAAATATTCGGCTACTGTAAGACCAGTATAAACCGACTTACTACGAGATACCGGATTATCACCCATTTGTCCAAAGACAATACTCATCTTATCTAGTAAGTTAGATTCACACATTTCATCAATTAATTCTTTACCTTCACGGCTTCGCTCACCAACCCCAATGAATACGGCATTAGAATTTAATCTTTTATAAATATTATTAATTAACTCTTTAACTAAAACCGTTTTCCCAACGCCAGCGCCTCCTAAAAGGCCCATTTTAAAACCTTTAGCAATCGGTGTAAAAAAGTCAATTACCTTAATACCCGTCCACATAATCTCTTGGTTAATAGAAACACTTTTTAAATCAAGAGTCTTTGTATAAACACTACGCTTCTTAATAGAAGTATAATCCTCCCCGTTTAAAATGTCCCCATAAGAACTAAAAGTATGATTTAAAACATTATCAGAGTATTCCATTTCTAAACCATTGCTGTAAAAATAAACCGGCAAGCCTTTACTAACGCCAATAACAGAGGAAAAAGGAATACAAGTTAAAATCTTACTATCAATTTCTACTACTTCAATCAGACGTTTCTTACCTAAATCATCTATATATAATATATCATTTAACTTAATATTTTGTTTTTCTTTAACAAAAACCTTAATATTAATATTTGATACTGCAATTACTTCTCCAATCACACTAACTTTCCTTTCTATAATTGGCTAACTGTTTCTTAAAGTCAGCGGCTCTTTTTTCTTTACGTCTTACTTTTAATTTTTCTTCTTCGATTTCATCGATTTTTTTTAACGACTCATTAGTCAAATTTTCTCTTTGAATATTTTCTGAAGCCCAGGAATTACTTTCAATAATTTGTAACTTACAATCAATATATAAAAGAATCAAATCAGTAAACATAATCTTCCCGTCTGCTTCAATTACAAAATCACTAGTATTTTTTGTCTTAATAGGTTCAATCGGAAATAACCTTGTTTTATCTAAATGCATATCATTAATATTAATATAACGAATGAATATAACATTTATTTCCTTTATTTCTTTTTTCTCTAACAATGGTTTTATAATATCTTCTATTGGTTTAAAACTTTTATATAAATCTTCTTTACTAATATTTAAAACGGTATTACTATCATTTAAGAATATCTTACTACCAACCATTATCTTCATCGAAGTCGTATCATTTACAGCTTCATGCTTAATACTACTATTAAAGTTACCACAGAACCCCAAGTCATTACCAATATAAATATTTATTGTTTTCCCAGTTGGCTTTGCACTTAAGATTTTATGGTCTAAATTAAGATTTTGGTTATTTAAAATAATACTCATGAATTCTTCAATTTCAGTTTCAAGCTTCCTAAACTTATCCGCTTTTTTCTTAGCTTTATCTACTCTTAGAAGCGAATGGAAGTTCATTACTTTAACTACATTTTTTATATTTGTCATTTGGACTCACTTAAGAAAGCATAAGCGTCTAGCATTTCTTGTTCACTTTTGGGACTATATCTATCTTGAGTTAAATTAGTTAAAATTTTCTTTCCTTCGGTCATGATATTTTTAATACCTTCACTTAATTCATCTTGGTTAGATAACTCATAAATACTAGCCATTTCTAAATAAGAAAGTAATCTTCTTCTTAAAAGGGTTCCACATGCTTTCATTTCTTTATTTTGCACAGCACCTCCTAAACGAGATACCGATAAACCATAGTTAATTGCCGGTTTAATCCCTTTTTGAAAGTTCTTACTTGATAAAACTAGCTGCCCGTCTGTAATCGAAATAATATTGGTCGAAATATAATCAGTTATATCTTCCCCACGGGTTTCAACGATTGGTAAAACGGTTATACTAGCGCCATTTTTATACTTGCAACCCTTTTCTAATAATCTTGAATGTAAATAGAAGATATCAGCAGGATAAGCGTCCCTACCAGGAGCTTTACCGGAAAGTAGGGAGGTCTCTCTATACGCATCGGCATGTCTTTTTAAATCATCAAAAACTACTAAACAGTTCGTTCCCGTTTGCATATAACGTCTGGCAATCGACATAGCATAATAAGGCGTTAAAACTAAGGAAGGGGCAGGATAATCATTAAATGCCGGTACAATTATGGTATAACTCATGGCTTCTTTATTTAATAAATCATAATAGATTTTCTTAACTTCCTTCATGGTTTTCCCAATCGGACAATAAATACAAACAATTCCCTTATCTTTTTGATTAACAATCGTATCTAAGGCAACCTGGGTCTTACCAGTTTTCTTATCACCAATAATTAACTGACGTTGCCCAAGACCAATCGGATACATTAAATCAATACCCGTAATTCCTGTATGTAACTGTTCATTAACCGTCCCACGGTCCATAATCGGAATATTATCTTCTTCGATAGGAACTTTTACTAATTCCTCATAAGTTTTCCCCAGTAATGGGTCTTCTCCTAAAATATTAATCATACGTCCTAAAGCTTGAGGACTAAAGAAGCCTTCAAAAACTTCATTTGTCCTAATAGCCTCATCACCTATAACTAACTCTTCTTCCTTTTTTACAATCGCTACCATACAAGTACTAGGTCTAATCTCTGTAACATAACCAATCGCCTTATCGGCTAAATTAATCTTTTCATAATAGAAAGCCTTATCAAGACCACAAACTTCGACGACAAAATCACTGATATTAACAATTTTACCAACATCAAAAATATTCTTACCAGCATTTATATCTTTTATAACATCTTCTATATTCATAATACTCCTATTCTATACTATAATCATACATTTGATTATGGTAATATATCTTTACACCTCGATAAATATTCTTATCATATTTAGTAACAATCCTATCACTTAAGTATTTATAATCTTTTAAATTATTACCAGCATAAATATAAATACTAGGGTCATACTTCTTTATCTCTACTTCTATTGTATCTAAAACCGTTAAAATATTTAAAGTATTACTAGTACAATATAAAGGTTCTAAAATATCTCTAACTCTTTTCGGAACTTTTTTTAAAATTAACTCTTTATCAACATCTTTAACTAAAGTATTAGGTTTTAACTTACTTAAAATATCTTTGGTATTAACTAAGTCTTTATAAGTATCAACATCTTCTAAAGATAATCTATATTCTAAGAAATGTTTAATAATAGTTTCATTATCTAAATTAAACTTAGCTTCAATTTCTTTAGCTCTTTGTAAAACCCCTTCTCTCTTATAATGAACATCACTTATATAAATTTTACCTTCATCATTATCAGGGCTTATATTATTAATTTGATTACTACTTACCTTTTCCTCTGGAGTCTTTTTTATATCCTTAGTTTCTTCATTATACTTAAGAATATTAAGTAAATATTTTTTCTTAGCTTCATTATTAACATCAAGTACTAATTTTTTTAAGATAAAACTAGTTAAAATAACTAATAAACTTAAGATAACTATACTTAGAATAATTATATAAACATCATTCATAATCACTCATCCGCATTAATAAACTTAGCATAGACATCTAAATCTATTAAAGTCCCATTATAATAAATATTTTCTAATCTTAATTCATTTTTATAGCCAATACGGTCTAATTTAAAAGTTCCGTTATAGCCCGTTTCCGCTTCATTAATATTAACCTCTTCGCCAGCTAGATTATTATTATCACTATATACATTAAGTGTTGCTTTATCAAAGCGATATTCTTTATCTGTTTGTAAATAATAACTAATTGAATTAGCTGTTACTTTAGTTATCTTAAGTACTATATTAGGCTGTTTAGTACGCACCGTAATAACATCTTCGGTTACCGTATTACTTGCTCCTTCGACATTAATCGTATATTTAAGACTAACATTATAATTAGTATTGGCATTTAACTCTCTAATTGTCGTATTACTGCTTTCTTTATTTAAATAGTATCTTTGGGGTTCAACTAAATTACCACCCGTTACTTCTAAATAAATTGTTGTATATTCGTTATTAGGGTCAAAGACATTATAATTAACTTTAATAGTACTTACTGAGGATTCAATGACGCCAATCGTAAGCCATCTTGCTAAGTTATAATTTTTAATATTACCCTTAATTGTATTTTGGTCTACCTGCATATTATATTGTTGTTTATTAGTATCTTGTAAACTTGAGTTTAAGTTATTAAAACTATTAACGACCGTCTTAAAATAAGAATTATAATAATCATTTTGAGCTTCTACTTGTTTACGTAAATTCTCTACTTGTTGTTTTAAATAATCAGTTGTCGAGTTTATTGTCGCATTATCAATCTCTGGATTTTCTTCTTGTTCAGAATCTTTTTCTTTATAAGTATTAGTACTACCAATAATTTTCTTTAAATCAATAACCGTATTATTAATATCTAAATATTCATTAGCAATATCAAAATCAAAACTACTAGTATTAATTACTAACGGATTAATTTCTTTAACATTAATTGTATCATTATAAAGCGTACTATTACCATTTCTATCTATTTCAATAATTAAATAATCTTTAGTATTAATAGAGCCATCACTACTACTAATCTTTTTATCTATTATTAAGTATTTACGGTCAGCTATCTTAAATATTCTAGCGCCGTCAATCATACTTATTTTATTTTCTTTAGTTAAACGACTAATTTCACCGTTATTTTTTATCTCGTAATAAACACCATAGATATTTAGGGAGCTACCACTATCTTCTTTGATAATGGCATGAGTCCCCAAATTATAAGTTACATTTAACATATCTTCCCTATTAGTTAATTTATAATTACCGTCTAGTCCCATTTTTAGACTTGCTGTATTACTAACAGCGATATAGTTATTCTCGTTATCATAAGTTATACTATTTTTACTAACCGTATAATTATTGGTATCTAGCTTAATAAAATGATTAACTGCTAAAATAAACATCACCACAATTAGAAATGTAATTACCGTAATTATAATAAATTGTAAAGAATTATTTTTCCTTTTCATAGTTTATCCTTTCTAAATAGTATAAGCATAAGATACTGTACGTTCATCAACCGTTTTTCCAGATGCATCTATAAATTGAATTTGGATATAATAAATACCCGTTCCCGAAATAATACTCTTTAAAGTATAACCATAACATGTTGAAGTTCCACAAACATTAGCAGTTGGTGTGAAAGCCTCTAACCCTGAAGGAGACGCTACTACTACGCCGTCTTTATATATCGAATAACGAATAGCTGTAATATCCGATAGACGAATCGAGTTAGAAAATGTTAGGTTAATCTTCGATTTATCATTAAGATTAGTTGTGGCATAAATATCACCAACATCAATACCATCACCCGTAAGGCCATTAACATTTAAAGTCTTATAACTAACTTGAATATCCTCTTCATTACTTGTATTAGTAAGATTAGCTTTATAAGTAATAACTATTTGTGTTCTCTTTGTTAAATCAATATTATCTAAAACAAAATTTTTACCCCCAGTATAAATATCACCATAACTATTAGGTATTTCATTACCTTCTTCATCATAGAAACCTACCGTATACTGACCCTTAACTAAAGTATAGTTAGCATCGATTGGATTAACTTTAAATGTTAAAGTATTCTTATCTGTATCTCTTAAAGCTTGAATATAGAAGTAAGGAGCACTAAGTTGACCAAAATAATAGTTATTAGAATAAGTTGTATCTAATTCATATAAAGTATTATTTGATTTCTTTAAATAAGCTTTTAAACCAATCGCATAGTTAATACCTGTCTTAAAGCCACTAGAAGGAGGAATACTAATTTTCTTACTCATATTTGTAGTAATATTAACATCATCACTTATCGTAACATTATAAGTATCATTAACCGGCGTATATACTTTTTCCCCACTTCCATTAGTACTAACAGTATATAAAGTATAACTAATATGATCAATATTTTTCGTATTTTCTAAAGTATAGTTATATGTTAAATACTTCGTATCATAACTAGTAGCACTAAAAGTAAAACTTTGATTTAAAAGAGTTAAATTACTTAAAGTTGAAATTGGATAATTAATAACATTAGTTTTATTATCAATATCATATAAACTCATATAAGATACTGTTCCATTATCAATAACATTAGCTTTTATCTTAAAGAAATAATAAGCATTAGGTCTTAAATTATCTAAAACTACCGGTTCGGTTAAATCACTAATATTAACTTCTTTGGTATATATCAAATTAGAATTAGCCTCAATCATGTTTTCATCAGTTTCATAAACTTCAAAATATATCTTATTATCCTGAATAGTATTAGAAGCACTACTTACCGTAACGGTAACCTCAGCACTATCAATACCAACATCAATTAAATATTTGCCGTCTTTCTTCAAAGAAACACCTGGTACTAAACCGGTAAAGGTAAAGAAATTATTATCGCTTGTTAACTTAGTTACTGCTACCTGACTTGGAGCAAAATAAATATTTTCATTATTTTCAGTAAATTTGAATCCCCCTTCATCTAAATCTAAGTAGTAAGAGCCACTATAATTACTATCATTTTTCAAATTAAAATTATAATAACCATTTTGTAAAGGTGTCTTATTTAAAGAGAAACTAAATAAAGAATTCCAAGCTGTAGCATTGTTTTGTAAACTATCACCTTTAACAACATAATACTCACCCTTAGCAAGCGCTGTTGATGCTTGTTTTAAAGCAAAGTTTTGAGTATAAATGCCACTAGCTTTAGCCTCTGTATCAAAACCAATTACTCCGGAATCATAATAAGCGTATAAGTTAACTTCAACATTTTCATTAATAAAGTCTTCTAACTCCGATAAATCGATAATGGCTGTTCCTGTATAATCAAACTCTACATCATCAAACTCACGTGTCTTATTATTAGCGGTAAAAGTAATTTTAAAATTAGTTACTTTTTCAAAGAAGACTGAATATAAATCATAATCGGCAATCGATAACATCAAACGATTAGTTCCTAAGTTAATAACATACTTTATACCACTCGGTACTTGTAATAACTTATCTAATTCTTGTGTTGTCAGTTCATAGTCTTCTGCTTGATTAGCTTTTAATAAGCGCACCTTCGTATATAAGCCATAACTACCACTGTAATCTAAACTAATTGGGAAAGTTTGGAAATTATCACTTATTGAAACGTTATTTGAGCCATATATACTACCATTAACTTTATAATATATTTGATTGTTTTCTAGAGCATTATCAACATCGGTATATTTATAAGCCCACATTAACTTCGCACCAGCACTAGTACTTATAACCGTACTTGGATAAGTTTTAAAGTTAGGTAGTTCTTTAGGAATCGTCATATTATCAGAAGCAGCAATACCCGTTGTTGGAATATGGACTCCATCATCAATCTTGCCATCCCCGTTAACATCAACATCCATAATATAAGTTATATAATAAGTATTACCACGTCTAAAATCGGTATCTAAAACGTTTTGGGCTGTTCCATAGCCTAAATAGAAAATAGTCTCAGGAATACTACCATCATCATTTACTGGTAAATAATCACTTTTCGCAATATATTTATCTGGATTAGTCGCATCATATAAATAATAAGTTATATATTTAACATAACGATTACTATTATCATAATTTGCTAAAGCTCTAACGCCAACAATCGTATCATCTTTTAAGGCATCATCATGATGAAGTTTATCAGCATCTTTATTACGAATATAACTTGTGGCAATCTTCGGATTAGTATCTGGGTCTTCCAAAGGTGTTCTTGCTTTTAAAGTAATAATATTATTAACGATTGGCGATTCATTAGGCCACTTAGTATAATCATGAGCATTAGTAACTTCGATAGTTAAATTTTCATAAGAACGAAGAGCACTACTAGTAAGACCAAAAGTCTCCGGAATAATTTCAAAAGTCTTATCATAATATGTCTTTTTTAAATCACTTTCATATTCATTAAGATTAGTATCAACATAAGAAACACTCTTAATTAACTGACCTGTTGTTCCCGTTCCTGAATATAGATTAAAAGTTAAATTATTTAAAGTATTAGCTTCTAACGTATTATCCTCACCATTAATTGCTTTTAACTGAGCCATTATTTCAAAAGTCTTAGTAAGAGAACTATCATTTACCACACTTTCTAATAAGAAACTCTTAATATTATTAGTATTAACATTAAATGTACCAATTAACTGATTAGTTGAACCATATCCGTCATCTAAATCAACATAGCCATAAACATTAAACGTATAAGTTTCATTATTAGCACGTAACCCATTAACATCGATAGGAATTTTTAAAGTAGCTAAGTTAAAACTTAATGTATTAGAAATACCATGCGAATCAGTATAAATAACTTTAATTGGTTTATAGTAATCAACAGTACCATATAAATCATTAATTTGAATAATACCACTAATACGTTCAAAAGTAACATTCTCACTTTGGAACTCAACACTTGGATGAACTTTACCATCTAACTGCATATATTCCTTAGGATAACCATGTTCAATTTCTACTTCTTTTTCATTATCATTAAATACAGCAAATACTTTAAAAGTATATGGAACCGACCTTTCAATATCTTCGCCATCAACATTAACATCAACACTTCCTAAAGAAGAAGTTTCGATTGTTTTAACCGGTACTGGTGTATTATCTCCAGTTAAAGTACGCATATCATATATTTCATAACGAAGTTTTACAATACCATTATCTTTATCTTCAATATTATTAGTTTCTAAAACAAACTTAGAATTTACTTTATCAACACTAAAAGTAGTACCACCTATCTTAGGGCTTCTTTTTAAAGTCTTATATTGCTCTTTAATTGTAAAATTATCCGAAATAACCATATTTTGATAAACAAAGTCCGATAATTCTAAACTATAAGTTGTATTAGGGTCTAGATTATCAAAATTAAGGTTAACACTACGTAAAGACTCCGTACTTATTAATTGATTACTTACTAAAGTACCACTAGCATTATAAAGTTTAGCTGTTAAAGTTTTAACTGTACAATCACTATTTAGCTTAATCTTAAAGTTTAAAGCCGTTGTACTAAAATAATCTTTAATTAAACCAATTCCTAAAGACTTAGTAACAAATGATTTCTGAATAAAATCTTTATTAACCGTTTCATTATCTTTACTATAATTAGCATTAACTACTAAAACATAATTTGTACTTTGACTCAAAGTTTCATTAGAATAAGTAACGCTAGTTAAACCGGTATTTAAGTGAACAGCATCAATTATTTTATTATTACCAGCATCAATTAAACTAACAGTTGGACTACCTACTAAAACACTAGATTTATCTTCGTATTTAATCTCCGCAACAACCCCGTTAGCGCTTACTTCAAATTTAGAAATCGTAAAACTAGGATCTTTAGAGTTTATTGAATCATCAATTATTTCATCATTACTATCAGGTGAAGAAGGTCTTACTACGCCGTTGGTAATCCCGTTAATAGGATTTTCACTACTAAAATTACTCTTAATATCTTCCTTAATTTTATTTTGAGCATCTTCTAATTCTTTTTTAGCTTTAGCCAGTTCTGCCTCGGCTTTTTTCTTTTCTTCTTCTTGTTGTTTCTTCTTTTCATCTTCAGTAGCAAAATTTGCTTCATCAATATTATCTAAATCGACATTGTCATTACTATCAATCGTGATTTCTTCTAAATTAATCTTTTGTTCTTTATTTAAATAAATATTCTTACTATTTAAATCAATAATAACATTATCCCCTACTTCAATATAAAAATCACTAGCAACACTTTGTAATTTAAAGTTATTATTTTCAATGCGAATAATATTACCGTCAAAATATTGTAGTTCAATATAAGCATCACTAATAGTACGAACATCATCTTTAATATGAATATTAATTCGGGGAGCCACTATCATATACTTAGTACTACTTATTTTCACTAAAAAGTTTGTAAATTCAATATTTTCCGAAACACTTTTAGCTAAATATTTATTACCTTCTTTAGTTAAATAATTCTTACTATTTAAACTATAATATTTAATAATATTGTCTCCTAAATTATTAAGATTAAGCAATGCCGAAGCCTTAAATACTCCAATCGAACCATCATTATAATGAATAAAGTTATCATTATTAATACTAACATCTTCATTAGAAGAATTAGTAAAACTATAAGTTGAATTATTATTCTTATGATAACTAGTATTTTCACTAAAATAGTACTTCTCACTATTAATATCAGTTGTATCATTACCACTAGAATAATTAGTACTTATTACATAACCAGCATCTTTAAAATCCGTATATTTAGCTTTATTAATCTTAATACTAAAAAAAGTAAATGCTCCTACTAAAATAATAGCTAAACTAGTAAATACAGCGATACGTAACCAATTTTTTATTTTCATAATGGACTCCTTATTCTTATTCTATCTATATATAATTATACAATATATTGTAAGTATTGTCTATTTACTTTTGTAAAGCTAACTAAAAAAATGCTTAAAAAAAGACCCTTTTAAAAGAGCCTTATGCTGTAAGTGGATTGAAAAATAATAATAAGAAGCAAAAAGCAAATAATAATAAAATGAATATAGCTGTAATAATTAAAATACTCATTACGGAGTGAACTACATCATCTTTTGTTTCTGGATTACGTCCGATTGCTTCTGCTACTTTTCCACCTAAAATACCTACACCAATGCCTAGTCCTAAAAAGGCTAAACCTATCATTAAACCTATACAGTTGGCGGTTGCTGCTAATACTGTTTCCATAAACATCTCTCCTATTTTTTCTACTAAAAATTATAACATTTGCTAATACATAGTGTCAATGACTTAAAATTTTTAAAGCGTCTCTTAAAAAAGAGGCGCACGTTTAACATAGTTTATAGTCATAAATTCAAGACTTATAACATCTACATTATTTATTTAGGTATTTATACGAATACCAAGAAAAAGCCTTGTTTCCAATCTATTAATGGATTATCTTTTATACTAAAAGATTACTTCTTCTAAGTAAAAGCCATAGCCGTTACTTTTGGAGTTCATAGAACTAACTTCTATCGTAGTAGGAATCTGGGCGGGCACCATTACTGTTAGTGACCCAAGTCCAAGGGTTGAGATACCCAGCGCTATTAAGATTCCACCCATTAGCAGCGCCGTTCGTCGCATCAAAGTTCGAAGGGGTGATTACCTCTAAGAAAACACCTTAGTTCAGATAGACTTTCTCTAGAATATATTATTATATACCATATCTATTATAATACTTTTTGAACTAATAAATAATTTTTTAAAAGACTTTCCAAAAAGAAAAGTCTTGCAACATAGTATCTAACTATTAAATCACGTCTAATAGTATCTATATTATATGTTTAGGTATTATCCAAGGACACATCTTGTTTCCAATCTAATAATAGATTATCTTTGATATTCAAAGATTACTTCTTCTAAGTAAAAGCCGTAGCCGTTACTTTCAAGTTCATAGAACTAATTTCTATCGTAGTAGGAATCTGGGCGGGCACCAATACTGTTGTTAACACCCCACCAGTTGTTGAGGTAACCAGCGCTATTAAGGTTCCACTCATTAGCATTGCCGTTCGTCGCATTAAAGAGCGAAGGGGCTAAAAAAAACGCCGGACATAACAATAGGGTTATAGATGCACCCTAAAGAGTATTCTCTTCCCTACCATTATATTATATTTCTAAAAATTATAAAACAATTAAATCCAATTTTAAGACTTTAACAAAAGTCTTAAGAGCACAGTTTCTAATCACTAAATCTTGTCTAGTAATATCTATGCTATATATTAAGGCATTTGCCAAGGTTTAACCTTGTTTCCAATCTATTAATAGACTATCTTTGAATATCAAAGATTACTTCTTCTAAGTAAAAGCCGTAACCGTTACTTTTAAGTTCATAGAACTAACTTCTATCGTAGTAGGAATCTGGGCGGGCACCAAACCAGTTCGTAACGTTGTTCCAAGGATTGAGATAGCCAGCGCTATTAAGGTTCCACTCATTAGCATTGCCCCACGTCGCATCAAAGTTCGAAGGGGACAAGTACTAAGAGTACGTTTAATAGATTAAACCTAGAGTAAAACTCCGATATCATTATATAATAATTTAAAAGGCTCTCGCAAGAGAGCTTAACATAGTTTTTAACTACTAAATCACGTCTAATAGTATCTACATTATATCTTTAGGTAATTAACCATGGTTATACCTTGTTTCCAATCTATTAATAGATTATCTTTAAATACCAAAGATTACTTCTTCTAAGTAAAAGCCGTAGCCGCTACTTTCAAGTTCATAGAACTAACTTCTATCGTAGTAGGAATCTGGGCGGGCACCAAGATTGTTAGTAACGTTCCAGTTGCTAAGATAGCCAGCGCTATTCTGCATCCACTCATTAGCATTGCCGTTCGTCGCATTAAAGTGCGAAGGGGACTAAAAAAGACAACCGTAATCATTATAGATATAACCAAAAGACTAAAACCAGTCTTCTCTTCCATTATATTATAAATTTTACTAAAAGATAACTTTTATCAATCTTTTTATAAAAAATTGCAGTTTTTTAGCAAAATATGTAAATTTTTGAAGGAAATTAGACTTCACTTACCAATATATATAATTAGGAGGATAAATAATATCCTTCAAAGTTGGGAGGTGATACTATGAAATTTGTTTTAAAAATACAAGAGGAGGTTTGCAATGTTAGAGAAAAACAAAATTATCGAAATATGGCATTATAACAAAGAAAATAATATTTCTGATTTCATGTTTCCTTTAATATGGGATATTATGTTTAATCAGATGTTTATTTCTAATGATGCTATGCCTTTAATTGAATATATTGTTTCTACTATAGAAGATAATACTAAGCAAAATTTTAAAGGCAAAGTCAAATTAATGCCTAAAGACCTTCCGCAATATTCAGTGATTGATACAAATAGTAAGAGTGATTTATTACTTTCTTATCCGCATGAAAAGAAAGAAACTAGATGTATTTTAGAAATGAATTCATCACGTATTATGGTTATGAGGAATGCCTTTTATGCTTATAAAATTGCAAGTGGTGGTCTAAAAATAGAAGATGGAAAATATAAAAAGATATTTGATACTATTGTAGTAAATCTTAATTCTTATCCTCATACATCAATGGGATTAGTAGAAAGAAGTAAATTTCGTAATGATTTTGGCAAAATTACTGAAGATAGTATTGAAATTATTAATGTTAATATAGATAAAGCTTTAAATAAGCGGTATACTTATCTTAACAAACAAGAAGAAAAATGGGCAAAGATATGTAGAATCTTATCTACATGTAACCTTAAAGTATTTGAAAGAGAGTTGAGTGAAATTATGAGTAAGGAAAAAGCTAAAAAAATAGTAGCTAGAGCCAAAGAATTATCAAGCGATGACAAATATATCAAACTATTTGAAAATGGTGAAGAAGATAATTATAAAGAAATAGTTCGTAATACTGAACTAGCTGAGGCTCGTGAAGAAGGTGAAGAGCAAGGCTCTAAAAAGAAAGCAATAGATATGGCTAAAAATGCCATAAATATTGGTTTGGATATTAAAACAATATCTAAGTTAACCGGCTTATCTATTAAAGAAATAGAAAATCTAGGTTAATTTATACATCAAGCAAGTTGAAATATACTTGCTTTTTTAAATTAAAATGGCTCTCGCAAGAGAGCTTAACATAGTTTCTAACTATTAAATCACGTCTAATAGTATCTATATTATATGTTTCGGTAGTTAACCATGGTTACATCTTGTTTCCAATCTATTAATAGACTATTTTTGATATTTCAAAAATTACTTCTTCTAAGTAAAAGCCGTAGCCATTTACTCTTGAGTTCATAGAACTATTTTCTATCGTAGTAGGAATCTGGGCGGGCACCAATACTCGTGTTGACGTTCCAACCGTTGTTAAGGAATCCAGCGCTATTAAGATTCCACTCCTTAGCATTGCCGCTCGTCGCATTAAAGTACGAAGGGGACTAAGGGCATAACAGTAAGTTATAGACATAACCCAAAGACTAAATCTAGCCTTCCCTTCAATTATATTATAATTTTTACTAAAAGGTAATGATTAAATTATTAATTTATCCATTAAGCAAGTACAAAAATACTTATTTTTTCATTTTAAATTAAAAGTGCTCTCACAGGAGAGCTTAACATAGTTTCTAACTATTAAATCATGTCTAATAGTATCTATATTATATATTTAGGCAAATTACCAAGGACTAACCTTGTTTCCAATCTAATAATAGACTATTTTTGATATTTCAAAAATTACTTCTTCTAAGTAAAAGCCATAACCGTTACTCTTGAGTTCATAGAACTATTTTCTATCGTAGTAGGAATCTGGGCGGGCACCAAAGCCGTTAGCCACGTTGTTCCAAGGGTTCAAATAGCCAGCGCTATTAAGATACCACTCATTAGCATTGCCGTTCGTCGCATTAAAGTTCGAAGGGGACTAAAAGCAAGGCAATGAATAACAATATATAAAGGTTAATCCTAGAGCTTATGCTCTACTTATATTATAAGTTATTTTTCTATGATTTAAAATACTCCCCTATCACTAATTTGATAAGGAAGTAAATAATACAGTATCTAACTATTAAATCATGTCTAACAGTATCTATATTATATTTTTAGGTAAATAACCATGGTTACATCTTGTTTCCAATCTATTAATAGACTATCTTTAAATATCAAAGATTACTTCTTCTAAATAAAAGCCGTAACCATTTACTTTTGAGTTCATAGAACTATTTTCTATCGTAGTAGGAATCTGGGCGGGCACCAATACTGTTAGTGACGTTCCAACCGTTGTTGAGGTAGCCAGCGCTATTAAGGTTCCACTCATTAGCATTGCCCCACGTCGCAGAAAAGTTCGAAGGGGACTAAAAACATAACAGTAATTATAGACATAACCAAAAGACTAAGACTAGCCTTCCCTTCCATTATATTATAATTCTAGTTTTTTTAAAACTTTAAATTATCTAAAAAGAGGGATAATCCTAAGACATACCCATTAACATAGTTTCTAATTATTAAAACTCGTCTAATAATATCTATGTTATTTATTTAGGAATAAATTCCTAGAAAAAACCTTGTTTCCAATCTAATAATAGACTACCTTTAAAATATTAAAGATTACTTCTTCTAAGTAAAAGCCATAGCCATTACTTTTCGGTTCATAGAACTATTTTCTATCGTAGTAGGAATCTGGCGGGCACCAAAGGTATCATGAATCCAGCCCCAAGGATTAAGATTGCCAGCGCTATTCAAATTCCACTCATTAGCAGCGCCGTTTGTCGCATTAAAGTTCGAAGGGGACAAGGTAATCCCTTAGTTCTTTTAGACTTCCTCTAGAGTACTTAAACTCCACTTCTATTATAATACAAAACCCTTATTTTAATCTACCAAAAAGACTCTCCGATAGGACGGCCGCATAAAAAAAAGTCAATAAAATTTTGATATCTGCTTAAAATGCGATAAAATATATGTAAGTGGAAAGTAGTTGAAAAAAATGAATGATTTGATTATGTATTTTAACGAATTAACAGATACAAGGGACTCAAGTGGTTTCAAGCATGGGCTTACCACTACATAAAATTACGTGTATCTTTTGGACTTTAGTTTGTAAAGTAACTTCATCCTTTTATGTGACCTTTATATCAAATTTCTGTACGTTGAGCCACAATTTTGTTCCACACTTCCTTTAAGCCCTAACCTCACGATTGATGCGTTGTGCTTCTCACCACCTAGTTATATGCCATGCACGGCACACAAATTGTGATAAAATGCTATACATTGTATCATAATAGGCTCAAAAATCCCTGATTTCTCGTTTTTTCTACAATAAAAAAAGCGACCGAGAAAACTAATTACTTAATTTTTCGACAGCTTCTTCTAATAATTTTTTTATTTTCTTCGAGATCTGTAAATAGGTACTCTTTGGTATACAAATTTTGACTGATAATTAATATTATTCATATCCTCTTCAGAGATAACCCCATCATAAATAAATATTGATTGGGGATTATGATGTCCAATAGTATTGGCAGTCTTTTGACCAAATAATAAATATTTTCTCGTGAAGGATAAGGCTATTAACCCTTCTTCACTCATATTTTCGTTTCTTGTAATTGACCACGTGTTATCAAAATAATAATACTTCTCATCAATTAATACTTTATTCCAAACATGACTACATCCATATACAGATTCAACTTCTACATCAATTTGAGGGTTATTCAATAATAAAGTCGATGCATTTGCTATTCCCATACATACTCCATTATTATCATTTATTACTGTTTCAACAAGTCCGCTTTTCCTTCTATAGTCATTATATTCGGAAAAATCTGGTGTAATAAAAGTCCCTTTTGAAGATACAGATTCATATCCATCTATATATTGTGTTTTACTTTGTATATAATCAGAAATAAGGGCAACCTTTTCTTTATCACTTTTACAATTGAATTTTGATAATTCTTCAATTTTTCTAGAAATACTAACATAATCATCATAAGATAACTTCTCATTACCATTAATACTTGTAGGATTAAGATAATTTGATTGAGTATTGTTTAAAAGAAAACAATATGTTTCTATTGAATCATTAAACTTGACACCCCACATTAAATAATTCAAGGGAATAGTTAAATTAATATTCCTCAAAATAGTTAAATCAATATATCCCCTATCTTTTCTTAACGAATCATCCATTAAAAAAGTTTTATTTATTATTCTTCTTTTTAAGATTTTATCAATAAATATGACACTTTCAAAATCCTTGAATTTTAATTGAATTTCTTTATCATAATTCAAAAATTCAATTAATTTATCCATACTTGCTGATAAATCATCTATACCAATTAGGATTGCATTTATTTGATTTGGATTAATATTATTTACTACAATATCACTATAACTATAATCCTTTTTTATTAATAACTTATTATTGCTAATACTTGACCTTCTTTTAGGTAATTCAACCATATTTACACCGCCTTTTTTAATGGTCAGTATCGTATCATACTATTAAATAGAAGTCAATGTGAATTTTTTGGAGATTAGGGCGTCCACATAAAAAAGTCAATAAAATTTTGATATCTGCTGAAAATACGATAAATAAATGGAAGGTAGTTAAAAAAAATGAATGATTTGATTATATATTTTAACGAATTAACAGATACAAGGGACCCAAGAGGTTTCAAGCATGAGCTTATCGATTGTATTGTAATGACTATATTTAATTAATATTGAGGGTTGTATTATTACTATTGACGCAATAGGTTGCCAAAAGAATATTGCTAAAAAATTGTGGAAAAAGGTGTTCACAATTCGTAAAATTTGTTATAATCTTACGAATCATGATTCTTTTAATACCAAGTTAAGTTTCAATAAAAAACTTACTTTGCATAATCATACCTTAATAACATTAAAAAATTAATATTCAGTGTTGTTCCACTTGAATATTAATTGTATTATTTTTTTATGCAGTTGCCCTAACTCTCCGAAGAGAGCTAGCACAGTGTCTAATTATTAAAACTTGTCTAATAATATCTATGCTATTTATTTAGGAACATATTCCCAGAAAAAGCCTTATTTCCAATCTATAAATAGATTATTTTCCAAAAGGAAAATTACTTCTTATATTAATAGCCATAGCCATTAATCACTAGTGTCATAAATCTAAATCTATCGTAGTAGGAATCTGGGCGGGCACCAAGAATGTTGTTAACGTTTCACCAAGGATTGAGGTTGCCAGCGCTATTCAAATTCCACTCATTAGCATTGCCCCATGTCGCATCAAAGTTCGAAGGGGACAAGGTAATCCCATAGCTCTTTTAGACTTTCTCTAGAGTACTTAAACTCCACTTCTATTATAATACAAAACATTTATTTTAATCTACCAAAAAACTCTCCGAAGAGAGCCTAACATAGTTTTTAACTATTAAATCAAGTCTAATAGTATCTACATCATATCTTTAGGCTAAGGCCATGGTTAAACCTTGTTTCCAATCTATAAATAGATTATTTTTCAAAAAGAAAATTACTTCTTATATTAATAGCCGTAGCCATTAATCACTAGTGTCATAAATCTAAATCTATCGTAGTAGGAATCTGGGCGGGCACCAAGAATGTTGTTAACGTTTCACCAAGGATTGAGGTTGCCAGCGCTATTCAAATTTCACTCATTAGCAGCGCCGCTTGTCGCATCAAAGTTCGAAGGGGACAAAGTAAGCGCTGCAAACGGCAATGAAAGTTATAGGTAAAACCAAAAGACTTTTTCTCGTCTTCCATTCCATTATATTATATTTTTCACCAAAAGATAACTTTTATCCAACTCTTTTAAAAAAATTGTAACTTTTTAGCAAAATATATCAATTTTTGAAGGAAATTAGACCTTTATTACCAATATATATAATTAGGAGGGTAAATGATACCTTCCCTAGAAAGTAGGTCCTTATATGGATGAAATATTTATTAAGGAAACAACAGGAGGTGAAAAAAAAGATGAAATTATATCAATGTTATTTGACCCTATTTATCGGAGTATGCTTGGGGCAGACGAAGGAATGCCTTTGGTAGAATTTATTGTATCTATTATTATGGATAAAAGCCTTGATGAAGTTAAAGGTAAAGTTAAACACTTATCAAAAGAATTATTAAAGAAACATTATAAAGACATGGACAGTCATGTCGATGTCTTACTTGATTATAATGGAATTAAAATTACTGTCGAGATGAATTCTAAAAAAGCAATGCTCGATAGAAATTATATTTATCTATTTAAAGTAGCATCAGGAGCCTTAAAGTCTGGTGATACTACTTATAGTAATATCAAGTCAACCATTTTGGTTAACTTTAATAATACTAATAAGTCTCAGAAAAATTTCATAGACATTTGCTATTTAAAAAATCAAGACGATGAAACTGTTACAAAAGTTGTTAAAGTTCTCAATGTTAATATAGCCAAAGCCTTAGATAAGCGTTATAATTGTCTTAATGAATTTGAGAAAAAGATGGCTATAATATGTCGAATACTTACAGCCACCAAATTGTCAGATTTAAAAAAGGAGACTGACCGTTTTATGACAAAGGAAGAATCAAAAAATTTTATTAGCAGAGCCAAAGAATTATCTAGTGAAGATGAAATGGTAACAATGTTTGACCAAGAAAATATGCACGAAATGATTAGAAACACTGAGCTTAAAGAGGCGCATGAAGCCGGTATCGAGCAAGGTATTGAACAAGGTTCAAAAAAGACTGCTATAGACATTGCTAAAAATATGATTAAAATTGGATTAACTAACGAGCAAATCGTTGAGACCACTAAACTATCAATTGCTGAAATTGATAAATTAAGAAAAGAAGATTAATTTTCTAATCATCAAAATACCTGACAAAAGCACGACTATTTAGTCGTGCTTTTGCTTTGAAATTCTCTGCCGTTTTGCTTTTTGTAGAAGCAAAACGGCAGACTCTCTCTATCAAGTATCTGCCAAATAATTTGTTTAATTGGTACTTCTCTACTTATTATCTTCGATAAAAAAAAGGCGTCCCAAAATGATGATTCATTTTGGGACTTAGCCTTAAGTACTCTATTTATCTTTATTCGACTACAAATGGGTCTGAACTTGTTCCAATGCCTCCAGTAATCAGAGTATCAGATTTAAGATTGATAACTGGGCGGGCACCAATACCGTCAGTGACGCCCCAACCGTAGCTGAGGTAGCCAGCGCTATAAAGACGCCACTCCTTAGCATAGCCGCTCGTCGCACTAAAGTACGAAGGGGACATTGTCCAGTAATGTTGGGTAGAATAAGCCCAAGATAATTTGTTTGTATGTCTTTGATCCATACCAGCAAATACTAATTCATCATAAGTAATTAACCCAACCGGATAAGTTAAAGCCTTATTACCTATACTAGAATCGGTAGTGGTATATAAATCTCTAGACGGTTCTGGACAAGTGAACTGGGCAGTATTAGCTTGATATCTACCAAATGCCCCAAATCTTGTATCTTTATCTGTCTGAACACCATCACCACCACTACCACCATTGTTGGTATAAAAACTACGGTCGCCACAAAAACCAACGGCATTAGATATATAACTACTATACCCTTTATCTTCAATATTGGTTTTATACCAATTATCAACTGCCGTTTTTATTGTTGAATTATTGGTATTATTATGCACTTCATCAAAAGTTGTTCCATCTGGATTACCATACATATAGCCAACATAAGCAGGATCATTATAATTACTATTAAATTTCGAATTACCTATAAATTGTTTTCCACCAGTGGCATTTTTTTCGGTTCCATTATACATTAATCTAATTGAACCATCACCATTAATTCTTACAATTTGCCAATAAAAGCCAGCAAATTTAACGATATTATTCTTTACATTACCACGATAAAAATATGTTGTTCCATAATCATCCGTGGCCTGATATAATCCTTTATCAGACTTATCAGTTTCTAATTCTGTTTCAGTTAATTGAGTTAAAGACAACTTATAAGTAACAGCATCATACTTAACTCCATTCCAGTTTCCGGTACTAGAAGTTTTGGTTGCCCCAGTTACTAAATTAATCGTATTACTTCCATTATCAGATACAGTATAAAGTTTACCGGTCGTCTTATTATAGTTAATATATTCATTTTGATAATAATACTTAGTATCGCCACTAAAATCTATTGTTGTTGGATCAACGAACACTGGACCACCCATTGTATATCTACCAGTTTCACTATTAAATGTTTTAGTAGTATATAATTTTAACTTAGTATCATTCATAGTTAAGTTACTGGCTTGTGTAGTTTTATCCCCAGTACCAGTATTTTTATTATAAGTATTTATAACACTCTCTGCAGGCTTTGCAGGAGAAGCACTTGTTGTATTCCCTGTCTTCTCTATCCATTTAATAACCGGAGCCGTATTAGTAACATCAACCGTTTGCTTAGCAGCAATCTTAGTCTTAGCAATAGCCGGTGTAGTTTGATATTCATTTGCTAAGATAGCATCACCTAACTTAGCATAACCAGCCGTTACAGGACTATAATTACCCGGTTCTGAAACAATTACTACTTTAGATTTAAAAACCTTATTCATAACATCATCATTAATAGTAGCATCCTCATCCATCCAGAAAGATACTGTATAATCAACTGTATCATCAGAACCTAAATATCCTTCTGCAATCGTTCTTGATTCTGTGGAACCACTAATTGTTGTAGTAGCACTCTTATATTTATCAAGTGTAGTAATCGCATCACTATTTATTTTAGTAGCAACCCATTTACTATTTAAAGTAGTACCATCTAACATCTCTAAATTAACATAATAATGTGCAAAGATACTACAAGTATTTTTTAAAGTAAAACTAAATGGTTTTAACTTCAAACCTTCCTCATCCGTAATTGGATAAGCATTAGTTAAATTAATTTCATCTTTTTGATCAGTCAGTTCTATATTAAAACATCCTGAAGTCGCATTATTAGTTTTCTCACCAATATAAGTAAAACGCCAGTAAGCGTAAGATACCCCTATTATCGATAAACCAACAACGCAGCAAGTTAACACCAGCATAAAAACATGGTATTTATTCGGTGTCTTTTTTTTCATTCTCTTATCATTCATAACACTTCAATACTCCTCTATTTTATCTATTACTAAAATAACACATAATCCTAAAAAAGTAAATCTTATTTCAGAATATCAAGTATTTTTTCTAATTCTTTATTTACATCTTTTAAATCTAATCTACTAAGTTTATACTTAATTAAATCAACCTTTTTATCTACTTCTACCTGTAATAAACCTAAATCTAAATACTTCTGATAACTATTTTTCTTTTTAAAATCTTTAGAACTTTCTAATTCTTTTTTATAATATATTTCATAATTAATCATTAAACTATCTAGTTTTTCCGTTATCTTATCTATTACCGTACTTGGAAAACCTAACTTATCATTTTTTCCTTCTCCAACTAATTTATAACCAAAGATACTATGTAAAATATAAGCATCGTCATTATAGCAAACAATAAATTTACCATCATTTTTATATAATTTTATAAACATACTACTACTTCCTTTTAATTACTAACTATTACTTCATTAGTTTTTTTCTTTTTAACTTTCATATCAATACCATCAAACCAAGAATGACTTCTTATAAAAGAACCACTACAGCAATTACTTAAATAACCTTTATAACTAGCTAAAACACTCTCATAATTTTCTGGCGGATTTTTAGATAATTTATTTAACTTATGTGTTATTCTTCTTTTCGTTTGACTATTAATAAGTACCAATAATTTATTATTCTTTATAACAAAACGATATCCCAAGAAATTCAATCCATCTTTCATAGAAATAATTTTCGTTTTATTATTTAATTTTAATTTAACCTCATCTACCTTTTTCTCTATTTCTTTTAAACAATACTTTAAATACTCTTTATCAGGATGCATAAGAATAAAATCATCCATATATCTTATATAATACTTAATATGTAACTTTTCCTTAATAAAATGGTCCAAATCATTTAAATAATAAATAGCAAATAACTGACTAGTCATATTACCTATTGGTAAACCTTTTCCTAGCTCATAATAAGGAATAGTACTTAATTCTTCAAATCTTTTCTTCATATAAGGATTATTAGCTTTTTTTAAGATAGCACTTTCTTTATCTACTAAATCTTTTATTTGTTTATTAGTATTATTTTGATAAGTCGAAGTTAAAATACTTTTAATAACATCAATTACTTCTTCATCTGGTAATATTCTTCTTAATTTATCTATTAATATATCATGATTAATGCTATAGAAATATTTATGTATATCACACTTTAATATATAAAAATTAGGATTATCTCTTCTTAAAGCATTTATATATTTCTTAGTATACATAAGTCCTGATTTTAACCCTTTTTCTCTTCTGGTTGCTACATTCATTTCAATTAAACGAGGCTCTATTAAGGGTAATAATATATATTCACTTATTAAATGATTTACTACCTTATCAAAGATATTCTCACTCATAATAATTCTATATTTAGGTTCTTTTACTAAAAATACATTATAATTACTATGTTTATAACACCTTAATTTTAATGTTTCATAAATATTAATTATATTACTCATATAAAAATTTTCAAAATTAACTATTTTACTACGATGTTTAGTTTTTAATCTAACTTCGTAATACATATTTTCTATATAAGGAATATTTACAATCGAATCATAAAGACTAGATTTGTTCTTTAGATTCAAAACTTCTAATGATACCATAGGCAATCTTTCTAGCTTCTATTATTATATTAGATAAGCACTCTAATTGATGAGAACTAATATATTTTTTATGATATAGTTCCCTAGCATAATAATCATACATTGATAGTTTTACTAAGTAGTCATAAAGATATTTTTCTTTTATTCTATTAGTCTTTTGGAGATTATATCCAAATATATTTTCCATCATGTCATATTGACAATCTTCAATATGCCGTTTTAGATTACTAGCCTTCTTAGGTAAGTTAGGAAGCAACCTATTTAGGTATGCTAAAGCCTTCTCTGTTTGCGATAATAATTTGAATTTTATTTCCATTAATTTAATTGTCAGTTACACTCATATTCTCATTATAACACCATATTTATTTTTAGCAAACCATTTTTTAGACATTATTTACAAAAATAAAAAGTCTTAATTTTTATATTAATATGTCAATATTATGTCTAATTTGATTAAAAATTGTTAATTTTTAGCAAAATATGTAAATTTTTGAAGGAAATTAGACTTCACTTACCAATATATATAATTAGGAGGGTAAATAATACTCTTCATAGTTTGGAGGTGATACTATGAAATTTGTTTTAAAAATACAAGAGGAGGTTTGCAATGTTAGAGAAAAACAAAATTATCGAAA
>CAKOSN010000006.1 GCA_934102255.1 uncultured Bacilli bacterium | reverse complement strand
AAATTAAATATTTGATTTAGAATAGTCTTCAGTTCTTTTTTATTGACATAAGTCATCAATAATATTTTTTGAATCTTTGACGATATAGTAATCTTCTATGTAAGTATTATTAGTATTACTGTTAATTTTATGACATTTTACAATATCAATATGATTATTTAAATAGTATATTTTAGTACCACCATCATTTAAGCCATCTACTTTTTTAATGTTATTAAGCATATTATCGAGATTAAATAAATTATCTTTTAAAGCGATGCTTAAATCGTAACTTTTACCAAATTTAGTGACATACTTAGTATCTTTAAATTCAGAATAAACTTTTCTATTATCATTAAAAGTATAAATTACTTGATATTTGGGACTATCATTTAAAACTTTTCCAGCAATTTTGTCTTTTTTTATTAAAAATAAAATTCCTCCTAAAACTACTAAGATAATTAAGATAGAGCCAGTGACAATAAAAATATTCTTTTTCTTTTGCATATAAACCTTTTTAAACCTTTCTAAGTTCATTATATCATGACTGGGGGGGTAGACAAGTATTAAAAAATAACAATAAATGAGAACTTGTATTAGTCTAGAAATCTGATACTAACAACTTATCATTTTTATTGAAAAAGAATTTTTAGTTTGCTATACTTAAAATTAGAAAGAATAGGGATGTTAAATGAGTACTTTAGGAAATCATTTTTTATCAAATATGAATAATAGGATGACTAATCCTAAGGCTGTATTTAAAGGAAAAAATTATCGAATTAGTATAATTAGTGATATGATACTTAGGTTAGAATATGATGAAGAAGGAATATTTAATGATTATTTAACAGAAAATGTTTTAAATAGAAATTTTCCTTTACCACAATTAGATGTTCAAGAGGACCATGCTACTTTAATTGTTAATACTAAGTATTTTCGTTTGCAATACTTAAAGGAAAAACCTTTTAAAGGTAGTCTTTTTGCTCCTGATTCAACTTTAAGAGTAAATGTTTTAAATTCCCAAGCTTACTGGTATTATGGAAGTGATGAGGCTAAAAATGTCGCTTGCTTAAAACCTAATTTAGATTTAAAGAAAGAGTTTATCTTTGCCAGTGAAGCCTTAGAATCAGAAGACAGCAAGGATAATAAATCCAAAGAATTAGATGCTAAAGCTAAGAAAAAGGCCGAAGCTAAGAAGGCTAAAGATAGTTATAAAAAAGCGAAAAATAACATTTTTGAACGTCAAAAAAGTTTGTATTCCTTGGACGGTTTTAGTACTTTAGATGATTCAAATAGTATGATAATTGATGATAAAGGTTATATGGTGCCAAGAACTCATAAATCTCTTGATATGTATGTTTTTGTTTATAATAAAGACTTTCGTTTATTTTTAGGAGAATATGCTGCTTTAGCAGGAAGATGTCCATTAATTCCACGATATGCCCTTGGAGTTTGGTGGTATAAAGATGATATTTATACCTTTGATAATGTTAGAAAGCTAGTTTATGATTTTAATACTTATCATATCCCGTTAAATGTTTTAGTAATGGGGAGTAATTGGCATATAAAAGACCCAAATGACTTAAAAAAATTTAAAAGTGGATTTACTTTTAATCGAGATAAACTTGGTACTTTAAGTAACTTTACAACCTTCTTACATGAAAGAGGTATTCGTTTAGGACTTAGTCTTGATCCAACCGAAGGAATTCATCCTCATGAATTTAAATATCGTGATTATGCTAGTGAACTCGGGGTTAATGATAGTCAAGATTTACCTTTTAATGTTTTAGATAAAAATGTTGTAGCAGCTTATTTAGATAAACTTATTACTCCTTTATATAATGATAATGTAGACTTTTTCTTTTTAGATGTTAGAACTAAAGATAGAAGAGTTATGAATGCACTTAATTATTATCACTATAATGATTATAAAAAATTTACTAATATTAGAGGGGTAATTTTATCAAGACCTGCTTCTTTAGGTGCAATAAGATATCCAATTCTTTACACAGGTGAAACCGAGGTTAGTTGGGATACTTTAAAAAAATTACCGGAGTTTATTGCTAGTTCTTATAATTCTGGTCTTACTTGGTGGAGTAATGATATTGGCGGTTTTAAGGGGGGCATCGAAGATAGTGAGTTATATCTAAGATATGTTGAATTTGGTACTTTTAGTCCAATATTTAGATTTGCTTCTTCTTATGGTCATTATTATAAAAGAGAACCATGGCGATGGAATAATCAAGTTTTAAGAGTTGTTAAAGATTATTTAAATTTAAGACTTCAATTATCCAGTTATTTATATGCAGAAGGTTATAAGTATTATAAGTTAGGAATTCCTATTTTTATGCCTTTATATCATGCTGTACCAAGTATGATGGATGAACCTGATTATAAAAATGAATATTTCTTTGGTAGTGAACTTTTAGTATCACCAATAACTACTAAAAAAGATAGTGCTATGCAACGTAGTGTTGAAAAGATATATTTACCAAATGGCACATGGTATGATTTTAAGACTGGTAAGAGATTTAATGGTAATACTAGATATGTAATGTTCTTTAATGATGAGGATTATCCAGTATTTGCTAAAAAAGGCTCTATTGTACCAATGTATGTTCCGGATAAAAATATTAATAATATAGGGACGGCTAAAAATTTAGAAGTACATATTTTCCCTGGTGAAAGTAATATTTATAATTTATATGAAGATGACGGGGTAAGTTCCTTATATGAACAAGGTTATTATATTGTAACGAGATTTGATTATAATTATCTTCAAAACAACTATACTTTAATAATTAGACCATATGAAGGTAAGAGTGGTATTATTCCAGATACTAGAAATTATAAAATTAGATTCAGAAATACTAGAACGGCTACGGATGTTAGAGTCTTACAAGAAGCTGATAAGAAAGATTTTACCGCTTATAGTGAAGATAGCGACTTTGTTATTGAAATAAATGATGTTTCAACAGTTAAACAGTTAACAATAATTTGTCGTGGTAAAGATATTGAAATTGATGCAACCAGAATTTTAAATGAAGATATTGATGGTATTATTTCCGATATACCGGTAGAAACTACTTTAAAAAATGAGATTGCTAAGATTATGTTTAGTGAAAAAGACTATAGTGATAAACGTATTATGGTTAAAAAATTACGCGCTAAAGGACTTAGTGATTTGTATATTAGAATGCTTTTAAGATTACTTGAATACACTAATAATAAGAATAGTTCTGATAAAACAAAGACAAGTGGTGTAAATAAAATTATCAATAATACTTTAAATAACAATGTGAATAATGTAACAAATAACAATTTAAATAATGTAGCAAATAACAACGTGAATAATACTTTAAATAATATGCCAAATAACAATGTGAATAATATGACAAACAATAAGTCTAATAATATTATGAACAATAATGTATAAAAAAGAAATTAGAAAAGGATATTTAAGAATGGATTTAGAAACAGTACTTTAAGATTAAAATATGGTAATGTATGAATATAATTATTAAAATCTAGATTAGAAGAGCAATTATTATATGACTATTTAACTTAAAAATGGATAAAAAGCAATAAAGAGATAAAAGTTTTAAGAAGCTTGCAGATATAAATTATTGTGTTATAATAGGAAAGAAAAAAAGAGGAAAAAATATGAAAACATATCAAATATTATTATTAATTGGAGTAGGTCTTTCTAGTATTGCAACCGCCTTTTTCTTAGTAAAAATGGCAACGTTGTTGATAGCTAGTAGGGGTAGTAAAAAGATTATTGATAAGGATTTAGAAAATAGTTCTAAGTACATGGTTATTTCTATTGTTTTACTTACTATTTGTTCACTAGTATTTTGTGTTACTAGTATAATGGGATAGAATAGGAAATGTTTATAGATGTCTATAAAAAAGAGATTAGATTATGACAATATTGTTAAAGATATCTTAGATAATGAAGAGTTTAAGAAGTTACATTTAGAACCTCATCATGGGATAAGTAGATATGACCACGTTTTAAGAGTATCTAAAGTATCTTATTTTATAGCTAGAAACTTGAAATTGAATCATTTAGAAGAGATTACAAGAGCTGCTTTACTTCATGATTTTTACTTTGATAAAGATTTAGCCGAGTATGATGCTTATGAAAAATTAAGTAAGCATCCCTATCAAGCTTTAAAGGAAGCTAGTAAGTACTATAACTTAACGGATTTAGAAAAAGATATTATTGTTAAACACATGTATCCTCATACTAAGGACAAGCCTAAGTATGTTGGTTCTTATCTTGTTTCAATTAGTGATAAGTTAGTAGCAACTTATGAAATGACTAGGTTTAAATTATCTTTAAGATTAGGTATTTATTTAATTTTTATCTATAATGTTGTAAGTATTAGGATGCAACAATAAATAAAATCCTTTGTTGTCCTTGTAGCTCAGCTGGATAGAGCAATCGCCTCCTAAGCGATAGGTCAAGAGTTCAAATCTCTTCAAGGACGCCATTTTTTTAATATTTATATAAATAGAGTTGGATAGGTGATAATTATGACTATTTTAGAAGCAGAAAATGAGATTTCGAAATTAAGAGAAAGAATAGAAACTACGAAATTAGAAATTGAGTGGCAACAACTTGTCGGTGAAGATTTCTCGGTTCTTTTACAAAAAAAGAACGTCTATGAAAAGCAATTAGCAGATTTAGTAAAGTATAAAGAAGAAACAACGCTTGAGAATGCTGCTAAATTAAGCGATGAATATTACGATAAAGTTTTAGTTAAGAAAATAAAGGATAATTTAGATGTCTTAAAATCAAGATTATTAAATAAGAAATCATTGTCTAAAGAGGAACAAGATGAGGTAAGGGCTTTAGCTAAATTACAAAGAAACACTGGTATTATAAATGAAAGTTTAAATAGAGCAGGTACTGTTTTGGAGGCTCCTAAGTTTAGTGTTTTTGCAGTTGAAGATAAAAAAGCTAATGCTGATGCTTTACCAGTTGGATATGATTATAAAGGTATCTTAGAAATGTGTGAAAGTCTTTTAGAAGCTAATCGTGAAAAGTACTTTGAGATAATTTTCTATAATCCAGAAATAAATATGGTTAAACCAGAATTATTAAATTGGTATTTAGAAAAGTTTGATATTAAATCTGAAATAGAACGTATTGCTAAACTTCCAGCTTATTTAACTGATTGTATTTCTAAAGAAAATTTTGATAGATTAGTAAAATTGGATAATAAAATTAGTTGTATAACAGATAGACATGATGAATTTTTATTGGGGATTATTTTAAAATCGCCACATTTAACAGAAAAATTTGTAAATGATAATGCAGATTATATTTTCCTTGATTATTATTATTTTTCTCTAGTTCTTTCAAATCCTAGTCTTTCAACTGATTTTAAGAAAGAAGTTCTTGAAAAAAATGTTGATTCTTTTAGAAAATATCCTCTACATTTTTATTCCAGCATGGGTAAGTTAGACGATGAAAAATTGCTTAGTGGTAGTACCCCAATTAGCTTTCTTAATGTGTCTTTAAATAATGAGTTTATTAGTTTTAAGAACGTATATACTGGTGAGGCTGATTGGATACCAGATTATAGTTATAATTTTTTTGAAAAATGTTTTTATCATAACTCTACTAATAGGGAAAGCTATGATGAATTTGTGAAATTACTAAGTCTTCGTTCGGTTTTAATTGGTAATAGTCTTACTTATAATCGTTTAGATAAGTATATTTCTTTTGGAAATTTAAGAAAGTCTTGGCATATTTTAGGTTCAACCATGGCTTATTTAGAGAGAAATAATGTAACAGATTTTTCTAATGATATGTATGAATATATTAGCAATATTATAGATGCTTTAGCAGTTATTTATTCTAAGAATGGAAAATTAGATGAATTTGTTAAGGAATTAGGAGAATATAAGAAGATTTTGGATGAACGTTATTCGCGTCCTGTTGATGTTAATGAAAAGACAAGTAATGCTTATCTTTATAGATTAGCTACTCTTTTAGGAGAAAAGTTAAAATACTATACTGAGGTAAAGGACAAAAATCAAGTTTTAATTAGTTCTAGTGATAAAATGTATAATAATGGTTATACCATTGATGATATAGATAAAATATATGTTAAAGAAATTTTAGGTAAAAAAGAGGGCATTTCTTTGTAGGAATGCTTTTTTTGATGTGGTTGTTTAATTCTAAATAATTACAAAGTTAATTTTGTGTTTTAACTTTTTCTTTTTTAAAATTTTATAGTGTGGTAAAATGAATATAATAGAGGAGTTTAAAATATATGAACAATAATGATAATAATAATCAAATTCCGTCAGTAGATGATATTTTTGGAACTGGCAGTAGTAACAATCAAAGTAATAATGGAAGTTTAGAAAATACGGGTTTTAATAATAATCAAACATTAAATGGTACAAATGTTAATGGTTCTATGATAGAACCTAATGTTGGTGGAACTGTTAATTTTGATAATAATAATGCAAATAATAGTCAGGCTTCTAGTATAGATGCTTCTGCAAGTATTAATGTACAAGATGTTTTTGGTAGTAGCAATATTGAATCTTCTATACAAATGCCAAATGTTACTTTAGCAAATAGTAATGTTGATAATAATATTAATAATGTAAATCCAAGTGAAATTACTTTTAACGGAAATAGTACGCAAGATGTTCCTGTTTTCCAATCTAATGATAATGTTAATACAATTCCTAATGTTGATACTGTTAACTTGAGTGGCAAAAATAGTCAAGTTGTTAATGATGTAAATAATATGGGCGTTTTTAGTAAGATTGATACTAGTAATGGTCAATATGATGCATCTACGAATGCTACTAATGGTCAAGTAGGTATTCAAAATCCTGTTTCAAATGCTATTGATGTTAATTCTAATGTTATAAATCAAGATGGTAATGCTGTTAATCCAGTACATGTTACTCAAGAACCAGTAAATCCTGATAGTTCTGTTGGTGTTGGAATTGTTATTGATAATGGCAATGCTGGTTTTAATCCGGTTGATGTTCAAAGTCAAAGCCCTGTTTCTAATCAAGTTATTCCTAATGATTTTAATAATAGTGTTGTTTCTAATGAGGTAAATCAAAATACTAATGTTACTGATACTAACCAAGTTCAAGCAAATACTCAGGATAATAGTATAAATATTAATCAGAATAATACTGATACTAATGGTCAAGTTTATGAAAATAAGGCAGAACAATCTGCTGATGAGGAACTAATTGAAGCTTATGTTGGAACTAAATATGACAAATTTAAGAACGGTAAATTCAATATTTGGGCTTTACTATTCGGACCTATATATTTAGCTTATAGAAAAATGTTCTGGTATGGTATTGGTTTATGTGTTGTAGAAACAATTTTAACAAATGTTATAAAAATCGGCTTTTTGTTTGGAATTGTTTTAAGAATAGTTTTAGCTTTATTTGTTAATAAATTTTATTTACAGGATGCAAGTAAAAAGGTTAATAAAATTAAGAGTGAATATGCTAATGTTAGTAAAGATGCCTTACTTATGGCTAGTAAACTTAGTGGTGGAATAAGTAAAGAGTTATTAGCGCTTGCCATGTATGTTACTGGTACTATTACTACTATTGCTTTAATTATTTCTATGATAACTGGTACAGTTAATTTCTTTAAAAATATTTTTGGTAATATAAATTGGAGTGTTTCAGATAAAAATGATAATACTTCTAAAGATAATTCGAATAATAATAATGATTCAAGTAATGGTGATTCAGAAAATAATGATGATACAAATGAAAATTATACATTTAATGGTTCTATATCTTATAATACATCAGTAAATATTAATAATACTTTTAATGTTACTATTCCAAGTGGTTTCGAAGAAGACTCATTCTGGGGAAGTAGCGATTATCATTTTGAGTATGAGCTAAGTAGTAGTCAAATGTTTGGCGATTGTAAGTTTGGATTCTATAGTCCTAATGGGTATAAGAGTGCAGAAGGTCTTGCAAATGCTATGCGAAAGTATTATGTTCAAAATAATTCTGGAACTTCAGTAACTACTACAAAAATTAATAATATTAATTGGTATAATTTTTCTAATGTTGGTTCATTTTCTACTGATTATTACTATCTTACAAGCAAAGATGGCAAGGTATATGTAGTAAGTTATGAAAGCGGTAAAGATAATTTAGACGCATGCAATTCTTATAGAGATAGTATTATGAATAGTATTAGTTTAAAATAATTAGATAATTAGGTGACTTCGGTCATCTTTTTTTGTGAAATTATTTTAGATATAAACGTTGTTGTAAGAACTAAAGATAAAATTATTAATATTAGTAATTTATTTCTATAAGTACTTAAATCTATATAAACATTTTCAGAATAGATTAGATTATCTTGATAATAATAGTTAATAATACCTATTTTAGAATCTTGAAAATCTTTAAGATGAATGATTTCTTTACCTAAATATGCGGCTTTAATATCTTTCTTTTGATAGTCGTTTGGAAGGTAAGCATAAACATTTTTACTTGGTTTAATGTAATATAAATTTTTACTATTTAGAACTTTTATCGTTTTTATGATATTATCTGTTGTATATATTATTTGATTGTTATAATTATCATCTAAAAAATCAATTAACTTTAGAATATCTTTTAAAAGATAATAGTCATTAGTTTTGGGAGTATTTAGAGTAATAATTAGTATTTCGTGATTGTTAGATTCTATTAGAGTACTGATACAAAGATTAGCTTTACTTGTGTAACCAGTTTTACTACCAATGATACGTGATGTGTCTAGATTGACATTTTTATTATAAATATTAAGGGTACTTGCTACTTTAAGACCATTTGATAAGGTGTATTCTTTTGACGTATAAACGCTTTTAAAAGTAGGATTTTTAAGGGCATATGTTAAAACTTTTAAGATATCCGAAGCTGTACTATAGTGGTTAGTATCATCAAGACCAACAACGTTAGTAAAAGAAGAGTTAGTCATCCCTAAGTTTTTAGCTTTTTCATTCATTAGACTAACAAATGCTGAAATATTATTTTTTACTGATAAAGCAAGGGCGGTAGCTGCATCAGCACCAGATGGAAGCATCGTTGCATATAATAAATCCATATAAGTTATTTCATCACCAATTTTTAAACCCGCTTTAGAGGTGTCATATCTTACAAGACTTTGCATTTCTTTAGTATAAGTTATTTTAGTATTAAAATTATTTATATTTTCAATAGCTGTTATAACAGTAAGAATTTTGGTTAGGGAAGCCACCGATACTTTTTCATTAGAATTTAATTCGTATAAAGTTTTAGAATCTGTTAAATCGTAAATAATAGCATTACTATAATGATTAGTTGGATATTCTAATGCTAATACAAACAATGGAAAAAGTAATAAAATTAGAAAAATAAAGTATTTAATTTTAGACATATAAATCACACTCAGTGATATTATAACCTAAATTAAAAATAATACGAGATTAAATTTAAAATACTATTTTACTGTGAATAGCTAATTTTATGTGTTATACTTAATATAAGAATAGTAAGTACTACTTGTGTAGTGATAAAAAGAGGTTAAATATGAAAGAATATACTAAAGTATTAGAATTTTATTTTGAAAATCAAAAATATGTAATGTTACTAGATAATAATAATAAACATTTCTTTTTAAAACAAAATAAAGATGGTAGTGTTGGCTATTTAACTTTTGATGAATTTTTTAATTTGGTGGAGGTTTTAAATAATCCAGCTTTAGAATTGATTATAAATGATGGCAAGAGTACTAAAAAGAAAGGAAAGTTTAAATTAGTTCCGAAGATAATTATTGGGAATATAGTTGTTGCTTTATCGTTAAGTACAATAACTATTGCTCATCAGATTTATGAAAGTAATAAGAGAATTAATGCCGCTAAAATTAACTCGAATACAGTTAAATATATGAGTATTGAAGATATCGAAAACTATATTTCTAAAGAGACTTCCAAGGAACAAAAAGGAGTTGATACTTATTTAGAAGGAACCAATTCTAGTTTTGTATTTGTATATGATAATACATATTTAAACAAGATTTTTGGCAATGAAAAGGTTACCAAGGATGATTTAATTAATGCAGTTAAAACCAATTCTAAGATTACTGATAATTTTCGTCCATTATTACTTGAGTACATAAATGCTGTTACATCTAAATATCCTGATGTTGATTTAAGACCATTTTATAAGAATTTACAAACGATAGAAATTGTGGAGTGTACAAAAGGAGAATTAGTATCCGCTTCTTTAAGTGTTAGCTCTAGTGGATGTTATAATAGGTTTGAAAACAAAATATATGTTTTAAAAGATAAAAAGTATGAAAAAGGTACATGGGATTATCAAGTTATTTATCATGAGTTAAGTCATGCACTTCGTAGTTGTTCTTTTGAAGAAAATGATAAAAAATATCGTATTCAGTGTGAAGGACAAAATTATTCTAATGTTGTAATAGCTGAGGCTTTAAATTCTTTATTCGCTGTTAGCTTGTTTGATTATGCTGAGGATGATATTGCTTATCAATTGCAAAGTAATTATACAAGAGTAATGTTAGATTGTTTAGATAATTATACTTTAACTGATTATGCTAATAGAAGTATTAGTTATTATGCTAGCAAGTTAGATGAATATAATAATGAAGAGAATAATGCTGCTAAAATATTAGAATTAATTCAATTTCAGTATAATGATTATCATAATGATAGAATTAAAACTACGCAGGAATCTTATTATCCTATTTATGATTATATTTGTAATATGTATTTTAAAAAATATTTAAAAGAAGGTATGTCGTATGATGAAGCTTATGCTGTGTATGAAAAAATGATGAATACAATTATGTTTGATGTACCAGAAGAATATAATATTGATACAAATAGATTTTTGGAAAATTTTCAAAATGCTTGTAAACTAAATAATATTGAAATTAACGTTAGAACTAGATAGAATGTGGGTGTTAGTATGATTGTGTACATATTTAATAATGGAAGATTTTGTAAAATAGCTTTACCAGAACAAATAAGTGGTATGTATGCATTAAAATTTGATGATAAAATAATTGGAAATTTGATTGGAAATAATAATAATTGGGAAGTTAAACTTGACGATTTGTATAGCTCTAATGATTTAAATGAAAAAAAAGGTATTATGCAGATTTACGAGTATATTGTTATTAATTCTGTATTTGGCAATGAAACTTATACAGTAACTTTTATTCCCAAATTTGATGATAATACTAGAGTTTTAGAAGTTTTTGCACCATTTACTATTGGCAATAATCCTTCATGTAACATTTATTATCCATATGATATTAAATTTCCAAATGGACAAGATATTTTGACTGTTGCTAGAAATCAAGATGGGTCTTATACTTTAAGTACTAGTTCAAGTAATTTTTATAATCAGAATGAAAATTTAAAAAATATTACTAAGGCTTATAGCGGTGATTACATATTTCTGTATGGATTAAAAGTTATTTTTTTTGGTCATTTAATTGTTGTTAATTGTCCATCAAGCAACATGACTATTACTACTGGTCCAATTAATTATAGAGATATTTCTGCTAAAAATGATTTAGAAAAATATCATAATGCCAATATTGAAGAAATACCATTGTTTACTAAGAATGATTATTTTTTTAAGTCTCCAAGGCTTAATTTTATAATTAAAGAAGATGAGATTAGGGTTGATGAACCACCTGCAAAAGAAAAGGAAGATGATACTCCTTTGATATTAGTTATCGGGCCTCAGTTGTTTATGGTTGGTAGTTCTGTAATGTCATTAATTAGTTTTTTAGGTTCGTATTTAACTGGTAGTGTTTCATCTTTTCGTCTTATTATTTCGATAGGAACTATGTTCATAACTTTAGGTGGAACTTTATTATGGCCAAGTGTTACTAGATTTATAAATCATAAAAGGTTAGTTAACAGAGAAAAGGTTCGTCAAGATAAGTATACTAAGTATTTAGCTCATAAAAAAAATGAAATCGAAATGATTAAAGAAAATCAAAAAGCAACTTTAATAACTAATTATCCATCGGCAGAAATGTGTATTAATATTATTGATAATAAAAGTAGAGAATTATGGCAACGTAATATTGATCATGAGGATTTTTTAGATATTCGTTTGGGAGTTGGAAAGGTTGCTACTAAATTAAAAATTGATGTGCCAGAAGAAAAATTTACTTTGGATGATGAGGATAATCTGTTTGAGAAAGCTAAGGAAATAATAAAAGATTCATTATATATTAATGATGTTCCAATTAGTTATAATTTTACAGAGCATAGTATTAGTGCTGTTGTTGGTGAAGATTTATTAGTTAATTCCTTTTTGGACTGTGTATTTTTAGAAATGCTTACTTTTCAATCTTATACTGATTTGAAAATTGTTGTTTTTTCTAAAAATCCTGAAAGATATAATTATTTAAGAATAGCGCCACATTGTTGGAATAATCAAAAAACGTTGCGTTATTTTGCCACTAATATTGATGAATTTGCTGCAATTACATCTGGATTGGATAAGGTATTTGATTCACGAGTAAATGATAATGAGGAAGCAAAGGTAGAAGATGATGGTAGCGTTGAAGATAAAAAAACTTATGAACGATTTAAACCATATTATTTATTTTTTGTTGATGATATAACCTTAGTTAGAAATATAGCACTTGTAAATAAAATACTTAGGTATAAGAAAAATGTTGGTTTTTCTATTTTGATTACCGCAGAAAGTATTTCGCTATTACCGAGTGAAGCTACAGATTTTATTTGTATTACTAAAAAAGATTCGGCTGTTATGACAAGTCAGATTAATGAAAATCAAAAATTGTTTAAGGCTGATTTTAATGTGGATAATAAATATAATATTTATGCTCAAGTTCAAAAATTGGCTAATATTCCTGTTATGGTTGAAAAGGAAAAATACGAGTTGCCAAAATCTCTTACTTTTTTAGAAATGTATAATTTAGGACGTGTTGAACAGTTAAACAGTTTAGAACGTTGGAGTAAAAATAATCCTGTTTTATCACTTGCGGTCCCAATAGGAATTGATCAGCATGGAGAAATATTTAAAATGGATATTCATGAAAAAGCTTATGGACCTCATGGTTTAGTTGCCGGTACTACTGGTTCTGGTAAATCAGAATGGATTGTTACTTATATTTTATCTTTGGCTGTTAATTTTAGTCCGAACGAAGTTCAATTTGTTTTGATAGATTATAAGGGTGGTGGTCTTGCTATGAGTTTTGAAAATTCTGAGTTAGGAATTAGATTGCCTCATTTAGCTGGAACTATAACGAACCTTGATAAATCAGAAATAAGTCGTTCTATAGCAGCGATAGAATCAGAATTGAAGCGTCGTCAATCTTTATTTAATGATGTTCGCGAAAGATTAAAAGAAGGTTCTATGAACATTTATAAATATCAACAGCTGTACAGAAAAGGACTTATAGAAGAACCGTTAAGCCATCTTCTTATTATTTGTGATGAATTTGCCGAGTTAAAGCAACAACAACCAGAATTTATGGATCAATTAATATCTACTTCACGTATTGGTCGTTCCTTGGGCATTCATTTAATTTTAGCAACTCAGAAACCAAGTGGTGTTGTTAATGATCAGATTTGGTCTAACTCAAAGTTTAAAGTGGCTTTGAAAGTTCAAGATAAAAGTGATTCTAATGAAATTTTGAAAAAGCCTGATGCTGCTTTTCTAAAGCAAACTGGTGCCTTTTATTTACAGGTTGGTAATGATGATTATTATAATTTAGGGCAATCTGCATGGGCTGGGGCTAAGTATTATCCTTCGGATGTTATAAAAAAGAAAATTGATGATTCAATAACTTATATTGATAATATAGGACAGGTGATTGAAAACTTTTCAACCAATAATGAAAAAAAAGCTACTGTTGCTCAGGGTGAGGAACTTTTAAATATCGTTAAATATATAAATGATATTAGTAAAAATATTGAAGTTAAAAGCAAACAATTATGGTTACCTAATGTTCCAAAAGAAATATATCTAGATCAAATATTTAAAAAGTACAATCATAAAAAAAGAGAGGCTTATACATATAATGTTGTTATTGGTGAATATGATGAACCTAGAAAACAGCAACAAGGGTTATTAGAAGTTGATTTAGCTCACGGAAATATCGCTATTATTAGTCAAAATACAACTAGTTCTGAACAGTTAATATCAACATTATTGTGGTCGAGTATTATTGAACATACGCCATATGAGTTAGCTCATTATATAATTGATTATGGTTCTGAAACTTTAAAGAAATATGCTAAATTTCCTCACGTTGGAGAAGTTGTGCTACAAGATGATCCTGATTCTGTTAATGGTCTAATAGATTTAATAGCTGGTGAAGTAGATGACAGAAGAAATTTATTATCTGATTATAATGGCTCTTTTGAATATTATAATAAAGTTAATGAAAAAAAATTGCCGTTAATTTGTTTTACTATTAATGCTTTTGATGTCTTTAATGAAACTTTTCCAAGACTTTTGGATATATTTACAACATTATTTAGAGATGCTCCTAAATGTGGTGTTGTTTTTGTAATTAGTGCGAGCTCTCCGACTTCTTTACGTCAAAGACAGTTACAAAGTTTTAATCATTTAATTGTTATGCAACTAAAGGATGATTCTATGTATCGTAGTTTAACTAATTGTCGTCGTGGCTTAATACCGAAAAATTACAATGGCAGAGGTATTTGTAAAATTAATGAAAATGATAATGATTCATATGATGAGTTCCAGACTGCTTTAATAGCACCTGTTGAAAATGAATTTGAAATGATTAAAAAGTATGCAAATTATTGTTGCAATTATTATCTTTATAAAGTTAAACAATTAGTAAAAATGCCGGAAAATATTACTAGTGATACTTTAACTAAGTACATTAATAATTTAAGTGATGTTCCATTAGGATTTGATTTAGTCAATAAAAATATTGTGAAATATGATTTATCAAAACAAAAAATCAATTTAATTTCTAGTAAAAGTATTAATGATTATGCTGGTTTTATAGTTGCTCTTGCTTCTTTATTAAGCCGAGTTCCTAATACAAAGATAAGAATAGTTGATATGGCTAAAATAGTAAAAATTCCTTCTTTAGATATTAAACTATTTAATAAAGATTTTGATTTGGTAATGGCAGCTTTAGAAAAGGATGCTATTAATCGAAAAGAAACTGATGCTATGGCAATTAATATTATTATTGGAATCGGTTCTTATAAGAAAAAACTGTCTGAAGCTGGTGTTCTTATATTTGAAAGTTTATTTTCTAAAATTGCAACAGCAAGTAAAACAACTTATATTTTAATAGACAATTATGACGAGATGCGAAATTTGAAAGTTGAAAATTGGTATAATGAAATAGATTCGCGCGGTATTTGGTTAGGCTCTGGTGTTGGTACGCAAAGTTTGTTAAATTCAACTCGTGTTTCCAATGATGACAAGAAATATGATTTTATTGGATTAGCATATTTATTTGAAGAACATAATTATACTGTTATGAAAATTATGATGGATGGTGATAAATAATGGAATATAAAGTTTTGATAAAATTGTTTGTCCCAGAAATTGATGAGACGTATGAGTTTTACATTCCTGTTAATAAATTTGTTGGAGATATTTCAGTCTTACTCACTAGTGTAGTTAGAGAATTATCAAATGTTTATCCTGTAAGAGAAAATGCTTTGCTATGTAATCGTATAACTGGACAAATTTATCCTAAGGATTATTTGATTAGACAAACTAATATAAGGAATGGTACAGAATTAGTATTACTATGATAAGAAAAATGTCAATTTTTAATATAATTAATGTAAAATGTATTATAAATATCTTGAAAATAGAAAAATGACATTATATAATGAACGTGAACATAGGGAAAGTTGTTCACGTTTTTTGGTAGAGGTGACTAAATGAAGAGTGACGGTATATACAGTGGAATAAATGAAGATGCATTGGCTTCTTTGAGTGTTAATGTCTTAGATTACTCGGATAGAATTATGGAACTATTTGAAAAAATAGATTATCAAATGAGTAGATTATCTAAGTATTACGATTCAGAAGCATGTAAAATTATTATTTCCAAGTATAATGATTTAGCACAGAATTATGAAATAATAAAGAATAATTTTTGTGTTTATTCCGATGATTTAGTTACTCTTATAAAGAAGATGCGTGATAATTCTAGATATATTGCCAGTCTTATTGATAAGTTTAAAGATGCTACTGAAGAACAAGCCAAAAAAATAAATTACGATAAGGAGGAATTTTAATTATGGCTTTAACAATTGAAGGAGCTACAATTGGCTTCGATCAAAATAATGTTGCTGATGCATTAAATAATTTGCAAACGCATGTTATAAATGATACTATTACAAAAATGAATGAAAGTATGGCAAGTTTAAGAGAATACGTTGACAACGCTTGGGTAGGACAATCTGCTGAAACTTTTAAAGAAAACATGGAATATGATAAAGATGAGGTTATCGCTGGATTAAATGAGGCGTATGAGCAATTAAAAGCAGAAATGTATGATATAGTTAATACTATGGCAGAAACTGATAATGCTCTTGTAACTAGTAGGAGGGGTGAATAATGTCTATTAAAAGTACAGTTGGAAATATTCAACATAATATAGGAGATACTGCATCTACTATACTAACACAAGGTAAGAGTATGTTAGCAAATATTGTTAATTCTACTACTACTGGTTTTAAGAGTGTTTGGTCTGGCGGCTTTACAGGAATGAGTCGTGATGGCTTTATGGAATTAGCAAGTCAATTAAATGGATTTTGCAATGAGATTGATGAATTGATTAACGGTTTTGACCAAGAAGGTGACATAACACTTGCTTTAAAGGGAGATCCTCAAACTGCTGCATATGATTTTATTGATGCTGTAAAACATCTTTTAGTAGCTTACGTTTCACAAATGAGAAGGGAACTTGGTGAAATGGAAGAAGCTTACAATAATTTTATAGCTTCTGGACAATCTATTGCATCAGATGTTAATAATGCTGCATCAGAAATTAAGAGTAATGCAGAACAAATTAGACTTGATGCAGAACAAATAAACTTGAATTAGAAAATAAATTATGATATCTGCTGATACATCTTTAAGAGAAATAAATAAATATAAAACATTAAAACAATCGCTTAATAATACTGCAAAATTACTTTTGAGTTCTGATACTGATATTAAAGAAATAAAAAATATTATTGATAAAAATTATACTATTGACGATAATTCTTCAGCACTTGCTAGTCGTAGTCAAAACTTAGAAAAAAAGATAAAAGAAACTGCTAATACAATTTTGAATAAAATAATTCCTGCTATTGATGCTCAAATTAAAAGTCTTGAAAAGCAAATGGCTAGTTCAGATTCTACTAGTTCACCTAATAGTGAAATTGGTTCGAAAATAGTTGAAGGTATTCTTAAAGGAATGTTTAAATAGGTGTTTTATGGCAATAAAATATGTTGATACTACAGAGGCTAAAGATATAGCAAATGAAATTATTAAATTATGCAATGATTTAGATAGTGAATTTAATAAATTCTTTAACAAAATGAATAATGTGCCAATTACTTCGAGGGAATGGGTAGGTCAAACAGCAACTTATTACTTTAGCACGTATGAAAAAGACCGCTTAGAATATAAAAAGTTTGTGAATTCTATTCGTCTTCTTGCTAAAAGTTTGAATTCAAATATGCGTTCAGTTTCTAGTTGTATTAGCAAAAATAGAGGTATTGAATGAGACTTGTATATCCAGAGCAGGGATTAAAAAATAAAATTGATTTTAAATTAGATAGTGTTAAAAAAGATTTGTACAATGCTAAAGCATCATGCAATTATGATGTGCCTAGTTCTTTTCAATATACTAGTTATGTTAGAAGTCTTTATAGTTTAATAGGCAGTTATATAACTGAAGTTGAAAGATTAGAGAGTAAAATTGAAAGAGTAGATTTTAATTATGCTGATTTAGAAGATTCTGTTATAAGAGATAATTCTGCTGTAGAAGTCTATGATATAAAAGAACGAGATAGAATGATTGTTTAATTGTAATAAATGGTATTGTTGATTTTATTTAATAATACAATAATAATTTAAGAGGACCTCTGTCCTTTTTTTGTGCTGTTAAATAAATTTACTGTGAATAGCTACTTTTATGTGTTATACTTAATATAAGAATAGTAGAGGTTTTGTTATGATAGTTTTTATATTTTTTAATGATATATTTGAAAAATTAAATTTACCTAACCAAATAAGTGGTATGTATCCTTTAAAAATAAAAGATAACTTACTTGGTAATATTACTGGGGTAAATGGTACTTGGAAAATTAATTTAAGTAAGGATTATGTTTCTAACGATATTGTAAATGATAGTAATGATTTAGAAACTTTTAAATGTTACAGTATTTTTTCTAGTTATGATAATGCTAATTTTATTTTAACTTCTATTCCTCGCTATGATGAAAATGTTGAGATATTAGAAATGTTTACACCTATTACGGTTGGTAATAGTTCTAATTGTGATATCTTCTATCCTTATGATGGTCGTACTAATAATGGTAATGATATTTTAAATATTTCTATGGTTAATAATGGTCGTTTTAGTATTAGTACAGCTTCTAATCATTTTTTTAATTCTCATGGTAATTTAAAAGATGTTAGTGTGGCTTTAAGTGGTGATTATGTTTTATATTATGGCTTAAAAATAATCTTTTTTGGAAACTGGCTAATTATTAATCAACCGGGTAAGAAATTAACGGTTAATACGACTAATTTAAATTATCGTACTTTTGCTACTGATGGTAATAAACTTGCTGATTATCAGAAACGTAAAGTAGAAGAGTTACCATTGTTTAGTAAAAATGACTATTTTTTTAAAGCGCCAAGACTAAACTATATAGTTCAAGAAGGATTAGTAATTGTTGATGAACCACCAGCACCTGCTCCTGAGGATGATACACCTTTTATCTTAGTAATTGGGCCACAGCTTACGATGATAAGTACTTCGGTTTTATCTATGGTAAGTTATCTTGGCTATTATGTAAGTGGCGAAGGCTCTAACTATCGTTTGATTATTTCTTTAGCAACCGTTGGTATTACAGTAGTCGGGGCTTTACTATGGCCAACTATTACCAGAATTATTGCCAGTAAAAGAAGAAAGAAAAGAGAAGCTTTAAGACAGAGTAAGTATACTAAATATTTAGAAGACAAAAGAAAGCAAATTAATGAAATTAAAGATGAACAGAGAAGTATTATTATTAATAATTTTCCTTCGGCTGATAAATGTATTAGTATTATAGATAATAAAACTAAAGAGTTATGGCAACGTAGTATTGACCATGAAGATTTTTTAGATATTCGTTTGGGAATTGGTAGAACTTATACGAAAATAAGAATTAATATTCCGGAGGAAAAATTTACTTTAGAAGATGAGGATAACTTACTTAGAAAAACTAAGGATATTGTTAAAGATTCATTATTTATTGAGGATGTTCCTGTAAGTTATAATTTTACTGACCATAGTGTTAATGCGATTGTTGGTGAAGAAGCTATAATTAATCCTTTCTTAGATTGTTTATTTTTAGAAATGTTGACTTTTCATTCTTATACTGACTTAAAAATAGTAGTGTTTTCTAAGCATCCTGAACGTTTTGACTATTTAAGAATAGCGCCTCATTGTTGGGATAATCAGAAGAATCTACGTTATTTTGCCACAACGGTTGAAGAATTTTCAATTATAGCTAGTGAGTTAGAGAAAAAATTTGATGCCAGAGTTGCTAACAGTGAGTCAGAAGTTGTAGATGATAATGGGGATGAAAACTATTTCCGTAAGCGTTTTACTAATTATCGTCCATATTATTTATTTTTTATAGATGATATTGTGACTTCAAGAAATGTTTCTTTGGTAAGTAAGATTTTAAGATATAAACAAAATGTTGGTTTTTCTATAATTATGACATCAGATAGTATTACTTCACTTCCAAGTGAAATTTCTGATTTTATTGTAGTTAATGAAACCGAATCAGCTATTATGACTAGTCAGATAAATAAAGACCAAAGAATATTTAAAGCTGATTTTAATAATAAAGATGAGATAAATATTTATGCTCAAGTTCAAAAGCTTGCTAATATTCCAGTTCAAGTTGAAAAAGAAAAATATGAGTTACCAACGTCTTTGACTTTCTTAGAATTATATAATTTAAGTCGCGTTGAACAGCTAAACAGTTTAGAAAGATGGACTAATAATAACCCTGTTTTATCGTTATCGGTTCCTATTGGTATCGACCAAAATGGGGAAGTCTTTAAGATGGATATTCATGAAAAAGCTTATGGACCTCATGGTTTAGTTGCTGGTACTACTGGTTCTGGTAAATCAGAGTGGATTATTACTTATATTTTGTCGCTTGCTGTTAATTTCAGCCCTGAAGAAGTTCAATTTGTCCTTATCGATTATAAGGGCGGTGGCTTGGCCATGAGTTTCTTAAACCAAGAATTAGGTATTAAACTTCCACACTTAGTTGGAACAATTACCAACCTTGATAAATCAGAAATTTATCGTTCGATTGCAGCGATTGATTCAGAGCTACGCCGTCGTCAAGCTATATTTAATGATACCAGAGAAAAATTAAAAGAAAGTTCAATGAATATTTATAAATATCAAGAGTTATATCGTGCTGGTTTAGTTAGCGAACCATTAAGTCATTTATTAATTATTTGTGATGAGTTTGCCGAATTAAAGCAACAACAATCTGAGTTTATGGAACAATTAATTTCGACATCACGTATAGGTCGTTCTTTGGGTATCCATTTGATTTTGGCAACTCAGAAACCAAGTGGTGTTGTTAATGATCAAATCTGGTCTAACTCGAAGTTTAAAGTATGTTTGAAGGTACAGGATAAGAGTGATTCCATGGAAGTTTTAAAACGTCCAGATGCTGCTTTCTTAAAACAAACCGGTTCTTTCTATTTACAAGTTGGTAATAATGATTATTACAATTTAGGGCAGTCAGCATGGTGTGGTGCGAAGTATTATCCTTCCGATGTTTTAAAAGTAAAAATTGATGACTCTATTGTCTATATTGATAATGTTGGTCGTACTATTCGTTCATTTAATAGTATTAAAAAGGAAGAAAATCAAGTAGCTCAAGGTGAAGAGCTATTAAATGTAGTCAAATATATTTCTAACTTAAATGATGAAAAAACCTTTAGCATTCATCCATTATGGTTACCAGTTATGCCTGCTACTATTATGATTAGTGATTTGTGTAAAAAATATAATCGTACTAAAGCTTTGCCTTATACTTATAAAATAGCCGTTGGTGAATTTGATGATCCAGCAAATCAAAGACAAGGCTTACTAGAAATCGATTTAGCTAATGGTAATGTAGCTATAATTAGTAATAATTTAGCTAGTGGCGAAAGATTTATATCAACACTACTTTGGTCGTCTATAATCGAACACACTCCTTATGAAATTGCCCATTATATAATTGATTTTGGTAGTGAATCGTTGCGTCGTTTCTTAAAATTCCCACAAGTTGGAGAAGTTATATTACAAGATGACCCTGATTCTGTTATTAATATTATTAGTTTGATTGCTGAAGAATTTGAAAATCGTAAAAATATGATGGCAGATTATAATGGTTCATTTACATATTATAATCAAATGAATGAACAAAAATTACCACTAATTTGCTTTACAATTAATGCTTTTGATGTTTTATGTGAAAATTATTCAAAATTAACAGATATCTTTACAAATTTATTTAGAGATGCTGCTAAATATGGTATTGTTTTTGTTGTCAGTGTTACTTCTCAGACGGCTTTAAGACAAAGACAATTACAGTACTTTAACCATACTATTGTTATGCAAATGAAAGATGACTCATTGTATCGTAATATTACAAATTGTCGTCGTGGTTTAATACCAAAGAATGTTTTAGGTCGTGGTATTGTTAAAATTAATGATGCTGATGTTAATTCTTATAATGAATTCCAAACTGCTTATATTGTTCCGATTGAAAAAGAAACAGAAACTATAAAACAATTTGCGGAACAATTATGTGATTACTATTTATATAAAGTAAAACAATTAATAAAAGTACCAGAAAATGTTACTAGTGATGATTTAGTTAAATATATAACTGATTTAAGTAAAGTACCATTTGGTTATGATTTAGTTGGTAAAAATGTTACTAAATATGACTTACTTAAGAGTAAAATTCATTTATTTACAGGACGTAATATTAGAGATTATATATCATTTATTTATGCTCTTACTAATATTTTAGCTAAAGTACCTAATGTAAAGGTTAGAGTTATTGATATTTTAAATATCTTTAAGTTACCGGAGTTAGATATTAAATTATTTAATGATGATTTTGATGTTTTAACGGCTTCTTTAGAACATGATTGCCTAAATAGAAGTGATTCCCAAGATTATGCTGTTAATATTGTTATAGGTATGGGTCAGTATAAAAAACGTTTAACTAAGGCTGGCGCGGAGATTTATGATAACTTATTTAGTCATGTTAAAGATGCTAAAAAGACTATTTATATTATGATTGATGATTATGATAAGATTAGAAGTTTAAAATTAGAACGTTGGTATAATGAACTTGATAAAAATGGCTTGTGGTTAGGTGATGGTTTTGGAACTCAGAGTCTATTTAAGACTAGTAGTTTAACTAATGATGATAAGAAACTTAGCTTTGCTGGTTTAGGATATGAAGTAGATAGTGATTCTTATAAAGTTATTAAAGTAATGATGGATGGTGATGAATAATGGAATATAAAGTTTTAATAAAGTTATTTGTACCTGAAATAGATCAAACTTATGAAATGTATATTCCTGTTAATAAATATATTGGGGAAATAGGAATATTACTGTGTAATGTTGTAAGTGAACTTTCTAAAGTTTATCCTAAAAAAGATAATGTATTTCTTGCTAATAGACAGACTGGATTAATTTATTCTAAAGATTTATTAGTACGTAAAAGTGATATTAGAAATGGTACAGAGTTAGTATTATTTTAAAAATTAATGTAAAATTTAGGGCTTGTTGACACTAATTAAATAAAAAAAATTAAAAAAGTGTTTACAAGTCTTTTATTTATGTTAAAATGAAGATGAACGTAGAGAGTACGTGAGGCTTGATAGAAAGGGTTAATCGTTTTATGGGGTATGAAGTAAATGTTGATGCTCTAGGCGAACTTAGTATGGATATTTTAGATTATGCTGATAGAATATCAGAGCTGTTTAATGATATTTATAGTAAGTTTATAAGTTTAGAGGATTACTATAAAGGTGATACTTTTGATGCTTTGAATGTTAAAATGACTAGTTTAAGCAGTAATTATGAAAGAATAAAAAGTAATATTGTTTCATATTCTGATGATTTAATTATGTTAACGAAAAAGGTTAAAGAAGATACAAATTATCTTACTACCCTTATTAATGATTTAGCTGCATCTATTAAAGAGAAAAGCAAAAACATGATAGATTAAGAGGAGGATATGTTATGGCTTTAAATGATATTAATAGTTCTACAATTGGTTATGATCCTGAAGCAATGAAAACTGCAATGGCTAATATTAAGGCTAATTTAATAGAACAAACAAAAAATTCTATGTCTAAGTACATGAGTGAATTACAAAGTGGTGTAGATAGTGCTTGGAGAGGGGCTTCTGCAGACAGATTTAAGGAAAATATGGTTGAGTTAGCAAACAAAATGTCAGCTACTTTGGATGTTTACTATGAAACTTTAGAACAAGAAATGGCTAAAATTGTTAATAAAATGGCTGAGGCTGAAGATAGTTTATTTGGAAAGGCAGGTAACTAGTATGGGTCTATTAGGTAGTGTTGGAAAATTTATGTGGAATTCTTCTCCTGTTGGAATGGCGTGGAATGCTCTTTCTGGTATTTGGAAATCAGGCGCTGATGTTGTTAAAGAAGGTGTAAACACTGTTAAAGATGCTACATCATCAATTAAAAATAGTATAACTGGCGCTACAACTCCAAGTAAGATTTACGATGGTGGCTTCGCTGGTATGAGCGAATCGGCTATTGAAGATGTAAAATCTGACATCAAAAAATATGTTCAAGAAATGCAAGCTTCTGTAAACAGTTTCGATGACGGTAAAGAAATTGATACATTCTTAAAAGGGGAAACTAATGAGGCTGCTCGTCAATATGTAAAATCTGTTAAAGATTTAATGACTACATATTTAACTGGCCTAGATCAAGTTGCAGCAGGTCTTGATAGTGCTTATGCCCAATTCCAAGAATCAGCTAAAACAGTTGCAACTACAACTATAAGTGATGCTGATACCTTAAGATCTAAAGCCACTGGTAAGAACTTAGATTAATATTTATTATGACATCTAATGACATTGTAGCAAAGTTAGAGCAATATAAAATTTTAAAAGAGTCAGTTAATAAAACTTTAGACCATTTAGTTAAAGTAAATGAAGCAAGTAGTAATTTAGTTAAAGATTTAAATAATAATTATATGGTTAATGATATGCCTAGTCTAACAATGGAGAAAAGTAAGGATTTACAATCTAGTATAAGTTCTACTATTAATTATTTAAGAACTGTTGTTATACCGGCAATCGATGAAGTTATAGATTCTTTACAAGGAAAACAAACGGTAAATTAGTGGTGAATTATGGCGATAAAATATGTTGATACTAATAATGCTTTAGAAATAACAGATGGTATAAAAAAATCTATTGATGAATTAGAATATGAAATAAATAAGATGTTTGATAGATTAGAAAATGTACCAACTGATACTAAAGAGTGGGTAGGAGCAGCTTCGGTTAAATATTTTAATGTGGTTGCTCAAGACCGCGATAAGTATTTAAGATTTGTTAAATCATTAAAAGATATTAACAATGAAATTGTAAATGATATGAATAGAGTAATTGAAGTTACAGGTAAAAATAAGGAGTTATCATGAAACTTATATATCCTAGTAATGGGTTAATTAGTGTAACTAAAACTGATATTAAAGATTTAAGAGATAACTTGTATAAAGCTAAAAACAGTACTAAATATGATATTCCCCTAGATTTTGTATACTTAAAATATTTACAAGGTTTAGAAAATAAAATGAGTGTATATTTAAAGATAGTTGATAAATTAGAACTGATGATTCAAGATATTGAACATAGTTATAATGCCTTAAATAGTGAACTTATGGATAATATAAGTAAAATAGATGTTTATAAAATAAAGGAAAGAGACCGTTTGATAAGTTAGGACTGTTACGAAATTAAATAATTAGTTTCTAACAGTTTTTTTTCTTGAGTGTGTAAGGAATTCTGTGTAAATGACATCTAACCATGATAGTTAGGAACTTTATATAGTTTCCTTTTTTTCTATTTGAATAATATCACATAATATTTAATTTTCAAAGAACTAAATTCTTCCATCAAACATAATAGATAATTCAGATAATATAGGTCCCCAATTTCTATATGCTTGATCCCATTTTTTTGCTATATTCTTAGTAGCTAGATATAGGCATTTTAGTAATGACATATCAGTTGGGAAAACGGATTTAGTTTTAGTAAATTTTCTAAATTGTCTATTTAACGATTCAATTGTATTTGTTGTATACATGATTTTTCTAATTGAATCAGAAAATTGGAAGAAAGGACAAATTGCATCCCAGTTTGATTCTCATATTTTAAATGCTGAAGCATATTTATCATCCCATTTATTTTTTATTTCTTGTAATTGCTCATATCCCTTTTCTTCATCTACTGAGGTATAAATTTTCTTTAAATCATTTGTAAATTCTTTTAAATCTTTATAATTAACAAATTTTACTGAATTTCTTATCATATGAACAATACATCTTTGCTGTACTGTATTTGGAAATGCTGCATTTATAGCTTCTTTAATTCTTGTTAAATTATCACTACATATTATAAGTATATCTTTAACACCTCGTTGTTTTAATTCGTTTAATACACCGAGCCAATATTTAGCTGATTCATTTTCGCCTATCCATATTCCTAAAACTTCTTTAAACCCCTCTGAATTGATTTCTAAAACAACATAAGCTGCTTTTTTAACTATATGATTATCTTCTCTTACGTGTACTGCATCTATAAATACAAATGGATATACATCATCTAATGGTCTTTCTTGTCATTCTTTTATTTCAGGTATTATTTGATCAGTTATATTGCTTACCATTGTGGCAGATACTTCTATACCATATAATTCCCGAATTTGCTCATTTATATCTCTGGTTGTTAATCCTTTGGCATATAAATATATAATTTTATCTTCTATTCCTGATACATCTCTTGCATTTTTAGAAACTATTTTTAGGTTCAAATTCACCATTTCTATCTCTAGGTGTTTCAAATTCAAAAGAACCAAATTCACTCTTTAAATTCTTTTTTGTTGAACTATTTCTATAATTTGTTTTTTCTGTCTTTTTATCATACTTAGAATATCCCATTGATGAGTCAAATTCAGCATTCATCATTTCTTATAATGCACCTTTAAACATATCTTTTAATGCACTTGATAAATCTTTAGCAGTATTTATTTCATAATTTTCTTGTAATAATTTTAATATTTCTTTTCCATTGTTATTTTCTTTCATAATAAAATCTTTCCATTTCTTTTATTTTATCATGGAAAGATTTCTTATTTACACAAATTTATTTACAGGCTCTAATACTTCTGTATCATTTACTATTGCTTTTAATGTTTTCAATTATAGAATAACCTACAATATTTAGTAACTTGATTCCATTTATACTAAAGTATTCATTATCATCAAAAGTTATATAAGCAGTACCATCATTATAATAATATAACTTAACTTCTTTAATCGTATTACCTTTTCCATTAAAAAACTCTAATTTATAATCAGGTATACCATATTCTATGGTAGTATCTTTTTCTAATTCTTTTCTTTCTTTAATAATACTTATTACTTCTTTAATTTTATCTTTATCAGTTATTTCCTTTTTACTTATATTATCGCTTTTTAAATTAGTAACTATAATACTCTTAGTCTTATCAATACTATCTTTATTAAAACTACTACAAATAACTATAAATGTAATTACTAATAAAACACATATAATAGATATAATTAATACTTTTCTTTTCATAAAAAATCCTTTCTATATTTTATATACTACATATTTACAAATAAGTCAAAAAAAGTAAATATGAATAACAAAAGTGGCACTATAATTAAGTGCCATTACATCAGAATAACAAATTTGTATTAAACTATTTTAAAAATTTTAATATGTTGTTAATCCAAATTTTGAAACAACATTACTAGCTTTTATAAATCTCATATTTCCGCCACCCACATCACCGCCATGAACAATTCCTGCAGTCTGATAACTTGTTGGTGCTGATCCAGTTCCAGTTATTTTAAATACAATACCGCCACTATCACCACCTTTAGCATAAATTGAAGACTTTATAATTCCTGTTATTCCATTCGCCCCAGATGCATTAAGGCTCGTTATTTTTCCATATGTATATTCAGAAGATGCTCCAGATTTACCATACAAACCACCAACAACAATATTGGTAACTGGGGTATTATTAATTTCTAACCCATACTTTATACTTGGAATATACTTTAAATATTTTCCCATAATATACTGTGCATCTAAATCAATCCAAGAAGCATCAATGTTATTCTTATATTGATATTTTTTTACTGTACCAAAAGTTGCAACTGATTGTCCAACTCCACTAACACAATGACCTGCCGTAACAAATCCAATAGCGCTATTTAATTTTGCTCTAAAACCAATGGAACATCCCAATGGTAATATCATTTGACCTGGAGCATAAGTTGTAGTTGAATATTCAACAGTATTACTCGAACTTGTAAAATATATTATATCAGAATCTATAACATTTCTTTTAAATTCATTAATGCTATCATCACTATATTCTTTTAATTCTACAACAACTCTATTATTAATGATATCATCATAATAACCATCAATATATCCATCTGCATAATTTTCTTCATAATAGCTTGATAAAATATCAATGACATCATTAATTTCATTAAGCGAATAATTAACATATTTTATTTCAGCAGTTCCATTCACAGATAATATTTTATCATACAAATTACTTTCATTATTAAATTTAGTAGGCGCGTTGTTTCCAACTATTTGAATAACAACTTTTTCTGTTTCATTATCAACATAAAAGCCTCCAATATAACTTGGATAATCAAGATTTTGCTCTTCTACACCATTATCATCAATGCTTAATGTTGAATTAGAACTTTCTTTAATCAATTCTTCAATTTTTAATATGCTTTCTGTTGATTCAGTATTTTTTTTAATCCTATCCTTATAATCACTTCCTAAATATGTCTTTAATCCTTCTTCAATATCATTTTGCAGTTTAGAAGAAGCTTTAGCAGTATATAAAGGCATTAATACTACTAACGAAAATAGAAATAATTTTAAAATTTTTTGTTTCATTTTTCTTACCTAATTTTTTTACAAAACTACCTTTCTTTAATTATTTTTATGTATGCTATTCTTAAACCAGTTATCTTACTATATCAATCGTTATTAAATTAACATAATAATAAGTTAACGTGTTTAGTATTAATATGTTATCATCGGACTATCTCCTTTACTATCTTCTTTCATGATATTAATTTAACAAAAGAAGACTAATTATTTAACTACTTACAAGTTCAATTTATTAGATATTTATAGAAAATAGTAGAATTACCAACTGCCTGTCCATGATGCTGTAATTTTTGAGTGTCTATTATAACTGTCCAGATAAGTGCTATTTAAATTTATTCCAAGTGAATTAACAGAATAATTATCAGATACATTAACTGAAACATTTTTTTCAGCATTAGCGTATGCACCATACGCAGATAAACTCTTCAAAGTATTATTGGTATTTTTTGAAACATCGAAATAAAAATATGCATTAGCACTAGTTAAATTTTCACTAGTCCATTTAAACGTCACTCCTGCACCAGTCGTAAAAACCCTTTTCATAGATGTTTGCACAGTTTTACAATTATTAACTGAATAACAATATGTCATGCTAAAATATGGTGCTGAATTTACTTTTACATTACTATTAATTCCAATACCCAAAATATCATAACTTCTCACACTAGGTATTGTCTGCCAAACAATACTGATTTTATACCTAAAAGTAGAACTCAACTTTACAATACTCGTAGTAATTTTGTATGAACTATTACTATAAAAACCACTTCCAAGCAACATTATTCCAATGTTATCATTGTACTCTTCCTCTGTTACTTCAGTATTATTAATTATATATTTAGAATTTTTCTGAATGTAAAATAAAAGAAGACTGTTAAAAAAATAATTATTTGATTTCCGGATAGCTTATTTTTTCTTTTTTTCTTCTTTAAGTTGTGGTAAACTTTAGGTAAGATAGGAAGTGTGAAATGAAGAAAGATAAAGGTTTTACTATTCCAGAGTTACTGGCAGTTATTGTTATTATTGGTATTTTAGTAACTATTGCAACTGCTAGTTATAATGGAATTAGTAAGAGTATTAAAGAAAAAGCCTTAGCTAATAAGATAGAGCTTATAAAGACGAAGGCTCTTGATTACGCTGAGGGTAATAGCATTAATAATGAAACAATAAGTGTTGCTAAATTAATAATGGAAGGCTATTTAGAAGCAGAAAGAGAAACGGATAAAAATGAGAAAATAAGTAACCCTTTAGGAGGATATCTTGATTGTTATAATATTAATATTAAAAGAGATTTAGATGATTATGAAGTTTTGGTAACTGATAGTACAAACTGTAATTTGGCTGATACTGATATTGCATCATCAAAGATTAAAATATATGCTTATGAAATTGAAAATGGTGATACCATAAATTATCCAGACATAGGCAGTAATAAAGATATTAAATGGACGGTTAAAGATGTATATTTGTTTTTAGACCCTAGGACTTTACCTAGTGTTTCTGATGTTAAAATTACGTGGGGTACTAATTCAGGTGTAAAGACTGGTAATTTAACCTATAGTGCTACTAATGATGAAAGATACGTAAATATTTATAAAGTATCAACGGTTTTAGTTTATAATTCCAGTATTAATGTTCAAATTGAAGCAGCAGGTATACAATATAAACAAAATGTTCATGTAAGAATTGATAAAGAGGCACCTAGTTTAAATGTTGATATGAGCGCTGAGTATGAAACAGGAAGTAAAAGGATAACTTTTAATGGCAGTGATGGGTCTGGTTCCGGTATTGCAGAATATGGTTATGCTTTAATGGAAAATGAAACCGATACACCAGTATTTAACATTGCGTCTAAAGATAATTTTAAAGATGTTTCTATAAATAAAACTTATTATGCTTATGCTAAAGATAATGTTGGCAATATTAGTAAAGCAGTAGAAGTTAATGTTACTGGTATTGATAATAATAAACCGGTATGTAAAGAACCTGTTGATAATCCAAGCTGGTCTAGAAGTTATACTTATACTTATGGGTGTTATAATGATATTGGTACTGGATGTGCAACTTTTGATGTAACAGAAACTGAAACTGAAGAAAAACAGTATAAAAAAGTAGAATGGTCGATTAAAGATAATGTTGGAAATACTGAGGTATGCTCAAAAGATGTGGCGGTTAATGTTGATACAACGCCACCTACTTGTGAGATAAAAGTAGTATCTGGAGGTAGTGGTGTCAATAAACACTGTACGACAGAAACTGTTAAAACTGGTGAAAAATGTATAGGTGTCTGGATTTTTAAAACATGTCATGATGTTTATGAAAACGTAGAAACTTGTTATGAAGACCAGACTGATTGGTATAATACCGATGTTAAGCTTAAATTAGTAACTAGCGATAATTTGAGTGGAGTTAGCGAATATGGTATAAGTACTAGTAGCAGTCCTGTTTATAATAATAGTAAAGATGCTACAGTAAAAGATGATACTGATAGTAATGGTATTACTTATTATGGTTACGTTAAAGATAAAGCTGGTAATACTAATAGTTGTAAGATAAATATTAAAAAAGATTCAACGCCACCAACTTGTGAATGGACTGGAGAAAATAGTACATGGACAACGAAAGCTCAAAATATAAAGGCTACTTGCAAAGACTCTGGAAGTGGTTGTAATTCAGATACTGTTAGTAAAACCTGGAATTATAATTCAGGAACAACTAAAACAGCTAATTTAAGTTATGAGGTTAAGGATAATGCTGGTAATAGTAAGACATGTACAAAAAATGCTAAAGTTTATGTTGATAAAGAGGGTCCTGATTTAAATGTATTGAATGCAAGTTCATTTTTGGATTGGAACGTTACAGAAGTAACCTGCAACGGTTATAATTGTAAAATTTTATATAAGAAAAACCCACTTTCACAATGGTTTGGTTCTGCTAATGTTGTTTCTAAAGCTTCACCAATACTAATTAATATAGACTGGTCGTTTAAAGATTCAGGCGTTGGTTTAGAAAAATATAACCTTGTGATAAATCCCGGATGGTTTGAAAGTAAAAAAACATGTTATCCTGGTTCAAAGTGTAATTTCTTAGTTTTATATTTAGATAAGATAACTATTGAAGCGGTTGATAAACTTGGCAATAAGTCTCAAATTATGAATGCAGATGTAAGGTGTAAGAGATATCTCGGTGCTATTCCAACTTATGACTTATTATGCTATTAAAGAAGGAGTATTGAATGAAAAAAAAGAAAAGTCAGCCTTGGGCAAAGATTGTTATAATTATGGCGGGAATAGTTCTTATTTGTTTATTAGTACTTTTAGCTTATGATAAGTTGAGTGATAAAACAAAAATTTATGAAAAAGCAATTAGTATGATTCAAAATGAACTATCGACATTAAATAGTGAATTCTTTAATTATGGCTATGATAGTTCAAAATCGTTTAGCGTAAGAGGAAAATTAACTGATATTAATACAAATGAAGTTATCGAGCTTGCTGGTATTTATAAAGATAATAATTATTATGAAGGAAGTATTAAAACAAACGGTAATGATATAACTTATAGCTTACAGAATAATGAATTATATTTAAAAAGAAGTGATGATTTATATAAATTTGATTTAAAAGAAGAAGAATTAATTAACATAAAAAATAATGTTAATAATTATGTTTCTTTGTCTAATGATAATTTTGAAGGTATTATTTCTGATATTGGTAGTATATCTAATATTCTTGACAATAAAAATATTACAAAGAAAAGGATAAAAATTGATGTTAATAATGAGAATACTTTGGTAACGGTTTATAGTTATAAATTAAATAAAGAGATGCTTAGTATATTATTAAAAAATATAAATTTAGATGATTTAGATTTAGAAAATAGTGAATATTATGTAAATATATATACTAAGTTTAAAAAGATTAAGAGAATTGAAATTAAAGATATAGTAACTATTAATATAAATGATGATAATATAATAATAGATTATAAAATAGAAAGTAGTTCTTTTAAAATAAATTATGATAAAGTTAATAAAAATATTAGTTTTATTACTTATTTAGATAATATTAAAGTATTAGAGTATAATTTTAGCAAGAATGATAATTTAAATATTACTTGGAAAATGTATAATGAAGATACTGTTATTAAAGAATGGAATATTATTTTAGTTAAAAATGATGTTGGTAATGATGTTAATTATATAATAAGTATTAATGATAATTATAAATTAGATATTTTGTTAAGCTATGATGTTAGTGATTTTACTAATGTGAGTAATTTTACTACTTTAAGCGATGATGATGCAATTAAAATAAATGAAGAAGTATATAATACTTTAATGAATAACGCTGTTATTAAAGGATTTTTAGAATCATTTAGTACTAATTAGGTATTGACAAATATTAGAAATTTTTACTAAAATAAAGAAGAAATCGCTGATATAGAAGAGTAGGTAAATAGACGTTTTTAGAGAGCAGTAGGTTGGTGAAATACTGTAACTAGTATTTATTGAATGGGCTATGGAGAGACTTGCCGATTTAAGTAGGCTAGTACGGATTACTTAACCGTTAAAATAAGTGTTGTATGTTAGTACAATTTAGTGGCAATGAGTATAAGTCTTATTCTAATTTGTTAGAGTGAGACTTTTTATATAGGAGGTATTTATTTATGAAAAAAATTATATTAACAGGAGAAAGACCAACTGGTCCACTTCATATTGGACATTATGTAGGTTCTTTAAAAAACAGAGTTAAACTTCAAAATCAAGGAGATTATGATGAAATGTATTTGTTTGCAGCGGATGCTCAAGCTTTAACAGATAATTTTGATAATCCTAAAAAAGTAAGAGATAATGTATTTGAGGTGGCACTTGATAATTTAGCTTGTGGGATAGACCCAAATAAAGTGTGCTATTTTATTCAATCAGAAGTACCAGAACTTACTGAGTTAACATTTTATTATATGAATTTAGTAACGGTATCAAGATTATATCGTAATCCAACTGTCAAAGAAGAAATTAAGTTAAGAGGTTTTGAAGATAGTATTCCGGCTGGTTTCTTTACTTATCCAGTAAGTCAAACGGCTGATATTACAGCATTCATGGGAACTTTAATTCCTGTTGGTGAAGACCAGTTACCAATGATTGAACAAGCTAGAGAAATAGTTCGTAAGTTTAATTCAATTTATGGAGAAACTTTAGTAGAACCGGAAGCCTTAATTCCAGAAAATGTTAATGAAAGAAGACTAGTTGGTACTGATGGTAATGCTAAAATGAGTAAATCGATTGGTAATTGTATTTATTTAAAAGATAGTCCAGAAGAAATTAAAAGAAAAGTTATGGGAATGTATACCGATCCAAATCATATTAAGATAGCTGACCCTGGTAAGGTAGAAGGTAATGTCGTATTTACTTATTTAGATGTATTTTGTAAGGAAGATTCATTTGCAAAATATTTACCAGAATATAAAAATTTAGATGAATTAAAGGAACATTATCGTCGTGGTGGTTTAGGTGATATGAAAATTAAAAAGTTCTTAAATGATGTTTTACAAGAAGAATTAAAACCAATTAGAGAAAGAAGAGAAGAATTAGCTAAAAATCCGGAATATGTTTATCAAGTTTTAAGAGAAGGTACTAAAAGAGCTCGCGCTAAAGCTAGTGAAACACTTCGTAGAGTTAAAAAAGCTATGATGCTTGATTATTTTGAAGAGTAATAAAAAAACAGTTTTAAGTTTTAACTTAGGACTGTTTTTCAATGCAAAAAATTGCATATAACGGAATAGATTTAATATTATTTTCAAAACCAAAGTTTTTTAGAGATAAGCGAATAGCGTATTTAGGATTATATTTAGCAATATACTCATTAAGACTTTTACTCTTGGTATTAGTTTTAGCTTTTACTTCAATAGGAATAATGTCACCATCTATTTTTATAAGAAAGTCTATCTCAAATTGACTAAATGTATAATAACAAAGTTCTTTAAATGTTGGATATAAGTTACAAATTACATAATTTTCAGTTAAAGCACCTTTAAACATTGAATTGTTATCTAATAGTATTTCTCTATAATCGATATTTGCTAAAGCTCTAAGAAGACCAGTATCACTTAAATAAATCTTAAATTTATTTTCATCCATAAAAGCTTTAAGTGGCGATTCGTTTCTATTTACTAAGTTACATTTTAAAATCATATTAGCTGCTAATAACCAATCAAGACTAGATTCATATCTTTCGCTTCTAGCACTTTCATCAACAATACTATATTTGAAAGTATTATTTTCTCTAGCTAATTCTTTAGGAATAGCATTATAAATTTTAGCATTTTTAATACTTTCTGTATTATTTGTATATTTGTTCATATCAGCAAGATAAGATGTAATAATTTGTTCTTGAAGCTCTAAGTTAAGCTCAGATAAATTTTTATTATTATCAATAAAATTTTTAACAACTTCTGGCATGCCACCAATGATTAGATATTTTCTGTATAAATCACAAGCCTTTTCATGAATAACACTTGGCATTGATTCCATAGATATGTAGTGCTTTTTAATCATATTAATTAATTCTAATTCATCTAAAGCAATTAAAAATTCTTCAAAATCCATAGGATATAAATATTTTATGTTAACTTTGCCAACAGGAAATGATTTTTTAAAACGATTTATTTTAACTCCTAATAATGAACCGGCACAAATAATTTTGTAAGGAAGTTTACTTTCACAAAAATATTTTAATGATGTAATTGCATCTTCACTTACTTGAATTTCATCTAGAAAAATTATTGTATCTTCGATATTAAATCTGATGTTTTTAATTATTTTTATTTGTTCAATTATTTCTTCTGGGTCAATAGTATCCTGAAAGATTTTCTGAATATTTTCTTCTTTTTCTAAATTAATATAAAGATAGTTTTCAAAATTTTGATTACAAAATTCAGAAATAATATAAGTTTTACCGGTTTGTCTAGCTCCAATTAGCATTAATGGTTTTTTGAAATTATCTTTCCATTCCATTAATGTTTTAGTTATTTTTCTGTACATAATTTGTTCACCTCATAATAATTTTATAATAAAATTACCTAATTGTACACCAAAACGGTGTAAAAACGTACAAAATGTACGAAAATAAGCGCTAAATCCGTACAAAATGTACGAAAAATCTAGTTTGACACCTAAAATGACTGATTTTAGAAAAAAATAATTGTTTTGTAAATTTAATAAAGATATAATATTTTTAAGAAAGGTAATGTTAAGAATATTAAGACTTAACGAAATTAATTTATGAGAGAATTAAAAGTAAATGGAATTTATCGTCATTTTAAAGGTGATTACTATTTAGTATTAGGAACGGCAATTCACAGTGAAACAAAGGAAAAATTAGTTATCTATCGTGCTTTATATGGTGAGGCTTTGGTATATGCTAGACCTTATGAGATGTTTCTAAGTGAAGTGGACCATGAAAAGTATCCAAACGTTAAACAAAAATACCGTATGGAAGAAGTAAAGCTTGAAAGTGTTGCTAAAAATTTTCAAAAATAAAAAGGACTTATTTAGTCCAGGGAAGAAGAGATAAAACTCTTCTTTTAAAATCATATGATTTTAAACTTTTAGGAGCGTTTTGACTACTAAAATTAATGGTTTTACTTAAATAGATTATTTCATCATTAGAATATCTACTAAATATTTCACTACTTAGACATCCACAGTTATAAATGATATCAGGATAATGATTATAGATATATAAACATCTAGTAATATCAAGACCATAATCTAAAGCCTTTTGAAAAAAATATTCTGGCGAAGTTTGTATATTGATTAATTCTTCATCACTAAATAACTCAAACATTAAATCATAATTATGAAAAAACATTGTAAAACCTTTTTCAGTCATTAGATAGTTTAACCTTTTTATAGTAGCACTACTAGGAGTAAATTCTAGCGGCGCAATTATATTAGTTAATTGTTCTTTATTAGCACTCATATAAGTTTTATCAGTAAAAGTATCTAGAGACTTTTTGGCAAATAAACTGTTTATGAGAACTCTAGAATCACTTTCCAAAGATTTTAAAGTATTATTTAAATAAGTTAATAACTTTATAAATCTTTTAATATAGTTTTCTTTTTCAAATATATCTAAATCTTTAATAGATAGAAAAAAACTGTGTAAATAAGGTTTATATCTTGTAATAAATGTAATATAAGAAGTACTAGTAAAAAACTTAGTAAAACTATTATCTAAAAGATAGATACTTAAATTACTAGGGAATATTCCTAAAGAGATATTATTACTTTCTAAATTAGATAATACTTTTAAATTGTTAAAATACAGGCCTGTATATAATTTAATGTAGTAACACTTTTTTTCATCGTTATTTAAATCATTTTCCTTTTCTAATAAAGGTATAATTTTCTTATCAGTTAATTCTTCTTTATCTTTTTCTAATTTAACCTTTCTTTTTATTTCTTGTTTTATATATATTAAAAATTCTTGCATAAATTCCTTTCTATTATAAATATATTATTCATCTTATAAAGATGTAAAAACATTGTAAAACTTTATTACTAAAAAGAAAAGTCTAAATTTATAAAGTAACTATTTATTCACAGTCTTTTTAGAAATACTTTTTTAGAAAGCGGTTGGTCGTGTTAAATTATTCTAGATATAAAAGTAAAAATATAACTTAAACTTTAAAGTTACAAATAGTTGAAATTTCTTAAAAATACATATTTAAATTTAGAAAAATTATGGTATACTATTTGAACTTGAAAAGAGGGATTTGGATGGAAGAAGTTTTAAAAAGTGTGTTTAATATGGTGTTTTTAAAGTACCGTTTCTTATTTAAAGAGAGAAAAGCTTTAAAAAATTTAGTAAATGATATTACCAAGAAATATAGAAGAAAGACTACTTTAGATGTTGATATAGCAAGTAGTTATTTAATGGAGATAGAAAGTTTAGTTAGAGATTATTTAAGAGATAAAATGAGTAGTAATCCTTATGAGGTTATAAATGATTATATAAATATAGAACTAAAGGGGACTACTAAATGGGTTATGGGGCTTGATAGTATTAGTTATTTATGTGAAATTGGTAATTATAAAATAAATAATGTTATGATAAAAAGATTGCTTCTTGATAACGAGGTTTTAAATAAAATAGTAAGAGAAGCTTTAAAAGAAAATATGGTTTATTTAAAGAATGGTTCTTTAATGAAAAGTGTTTCTAATGAAGTAACTAGGGAGTTTATTTATACTTATTGTGATTTAGAAAATATAGATATAGATTTAATAAGTCCTAATAGCAAGTATCCTTATTATGGTTATGCATTGCCTCCTTTTAATAGTAGTGAAGAGGAGTTAAAAGTAGTATTAAAAGCCCAAAGTGGTGATAAGAATGCGACGGAAGAGTTGGTTTTAAGAAATATTAAGTTGATAAACAAAAGGGCGATTAGATACGCTAGTGGTCAAATTAGTGTGGATGATTTAGTAGAAGAAGGAATTACTGGTTTATTAATTGCTATTAAAAAGTTTGATAGTACTTGTAATACAAGATTTGCGACTTATGCTGATTACTGGGTTAAAGATGCTATGACGAGGTTTATAAGAACTAAGGAAAATTCAGTTAGACTTGGTAGTAGCGATGTTACATTATATAATAATTATATGCAGTTTCAAGATGATTATTATTTAAAAAATGATAGTATGCCTACGCTTAGTGAGGCGGCTTTAAAATTAGGAGTATCAGTTGAGCGTTTAAATAAAATTATTAGTTTAAGAAGAAGTGACATTCGTTTAGATGATTTTGTATCTTTTGATGATAATGAAACAAGGGCCATTGATTTAATACCTGATGAATCAATCGATATTGAAAGTGATTTAGAGGATTTAGAAGTTAAAAGAAAGTTAAAAATTGTTTTAAATAGTATTGCTTTAAGTTATAACGAAAAAGTAGTAATCTATTATAGATTTCATTTTAATGGCAGTCCTGATGAATATCCGCTTAAAATGATTGGGGATTATTTAGGAGTAACGGCTCAAAGAGTAAAACAAATAGAAGAAAGTGCTTTAAATAGAATTCATAATAGTAGAATTTTTCAAGAATTATTTATGAATGCTAAGAAAAGTAAACGCACTTTTGTAAGGAAATAGTTGGAAAAGTTAAATAGGTGGTAAATTTTAAGGTTAAAAGACTAAAAAAGGTAAAAGGCTTAGATAAGAAGTTTTAAAAAATTAAAAGGCTTAGAAAATAAAAGACTTAAATAAGATGGGAGTAATTAAAGTGGTTGAAGAAGTCTTAGATAAAACATATAAAAAATATGCATTTTTATTTGTGGATAACTTAGAATTTAGAAAAACAGTAAAAGATGTTGAAGATGAATATACTAGTTGGAGTTTAGATGTTGCTAATACCTGGTTATTTTTAGCTAAGTTAGAGAAAAAAATGCGAAGTTATTTAAAAGATAAATTAGATAATAAACCGGTTGAGGTTTTAGAAAGATATATAGAATTTAATTTAAAAAGCAAGACTAAAAATTATTTAGAGAAGTTAGAAGATTTAATTGAATTTTGCAAAAAGAATGATGTTAATTTAAGTGATGTATTAATTGAAAAGTTACTGGATAATAGTAGCACTTTAGAAAACATAGTAGGTAATGTTGTATCTTTGTACATGCTTTATATAAAAAGAGGTACTTTAGATACTAAGATTAAGGATGAAAAGATAAGAGAAATTATTTATATTTATTGTGATTTAGAAAAGATAGAAGTTAATAGTTCAGAAGTACAAAGTGATTGTCCTTATTTATCTTATAGTTTGCCACCATTTACTGATAAACAAGAAGAAGTAGAAGTATTAAAAAGAGCTAAAAATGGAGATAAAGGTGCTGCTGAAGAGATTGTGTTACGAGTAATAAAGCTGGTATATGCCATGGCAAAAAGGTATGTTAAGGATGAAATTTCTATAGAAGATTTAGTTCAAGAAGGTGTTGAAGGTGTACTGGTTGCTATAAAATTGTATAATTTTCAATATGATATTAAGTTTAGTACTTATGTTTATGGCTGGATTAGACAAAGAATGTCAAGGTATGTAATTACAAGGGAACATAGATTTAATAGTTTAGCTGGTATTAATAAGTTATATACTGATTATCAAAGAGTTTACCAAGAATTTTATAGTAAATATGATAGAGAGCCTAGTCTAAAAGAAATGGCAGATATTTTAAAAGTACCTCAAGGAAAATTATTTATGTTGCTTATGGCTAGTAAACAAACTTTAAGTTTAGATGAGCCTTTAGTAGCAGATGAAACAACCGGTTTAGGTGATTTTCTAATGGATGATAGCATTGATTTTGTAACAGTTTATGAAGACAAAGAATATATTGATAATCTTGATAAGTTGTTTAAGCGTAGTAGTCTAACGAAAAGAGAAAAAGATGTTATTAGATTAAAATTAGGTTTAGACGGTTCTGGAATGATGAAAACTAAAGCCGAAGTAGCGATACTTTTAGGTCTTACTCATCAAAGAGTTGCTCAGTTAGAAAAAAAGGCTTTAGAAAAGATAAAGAATTATGGTATTAACGGAGAGAAAGTACCAAAGAGAATAAAAACAAAAACGAAAAAAAGACAATGACAAAAATTAATAGATTAATTATTAAATTTTTGCTATACTTAGAACAGATATAAGGTGATAATATGGTTTATTTAGATTACAGTGCAACAACACCAGTAAATCCTGATGTTTTAGACAGTTTACTTAAGGTTAGTAGGGATTATATAGGAAATCCTAATTCAATGCATAGTTTAGGAGTTAAATCAAGAGCCCTTTTAAAGAGTGCTACTAGACAAATAGCAGATTGCCTAAATATTAAAATGGAAGAAATTATTTATACAAGCGGGGCGACGGAAGCTAATAATACGGCGTTATTAGGAGTAGCTTTAAGGTATAAAAATAGAGGCAATCATATAATTTTATCAAAGTTAGAACATCCTTCAGAGTATGTACTAGCTAGCTATTTAGAAAGTATTGGTTTTAAAATTAGTTATGTCAATAATGATTCAGAAGGTTTGATTGATTTAGAAGACTTAAAGAGTTTAATAACTGATAAAACTATTTTAGTTAGTATTGTTGGCGTTAATAGTGAGGTTGGGGTAAGACAGCCTTTAAAAACGATAAGACAAATAATTAAGAAAGAAAATCCTAATACGATATTTCATAGTGATTTAACACAAGCATTAGGAAAAGTACCTATTAATTTAAATGATGTTGATTTAGCAAGTTTTTCAGGTCATAAGATATATGGACCAAAAGGAATTGGCCTTTTATATAAGAGTGAAAAAGTAGATATAGTTCCTTTGATACATGGTAGTAGCAAGGATTTTCCATTACGTGCGGGAACACCTCCTCTTCCTTTAATTGTTGCCTTATCAAAAGCTATTAGATTATGTTTAATAGACTTAGATAAGAAAGAGTTGTATGTTAAAAAGTTAAATGAAAAGATAGTTGATGATTTAAGTCATTATCCTGGTCTTAAATTTAATAATACTAAGTATTCAATTTATCATGTTATTAATATAAGCTTAATGGATATTAAACCAGAGAGTTTTGTTCATGCTATGGAAGACCACGAAGTTTATATAAGTACAAATACGGCTTGTTCTTCCGGTGAGTTATCTACTTCGGTTATGGCAATTTATAATGACAAAAAGCGTGCCATGACTACCATTAGAATTAGTTTGTCTTGTAATACTACTATGGATGAAGTTAATAAGTTCTTAACTTTCTTTCATGGTGAATATCAAAGATTTATAAGATTAAAGAGTAAGTAAGAAAAAAATCTCTAGAATGAAGTTAAGTTCTAGGGATTTTTATGAATTGTGTCTTTTAAGGTAAAAAAATAAGAATATTAATTGTTGGTAATATTCTTAATTGAAAATTAAGCTGCAATAGGCTCAGCTTCAGCACTTTCATCCTTTTTAACAAATTCGATTGTGTTGTCTTTTGCTTCTTCAGTTAATTTGATTGCACTTACTGGACAAGAATCAACAACATTCTTTAAAGTTTCACTTTCAAGGTTTTCTTGACTCTTAACTTCAGATAAACCAGCATCATTTATCATAAAATGCTCATCATCCATGGCAGCACACATACCGCATCCAATGCAAACACTATCATCTACTATTAATTTTTTCATATTATTTCCTCCTAAGTAATTATATCAATAATTATGTAAAAAAGTAAATTAGTAATACCAAAAAATTGCAAATTATGCTATCATGTTATTGATGAATAGTAATTGAGGTAATGATATGAACATGAATGATTATAATGAAACTACACCAAGTCGCGTCAGAAAGAACGCTAATCTTTATAGAAGAATAGATGCAGAAAGTATTGATGATGTAGAACCAACTACAAAAGAAGAGGTAATTGAGTCTAATACTACGACTATAGATGTAGAAAAACTAAAAAGTATGCTTGATAAAAAATATCGTGAACCTAGTAGTAATACTTTAAAAGACATGGAACATAATCCTGTTAGTAGAGATATTAATTTAGAAGAAACTAGAGAATATAATTTAGATGATATATTAAATAAAGCTAAAGATAAAGATAATACAGATTATGGTGTTGAAAGATTAAAAAAATTAAGTGATACGAATATTTCGATATTGGATGGTTTAAATATTAAAGAAAACAGTACTTCTAAAAGTAAGCCTTTAAATGATGAAGATATTAGCGAAGAAGAAAAGTTTGAAAATAAAAGTAAAGTAAGTAGTGATTCTAAAAAATTAATTGAACTTATCGATACAATAAATCTAAAGGAACAAGAAGGATATGATGCTTTATTAAATGCTTCTGATTCTAAAGAAGAACATGTTAGTAAAAAAGAAAGTAATGATTTATTAGATGATTTTGATTTAGAAGATACTAAGTCTAATGAACCTTTAGATATGTTAAGTGAACTTACTGGCAATGATGAAGATACTAAAGTAGTTGGAGCATCAGAAATGCTTGATGATGATATCGATTTAGATGTTAAGGATACTAAGGTTAATGTAAAAAATGATTCTAAAAAAGATAAATATGATGATATTGATTTAGATGATACTGATGATGATTTTGATACAACCGAAGTAGTTAGTCGTGATGATACCGATGAATTTACTGATAGTATAGAACTTACAACAACACAAATATTTACTAAAGATGATTTTGAAGATTTTGATGACTTAAAAGAAGCTACCAAACCGCGTATTTTTGTAAAAATATTAATATTCTTAATAGTAATTGCCGTTATTATAGGAACTGTTTTTGTCCTAGATAGAGTTCTGGATTTAGGAATATTAAGTAGATTAGGTATAAACTTTTAATTAAGGATAAATTAATAGAGAAGAAGTAAAAAATAATTCTTCTCTTTTTTAGAGTGGCTTAATATATTTTAGTATGAAAAGATTTAAAAGACATAAAGAAATTAACTTTTTATGGATATATATATTATTAATTATAATAGAAGTAGTATGGTCTATTAATAGTTTAGGAAAGTTAATAAGTCCTAAATTAATTAATATAGTTAAAAATAATATTGTGTATTATGATAATTTATTAGTAGAAGAGTATGTTGATACTAAAGAGTTAAGAAGTAATTTAATTGATGATTTAATTTCTTTAGATAAAAATAAGGAAGAAGAGATAATAAATATTGATATTAATACTGCTAAGGCTTATGAATTAATGGGAAATATTGTAAAAGAGTTAAAAAATAAGACGGATAGTTATGGTGATGTTGATGCGTATGCTAAAAATAAAAGGGGTAGTATGGTACTTAGATATCCGATTGGTCTTGCTAGTTCTAATATTTTATTAAATAATTTAGGATATCGTATTCCTTTAAAGTTAGCACTAAATAGTAATGTTCTTACTGGTATTAAGACTAAAGTAACTAATTATGGTTTAAATAATGCTTTAATTGAGCTGTATTTAAAGGTCAGTTTTATTTCTAATGTTATTTATTTTGGCTTAGATGATTCTATTAATAGTGATTATGAAATCCTTTTGGCAAGTCGTATGGTAATGGGAAGAGTTCCGGATATGTTTAATGGTTATTTAGAAAAGAATGTCGAGAGTAATAATGCTAAAAGTTAATAACTTAAAAATTAATAAAGTATGCCTTTTTAGTAGATTTGTACCGGTCTTTGTGGTACCATGTTTATTAGATACATTTGATTGTTAGGTGTTTTGCCCTCAGTCCAAATCTTTAAACCTGTTTTTTAGAAATTGAGGAGGTGGTCCTAGAAATGAAGGAAAATAATGGAGTATTTAGTTGCTCTTATTGTTATTTTGGTCTTAATCGACAAGATAATAAATTCCGGCAAAAGGGATTAGTTTTAAACTTTAAAAAGGGGAAAACTGAAAAACACCAACTCTGGTGAGTGATATGAACCCCGTTTCCTTTGTCCAAGAAACGGGGTTCATATCAATATAAATTTTCCTTTTTTAATCTTTCATTTTCTTCTTCTAGGGTTTCACTAACTTTAGGTTTATTTTCTTTATTTGACATAGCAGAACTCCTTTCATGTTTTTGTTCAACTATATTATAACCCATATTTTTATAATCCCTAAGCCAATTTTGAAGCATACCCCTACTTAAAAGACCTTCATCGATTGCCACTGAATTTATAGATTCATTATACATCAACACTCGATTAATAATTCTTTCTTTATCTTGGGTTGAATAATATTTATTTTTCACTGTTTTTAATATATCAAAACCGTTTTTATCTATTAATCTTATTAAATATTTTATTCCTGCATGATTTATTCCATATTTTAATACAAGCGAGTTTATACTCATACCGTTTTTTCTATCATTATATAAATTTATTTTATCTTCATAGCTCAATTTGCTCATATAAAAAACCTCGTTTCCTTTGTCCAAGAAACGGGGTTCATATCAAAATCAAATGTATCTCTTTTTTTATCTAAGAACATTAAAGTTCTTTCACTAAGTAGTATAGCATATTTTTTACTTTTTGCAACCACAAGTGTTCATTAGATAAAATAAATTTTTAACTTCCCGTTTTCTTAATGATGGGAAGTTAATCCTAAAAACTAATATACAAACTACTATTTACTTTATTAGTATACACAGTATAATACATATTATTACTTATGGGATGTGGCTACGCTGAGGAGCGACCAGAGTACTAAGTAATGGATATGCAAAAAAGGAAGTCCGGCTCTTAGTTTAGAGTTAGTCTCTTTTTTTTACTTTCTTTTTTGAAATCCCTTAGTCGTTAAACCTTGGGGTTTGGGGCAAAGCCCCATTATTTGCTTTTTGCATACTTTAGCATTATTATATATACCCGTTGGTTTATTTGTCATACAAAGGAGTGAATTTTTTATGACAAATTATAATCAATTAAATATTTCTCAAAGAGAAACAATTCAAATATTATTTAATAAAGGTAAAAGCTTTACCGAAATAGGTTTAGCTATTGGGGTAGACAGAACTACTGTTTCTAAGGAAGTCAGAAGAAACAGGTATATTAAAAGTTATCATTTTGAAGCTTTCGATAAGAAAGCTATTAATGATACTATTAATAAATGTGACATTCTCAAAAAAAGATATGTTTGTAATAGCTGTCCATTAAAAAATACTTGTTTAAAAAATCATTTATTTTATGACTATCGTCAAGCTCAAAAACATTATGAGGAATTACTTATTAATTCCAGAACAGGTATTGATATTAATCCAGAATCTATAGATGAAATAGAAAAGCAAATCGTTCCATTAATAAAAAACAATAAGCAAAGCGTTAATCAGGTTTACATAAACCATCCTGATATCCTATATTTTTCAAAGGCTACATTTTACAAGTATGTCGATATTGGAGTATTTTCTTTAACTAATGCAGATTTACCTAAAAAAATCAGATATAAAAAAAGGAAATCAACTAAAGACAGTACAAGCAAAAGAGAACTTGCTTTATTAAAAGGAAGGAAGTATGAGGATTTTATTTTCAGAAGAACACCCAAGAATGAATATAGTAGAAATGGATACTGTTGTAGGTAAAATTGAAAACAAAAAATGCCTACTTACTTTATACATTAGAAAAATGCATTTCATGTTGATTTTTCTACTTAATAAAAAAGACTCAGCATCAGTAAATGCTAAGATCAATATGCTTAAAGAAAAACTTGGTATAACCCTTTACTCAAAAGTTTTTAGAATTTTTCTTACAGACAATGGTACAGAATTTTTCTCAGTCTTAAATTTTGAAAGAGATTTAACAACAGGCAATAAAGTATCCAATATTTTCTTCTGTCACCCATACTCTTCTTACGAAAAGCATGGTGTAGAAGTTAATCATAAGTATATCAGAAGAGTTCTACCAAAAGGAACATGTTTTGATGATTTAACCAATGAAACAGTTAAACGACTTCAAGACAATATTAATGCAGTTCCACGACTTTCATTAAATGGTGCAACACCGTTCGATTTAACTAAAAAATTATATCCAGAACTCATAGAAAAATTGAACTGTGATTATATTGAACCTGATAATGTTACCTTAAATGAAGATGATATTATTTTCTTAAAAGACATTTGAATTATAATGTGCTAATCAGAGTGAAGAAACAAATTTTCTTCATTCTTATTGGCAAATAAGCTAACATAAATCAAATATTTTTAATAATAATGGCGGGAACTTAGTCTTAAAAACGCTAAAACTCGTACACTTTTTTGCGTGGAGTAAAATTAATTCCGACGAATATATACTATCACAAATTTTACAAAAAGCAACATCTTAATGAAAAAAGCCCCGTTATTATGGGAACTTAAACTTATAATGAAATTTTATAATCAATACGGGAACTTAAAATTTAATTCAATCACAAGTGTTCATTATTATGATATTTAATTTCGAAAAAAATATGTACAAGTTTTTAACTATGTAAAACTCGTGAAATAAAATCTATTATTAAAAAATTATATCAATGTAAATTTTACTTTAGATAAATTAGTTTCTACTTTTAAAACTTAGAATTTATGGTATACTATAAATAGAGATAGTAGGTGAAGATAATGGATATATTTATTTCGATTGGATTTGATACTGCTATTAAGAAGTATGTTTTATTTACAGAAAAAAATCATCATGATTTGGCAACTGATTATTTAGTATATGTAATGATGATGCTAACCTTTATATATAGTAAAGTTGATATTATGAATCCTTATCTTGCCCGTTATAAGAACGGCTCCGCTAGTCTTTTACATAATCTAACAAAGTATGGCTTAAGTGAAGAAAAAGTAAACAAATTTTTTAATGACCTTAATAATTATTTAGAAAGAGATAACTATAATAAGGTTTGTAATCAATATAAAAATCCATATTTTTTAATAATTCAAGAAGATTTAATAGATATGTTTTATTTAAAAACATTGTGTGTTGATGTTAGTAAAGAAGAACAAAAGAAGTTTAAAAATCTATTATATTCATCTAAAAATAGTAATTCAGCTTGTCGTAAGTTAAATGAATTATATAATACTAATCCAGACGGTGCTTTAGTTTATTATAGTAATGTTTTTAGTAGAAAAGATTATGCTATAATGATGATTCCTAAGAAAGATAAAATACTAGATATGAGTGTTTATAAATTGTTTAATCTTAGTGAAACTGATATAGTTAAAGTAAATAATGCTACTTTAGAAGAAATTAATAATGGTATATATAATTATTTTCATATTAATCCGATAGGAATAAGGGCCTATGATAAATTAATGGCTAACGTTAACAAACTAAGTAATACTAAGTATCGCTTAGCAGATAATAGTGGTAGTATTAATTTAATTATGTTTGCTAGTTTCTTTGGATTTATTATAATTTTAGGAATAACGATAGGACTCATGTTAGTATGAAAACAAAGGTAATTAATGATATAACTTATTACATTATAAAAGATGATAATGATATATTAAATAGTATGGATATATCTGAAAAGCTAACAGAATATTTTGATGATTTTGATTATATAGTTGGGGATATAAGTTATAGTGCTATAAGGCTAAAAGGTTTTTACCGTGATAGTAAAAGTAATAATAAGTTTAATAAAATTAGTTTTTTAGATAATTATTTAGAAAAATATTGTTCTTATGGTGCAAAATGGTTTATAATTAGTAAGATTTATAAAGATATAAAATAAGAGTAGAGGATGGTTAGTGTGTTAGAAAAGATTGAAATATTAAAGGATAATAATGATAAGTTAATAGTGGATGCTATAAGTGCTTTTAGTATTGAATTTAATAATTTAGTACATAACTTTTGCATCGCTACAAGTAACGAACTTGACCAAAATGGCTTAGTAAAATTATTGGTTAGTGAAATTACAGATAATGGTTTAATTAAAATAAGTGATGAAACTTTATGGGGTGAAGTTAAAAATGTTATGCGTGCTATTATAAGTGGTAGTACTTATAACTATACTTATATTAAAATGCCTAAAAGTATTAAAGCTACTAATGATTTTTCTAGAGTTATTGCAGTTCAAGAAGCGGCTAAAACTCAATTAATTAGTGATTATATGGCTAAAAAGCCTGTTGATAATGTAGTTGCTCCAGTATCTGATAGCTTAATAGATAATCCAGCTATTTATCCAACAGAAACAGAAAATACTAGTATTGGTCAAGAAGTAACACCAGGAATTTCAGTAGAAGTACCAGATACTAATACGGTAAAAACAGAAGAAGTAGTAAAGCCAATCAATGTTATGGATATTCCAACCGAACCAACAGCACCCGCAGAACCTGAAGTATCGATGGATGACTTAGTTAAACAAGCTATTGAGAAAAGCGAAGAACCTACTAATTTTGATAGACAAGAAGAAGAAAAAAATTTAGCTATTGATGCAACTAAGTTAGTAGCTGAATTAGAAAGTTATATTAGATTAGTTGTTAAAGATGAAATAAATAACAATAAACAATAGTAGTATCAAAATAAATAATAATATAAAAAATGAAGGATGTTAAGTAATAACAATGTGTGTTAAATAATAACAATAAAATTACTTATAAAAATAATACCAACCATTTTAATTATGAATATTAATAGTAACATTAATATAAATCTTATTAAATAAATTAAAAATTCTCTAAGTTTTAAGTACTAGAGAATTTTTTTCACTATTAATTATTGTTAAAGTAGGAAAGACATGCTATCATAAAAAAAACGGAAGTGATAATATGGGACCATTACTTTTCTATTTAGGAAGCATTTTAGAAACATTTGCTTTTAATTATCTAAATCAAAATAGATTATATGTTGATGCGGGAGAAAATGGATATAAAGTAAGAATAGAAGATGATGACTCCTTATTACAATTAACATTTTTAGTAAAATTTATTCCTTTAGTAAACTTAGGATATATTCTTTATCATATAATTAATTATAATCTAAATAGAGAAGAGATTATAGAATATTTAAAAAGTAATCATTTATTAGAGCCATTTACTAAAGGAGAAAAGAGTTGGTATTTAAAATACGGTGATGTTGGTACTTTAAGAGACGTAGCTAATAGGTATTATAATCAAAGAAAATGTCCTTATTCAATTACTTTTATATCTGATGATGAGGTTTCTCGTATTGATTATATTTTTGATATTTATTCTAAAGATATTATCATTTTAAAGACAGATGGTGTTTTAGTTAATTTAAGTTTAGAAGAACAGAAAAGGTTAGTAACAGATACTGTAAAAAGATATGAAGAAGTCTTTATAAGAAGATGTGGTAGTAAAGCCAAATATTATTATGCTATCGAAGAAGGTTATTTAAATCCAGAAAAAATAGTTACAGGGATGCCGGATATTTTAGAGGAAAAGTTATTAAGAAGCTTAAACTTGAATTTTTAAGAATATATTTTTATTAGATTATTGTTAAATTAAATTAATCGTGCTATATTTAAAGCGTAAGGGTGGTGCGTTTATGGGACCAATGGTATTTTGGATAGGAAGCATATTAGAGTCATTTATTTTTACCAGACTTAATTCACGAAGATTATATAAAGATTTAGCTGATAGAGGTTATAAGCTTAAGTATATGGATGATCAAGAGATAAAGTTAGAAGAATCACTACTATATATGCACTTTATTCCGTTTTTTAATCTTTTAGAAACCGCGGGTAGCATTTTAGAATATAACTATTTACTTGATAATACAATAGAGTATTTTAAAAATGAAAATATGGTTTCGCCCATGAACCAAAAAGAAAGAGAATACTATAGAGAAAATCCGACTGTTAAGACGGCTTTAATGATAGCAGAAAGTGATTATCAAAGAAGAAAATTTGGCAATAAAATTATTTTAAAGGGCGATTCTTCAGAATCAATTATTACTTATTACTATGATTTTACTGATAATTCTATTGGAGTTTATTCCGTTACGGGTGAGCTTTCTAAGTTAGATGATGATGATATTATGGAGATAACTGTTACTCTTTTAGAAAATTCTTTATATGAGTATTATGAAAAGTACGGTGGTGTTTCTCAGTATTATCAAGCTATTATGGATGATAGAGAGAAAAATAGTATTATTATAGCTAGAGGAATAATGGAATCTATAGATGAAGCCGATTTAGAAATGGAAGAAGCTAAAAAGAAAGAAACCCAGGAAAACGATGGACCTAAATTAACAAGAAAACCTAAAAATAAGTAAATCTAAAGAAAGAGAGATATATGTGAATTATTATTCTTTTATTAATAAATATGGAAATGTAACTTATAAGGAAAAGAAAGAAACAGAAATAGATATTTTATTATTTAGTCAACTGGCTTATCTACCAATGGATAATATTGATTTTAAAAATGATAAAAAGTATTCTTTAGAAGAGATAGCAAGTAATATTGACCGTGAAGTCTTTTTAGAGTCTTTGATTGCGCAGCGTAATGCCCTAAAACTATTAGATACTATTAAAAGTTTAAAAAGGTTTAAAGAAATAAAGGTTACAGATTATACTTATATTGCCGATAATGATTCACAGTTTGGAGCAGTTAGTTTTATTCTTCCTAATAAAATGGTTGTTATAGCTTTTCAAGGCACTGATAATACCATATCTGGTTGGAAAGAAGATGCTTGTCTTTCTTATATGTATCCAACAACATCGCAAGAAATGGCGGGAAATTATGTTGAAAAAATTATCGGTAAATATAAGCATTCGGTAATTATTTGTGGTCATTCTAAAGGTGGAAATCTTGCTTTAGTGGGTGCCATGCGCGCTACAGTTTTAAAGAAAATGGCTATTAAAGAAATATATTCCTTTGACGGACCGGGTTTGCGAGAAAATGAATTTACCAGTCTAAATTATAAATTAGTAAGAAAGAAATTACATAATATTATACCTAATGAAAGCATGGTTGGTGTTTTATTTAATCAAGAAAATCTAGATGTTATAAAAAGTAATGAAGTAGGAATTATGCAACACGCCGCTACTTCATGGCAAGTAAATGATGATAAGTTTGTAAGAACTACCAAGAGTGCTTTAAGCGATAACTTAGACAAAGCTATATATGATTGGCTTAATAACTATGACCTTGAAACTCGTAAATTAATTATTGATGAAACTTTTGGGCTTTTAGAGAAGAGTAATATTAAAAGAGTAAGTGATATTAGTGATAATTATTTAAGAAGTTTGTTTGAAATATTAAAAGCTAGTAAAACTTTGGATAATCAAACTAAGATAGTAATATTTAACTGTTTAAAGTTACTTAGTACAACTCTATCTAAAACTTTAATTAATATGGAACTTGCTAAGTTGAAGAAAAAGATAAATTTTAATAAATAGTTTAATAAATAGAATATTAGAAAAGAATGTCAGAAAAATTTTAGTTAAAGATATTAAAATATACATAGAGAAAATAACTATTTCCAAGTCTTAAATAATTTGCTATAATTTAGTTAGAAGATAAGGGTGTAGTAAGATGAACAATTTCTATAATGCAGATAAATACTTTTTAGTTGATACAGTTCGTGGTAATTTAAAAGCTAGTAATATTAACTTAGTACCACTTAGTAATGTAGCAATTAATTTATATAATAGAAGAACTTTTAAAGTCTTAAGTAAAAAGAGATTAGTTGATGAAGAGGCTGGTAAGGAAACATATATGCCAATCGAATCTCTCGGTTTTTTACATACCAGTGATAGTCCTTATCAAGATGACTTAGATATTATATGCTATGAAGTATTAAAACTATTAGGTATTAATGCTATGCCGGCTTTTCATTTACTAACCCAAGAAAAACAAAGAGGTTCTATTCTTATAAGTGCTTTAAATTTAAGCGATGAAGTATATACTTTAGAAGATTTATCTAAAAGAATAGTAGTAATGATTAGAGAACAAAAGTCAGTTATTCCCGATTTTTTAACTAATTATATCCATTTAAATGGTAGTAGTAAAAATAATCCTATTATGGATATGAAAGAAATAAAAGAATTAATTGATTTTCCTATTAATATAATTAGTTATGTTTTTAATTTAGATAGTAAAGCTTTATATAAGATAAAGTTAAATTATATAAATTATTTATTAGGAATGTATGTTATTAATCAAAATAATATTGAGTTAAATACTTATGGTGTTTATAAGAGTAAGACTTCTAGTATAGTATGTATGTTACCAATATTTAATTATAGTAAGAATTTAGAGCATAGTAGTGTTGTTAATTTAAATAATAAATATGTTGATAAAGAAGCTTTTTTAAATACTTTATTTAATAATTATTATGATTTCTTTAAGGATATTAGTAGAGGACTTATGGAGAATGTATCGGCTTATAAGAAGAGTATGAGCATGATAATTGATAATAATACTTCAAAAAGGGATGCTTTAGTTATTAGCAATGTTATTTTTAGTGCGATTGATAATTTGGTTTCTTTAGAAGAAGAACACCGCTTGAGTTTTGGCGAGTCAAGAATAGATATGGCTCTTACGCAAACTAGTATTAATTTGAATGCTGTTAACCATAATCAAGAAGTAAGAAATAAGTATGAACAAGTAGAAGAACATTATAAAGTTATTGGAGATATTAATCCTAAGGAAGAAGAACCAGTAGTTGAAAAAGAAATGGTTAAGGTAAAGGTAGAAGAAGAAGCAAAACCTAAAAAAGGGCATTTGGGAACCGTTATTTTAGCTATCTTTATTATTCTAGTTATAATAGCTATTGGTTTTGGGGCTTATTATTTCCTTACTAATTATATAGATTGATTTTTTATTACTTTTATGATAAAACTTAGGTAGGTGGTTATTATGTTGGTTACTGTTGAAAAACAAGAAATAGGTCCTGTTTATAAAAAGGTTTTGGAATATAAACAAAGATATCATGGTGGTATTCATTGGCGTCTTAGAAAGCATGCAGCTGTTATTGAAAGACATTTAAATCCTGGTGAAGAAGTATTGTATGCTTTTCCTGCTCAAAAAAATGAATCACATAAGGACATATTTAGTACTTGTGTTTTAGCTTTAACAAATAAAAGAATTTTAATTGGTCAATCAAGAGTTATAGCTGGGTATGCTCTAACTTCTATTACTCCCGATTTATTTAATGATTTAGAAGTATATGAAGGACTTATTTGGGGTATTATAACGATTGATACGGTAAAAGAGTTAGTAAATTTAAGTAATATTGATAAAAAAGCTTTACCAGAAATAGAAACTAATATTACAGAATTTATGATGGAAGAAAAGAAAAAGTATGTTATTAAAAATGATTAACATAAAATAATAATGGTCATATCCTACTAATAGGATGTGATTTTTAATATGTATGATAAATATACAGTAGGTTATAATGAAACTTTAAATGATATTGCAGGTAAGTTTAATACAACTAAAGAAGAATTATTAAGTATTAATAATATTTATGATGAAGAATACTTAAGAGCTGGTATGGATATAGCTGTTCCTATAAGTAATGATTATTTTACAACTTATACAGTTAATAGTGGGGATAATTTATATGCAATAGCAAGAAGATATAATATAAATCCAACGTTACTAGCTGCTTTAAATGGGTTAAATATGGATGATTATATTTATCCTAATCAAAAAATAATGATTCCTAAGAGTGGGTATAGTTTTTATATAACTAAAGACGGGGATACTTTAAGTACGGTAGCTGATAAGTTTAAAAGAAATGTTAGTGAACTAACTAGTATGAATGGAACAATTTATTTATTACCAGGACAATTAATGATTAATAAAACTAAGTAAATGGTTTTGGACTGTTTACTTTTTATATTGGTTGATTTTAAAAATATAGTATTATATTTAAATGAAAATATGGCTTGCTTAAAAGATAATGTTTTGATATATTTTAAGGAGTAGAAAGTTTTTTAGTATGATTAAAGATGATTTAAAGTATAATAGAGTATTTGTGGATAAGTATTATAGTGCTATTAGAGATTGTTTAGGAAAGAATAATACTTCTTATTCTAAAATGGCTGGGAATATATTTGCCATGATTATTAAAGAATTAATAGAGAGTATTATAAAAGAAGAGAAGCTGCCTTATAAAGTATCAATAAATAATTCCTATATTAAAAATCATAAGAGTGAATGGGACTTGTTGATTGTAGGAAAAAATGCTAGTGATTATGGCGTTAATGTGTATGATGAAAAAGATATAAAAGCAATTATAGAATTAAAGACGGCTTCTTATTTTCAAAATACTATTGTTAAAGAGTATAAGTCTTTAAAAGGGAAAAACTTGGATGATAAGAAAAAAATAATGCTTGATAATATGAAAAGTTATTTTAAACATATTAGTAAGGATTTAATTTCTAATGATAAGATTAGATATCTTTATATAACTTTGTTTCAGAATTTTAATTATAGTAAGGAATTAAGAAGCACTATTGATAATATGGCTAATAATAATGGTAGTTCTTCGGTCTTTATTTTTAATGATGATAAGGCTTATTATAATGATGATGATAAAAAGTTTAAAAAGGATAAGTACTTGGAAGAGTCATTTAGTAAGTTTATAGTAGAGGTTTTAAAATAGGAAAAAGCTTTAAAAAGGTTAGGTGGTTGAAGGTTAAGAATAATTATTATAAGTTAGATAGTAAAAGGCTTGTAAGTTTTAATAACTTGTGATATAGTAACAAATCAAAAGAGGTTGATTAAATATGAAAAAGAAAATTTTAGTGTTAGTAATGTCTTTATTACTTTTAAGTGGATGCAATAAATTTAAAGGTACTTGGTGTAGAAGTACGGAAGTTTTTGGAACTATTATAGTTACTAAGAGTGGTGTTACTGATAAACAAATTAGTAATATTGAAAATAAGATTAAAGAGTTTGGAAATTATAAATCTTATGATATTATTGATTCTATTGAAAAAGGTAATACTTCTATTACAACGTATTTTACTGAAAATGCAAAAGCAACGGAATTGGTAGAACTTGTTAAAAACTTAGACGGTGTTGATAAGGTTGAAAAGAAAAGTTTTGTTGTTACTAGTGAAAAATTAGAAGTAAAGAGTAAGAAGCAATTTATTTATAGTACTAATTTAGATAATGTTGATGCTTTAGTAGAAAAGGGCGAATATTCTTTAAATGATGACGGTACTCTAAGTATTTATGGGGACAGAAACTTTTATTTAAAAGATAAATTTGTTTGTACTGATGCTGATTGCAATAACATCTTAAGAAAGAAAAGCAGAACTAATACTTGCAAATAAAGGAAGGTTATAAAAATGAATAACGGAATTTTAAAAAAAGGCATAGATTTAGGAAAGAAAGTAAGTGATACTCAAGTTTTTGAAAGTTACTTGCAAGAAATAGATAAAGATTTTAAAAAAGAGGTAGCAAATAATATCAAACCAAATCCTGAGGTTGTTTATAATTTATGCGTAGATGCATGCTGTGATTATAAACTATTTAAGTCTAAAGGTAAAAAATATATTAAGGTTATTTTGACTAATCATTTAGATTATGCAGTTAGTAAAGAGGATGTAGTATGTATGCCTTATTTGGGTAATTTAGATTTTCTTTGTAAGACTATTACTATTGATTATGATATTTTTTTAAGAGCGTTAGAAATTAATGGTTTTACTTATTCTATTGATATAGATAAAGATAATTTTGAAATGATAGACGATGGTAAATTAAATTATATTACTGGTCAATTAAATATTACTAAAAATCATTTACAAATGCCTAAAAAAACAGTAGAAGAATTGTCAAGAAGAAGATTGGTATTAAGAAAAATATATCCAGATAATAAAAAAGTGTTCTAAAATCTTGACAAGTAAAGAAAATAGACATAAAATTAATTTAACAATTTTGATTAGGACGAGATTATTTAAATGTCTTTTTAAAGAGAGTTTACTAGTGGTGGGAAGTAAATAAAAGAGTTAAATAGTTACTACCTATGAATTGGCTAGCAAAACTAGTCCGGTCAAGGCCGTTATAGTAATTAAGTATAATGAAGGATGGTACCGCATTAATTGCTCCTTTTAGGGGTGATTAGTGCGTTTTTTTATGGAGGTTTTATGGGAGAGCAAATGAAGCCGCAGATGACTAAAGAAGAATATGAAGCTTTTATTAAACAAAAACGTCAAGAACTTTTTGATATTAAGTTTAAGATAGCCTTTGCGGTATCTGAGGCTGAAAAAGTAAGCCTTAAGGAAGAAGAAGGCCAAGTAAAAAAAGCATTAGTTAGAGCTATGCAATCTAGCATGGATTATGGCTATTATGATAAAAAAGGTGGAAAAGGAAGATAGAAATGATAAATATTAAAGAAGATAAAAATTTAAGTGTGTTAAATCACTCATGTGCGCATTTAATGGCACAAGCTGTTAAACATTTATATCCAAATGCTAAATTTTGGGTAGGTCCAGTAGTAGAAGAAGGCTTCTATTATGATATGGATTTAGGAAATACGGTTTTAACAGAAGAAGAAATTGAAAAAATTTCAAAAGAAATGAAGAAAATTGCTAAAGACGGTAAAAAAATAATACGTCATGAAATTAGTAAGCAAGAAGCATTAGAAATGTTTAAAGATGACCCATATAAGGTAGATTTAATTGAAAATATGCCAGAAGATGAAGTTATTACTTGTTATAGTCAAGGTGATTTTACTGACCTTTGCCGTGGCCCTCATGTTGATAATGTTAAGTTACTTAAAAATTTTAAACTATTAAAATTTAGTGGTGCTTATTATAAAGGGGACTCTAAAAACAAGATGTTACAAAGAGTATATGGTGTTTGCTTTGATACACCAGAAGCTTTAGAAAAACATTTAGCTGAATTAGAAGATGCTAAAGCAAGAGACCACAGAAAATTAGGTAAAGACCTAGGTATATTCATGTTTAGTGATTTAGTAGGAAAAGGACTCCCTATGTGGTTACCAAATGGCTTTATTGTTCGTCGTAGTTTAGTTGATTATATTATGGATAAAGAAATTTCTTTAGGTTATCAACATGTAATGACTCCTTCTCTTGGTAATGTTGAACTTTATAAAACATCAGGACACTGGGACCATTATAAAGATGATATGTTCCCTGAAATGGAACTTGATGATGAAGCTTACGTTTTAAGACCAATGAATTGTCCACATCATATGATGATGTTTAAAAATAGATTACATTCTTATCGTGATTTACCTATTAGAATCGCTGAGATTGCTAACGATTTTAGGTATGAAGCAAGTGGCGCTGTATGTGGTATTGAAAGAACTAGAGCATTTACGCAAAATGATTCTCATATTTTCTGCCGTCCAGACCAAATTGAATCTGAAGTTAAAGGTGTAATTGATTTGATTTTAGATGTTTATAAAGATTTTGGTTTTAAAGATTTTAAATTTAGATTATCTTTAAGAGATACAAAGAATGTTGATAAGTATTTTGGCAATGATGAATTATGGGAAAAGAGTGAAAACGCTCTAAGAACTATTTTAAAAAATACAGGTCATGAATATTATGAAGCTGAAGGTGAAGCTGCTTTCTATGGACCAAAGATTGATGTTCAAGTAAGAAGTGCTATCGGTCATGATGAAACTTTATCAACAGTTCAATTAGATTATCAATTACCAGAAAGATTTGAGTTAGAATATATTAATGAAGATAATGAAAAGGTAAGACCAGTAGTTATTCACCGCGCTATTTTAGGTTCACTTGATAGATTTATTGCTTTCCTTTTAGAAGAAACAAAAGGTTATCTACCATTATGGCTTGCTCCTCATCAAGTAAATATTATTCCTGTTAATAATAATTATCATTTAGAATATGCTAAAGAAGTAGAAGAGTTATTAAGAAAGAATGGTATTAGAGTAAATCTTGATGATAGAGAAGAAAAAGTTGGATATAAGATGCGTGAGGCAATAATGAGTAAGTATCCTTATATCTTAGTACTTGGAGATAATGAGAAACAAAATAAAACTATTACTTATAGAACTAGTCAAAGTGAAGAAAAAGTCACATTGTCTTTAGATGAATTTGTAAATAAAGTTAAAGAAGAAATTGAAAATAAAACTAGATAGTTGTTATATGATTATGAAAAGCAGGGCGACCTGTTTTTTTGTTTTGGCTTGCGAGACAAAAAATTTCATAGAGTTTATTACTCTATGAAAGCCAAAACTCGTTATCTATTTTTAATTTATACATTAAATATATCATAAAAATGGGCTATTTTCTATATAATTCTTTTCTTTTTATGGTCAAAATTATGGTCAGAAAAAAGTGTCAAGTTGTCTTGATTTATCAGGCTTTAAAGGCGTCAAGTAAAAAATGAGTGAGAGTTCTATTGTGGTCAAATTTCTGGTCAAAAGGGGTTTGAAGCCAGCATTCACCTGGTGTTTCATAAAGTAATAAACTCTACGAAAAGTGTCAATTTTTGTAAAGAAGGAAAATAGGTGCTGTTTTGTGAAGAAGAAGTATTTGATAATTATTAATTTGGTGATATTTGGTAGTCTTTGTTTATTAATTTTTAAATTAAATAATGGAAGTACTAAAAATATTATTGGCATTTATGTTAATGACGAGTATTCTGATAACGTTCCAGCTAAGGATAGCGGTTATTATGTTGATAAAATAGAATGTGATAATGACTCTTCTGGTGAGTGGGACTATACTAGTTGGGGCTTACTTACGACTAATATGAGTAAAAAATCTAAATGTAATGTTTATTTTAAAGAAGATACCATTACTAATTCGATAAAAGATGAGTTGGATACAACAGGTAAGTGTCCAACTGTCAATAGTGATGGTTCTGTTAATGTAACAAGTGCTGAATCAGAAAATTCTTTACTATGTAGTGCACCAGATAATTATGGTACTAGTTATTATTATCGAGGCAACGTTTCTAATAATTATGTTTATTTTGCAGGATTTTATTGGCGTATCGTAAGAACAAATGGTGATAATTCGATAAGAATAATATATGACGGAACGACTATTCATGAAAATGGTGAGGCTAGTGATGATAGAATAATTGGCACTAGTGCTTTTAATGAAAAGACTGATGATAATGCTTATGTCGGTTATATGTATGGAACACCTGGTTCATCAATATACGAAGAAACACATGCAAATATCAATGATTCTACAATCAAGAAATATGTTGATAACTGGTATAAAAACAATATAAAAGATACAGAGCATGAACAATACTTGGCTGATAATTTATTTTGTGATGATAGAACTTTTACTAGTGATAATACAGGTACTGGTTATGCAAAAAGTACAACGTCATATACTCACAAATATATAAATAATAAAAATGAAAAATTAAATTGTATTCAATTAAATGATGCTTACACAGTAAATGCTTCTATTGGTAATTCTAAACTTAAGTATCCTATAGGAATTATAAGTATTGATGAAATAATTATTGGTGGAGGTTCGAATTTTGTTAAAAATGAAAAATATTATTTTTATGTAGGAAATTATTATTGGACGATGTCAGCATATTCATTTCAAAGCAACAGAGCTTATATGCGTTATGACCATAATGGTGGCGGCAGTGATAGTACAAATGATGTAACTGCTAATATTGGAGTAAAACCTGTTATCAACTTAAAACAAGGCTCTTTAAAATCGGGCAATGGTACTATAAATAATCCATATCGTATTAACTAAGAAAAGGCTGTTATTCTAAGGAATAATGGCACTTTTTTTCTGAAAAATCGGCTATGAAACTAGTAAAATTTTAAAAATTATGGTAATGTATTAAGTGGTGATTAAAATGGTAAAATATGATGAATCAAGCATCAAGATATTAGAAGGCCTAGAGGCTGTAAGAAAAAGACCTGGTATGTATATAGGCTCAACAGATAAAAGAGGATTACATCATTTAGTCTGGGAGATTGTTGATAATGCTATTGATGAAGCCATTAATGGATATGGAGATTATGTTAAAATATCTTTAAATAAAGATGGCTCTATTACAGTAAGCGACCATGGTCGTGGTGTACCAATCGGTATGCATGAGTCAGGAAAATCAACTCCTGAGGTTATATATACAGTATTGCATGCTGGTGGTAAATTTAGTGAGGCTGGTTATAAAGTTTCTGGTGGTTTACACGGGGTAGGTGCATCTGTTGTCAATGCTTTGTCAAAAAGAATGGACGTTACAATTTATCGTGATGGTGTTATTTCTAACATTAGATTTGTTAATGGCGGTAAAGTAGAGGTACCACTTCATACAATAGGAAGCACTAATAAAACAGGAACAACTGTTACTTTTTTACCTGATGATGAAATTTTTAAATCAACGCAATTTTCTTTTACAACTATTGCAGAAAGAATGCAAGAATCGGCTTTTTTACTTAGTGGCATAACTATTGAAGTAGTTGATGAAATTGATAATAAAGATGTTAAATATCATTATGAAAATGGGTTAGTATCATTTATTGATTATATGAATGAAAATAAGACTCCATTACATAAAGTTATTAATTTTAAAGGCTTAAAAAATGGTATCGAAGTTGAAGTGGCTATGCAATATACTTCTTCTTATCAAGAAGAAATTTTATCATTTGTTAATAATGTTAAAACTGGTGATGGTGGTTCCCACGAAGTTGGATTTAAAACTGCTATTACTAAGGTGTTTAATGACTATGCTAAGCAAAATAATATTTTTAAAGGAAAAGATAGTGTTTTAGATGGTAGTGATGTTCGTGAAGGATTAACTGCTGTTATTAATTTAAAGGTTCCTGAGGAGTTATTACAATTTGAAGGACAAACTAAGGGTAAGTTAGGAACTCCAGAAGCGAGAGTAGCTACTAATGATGTTGTTTATGAAAACTTACAATTTTTTTTAGAAGAAAATAAAGAGATTGCTTTGACGATTTTAGAAAAAGCTCAAAAAAGTAAAGTGGCTCGTGAGGCAGCTAGAAAAGCCCGTGAAGAAGCGAGAAATGGCAAGAAAAATAGTAAACAAGAGAAAAATTTATCTGGAAAACTTGCTCCAGCTCAAAGTAAAAATCCAAAGATTAATGAATTGTTCTTAGTTGAGGGAGATTCAGCCGGTGGTTCTGCTAAAGGTGGTCGTGACCGTAAATTTCAAGCTATTTTGCCGTTAAGAGGTAAAGTTTTAAATACAGCTAAAGCTAGTATGGAAGATATTTACAAAAATGAAGAAATTAATACTTTAATTTATACGATTGGTGCAGGTGTTGGTGCTAACTTTGATGCAACTGAATCTAATTATGATAAAGTTATTATCATGACCGATGCCGATGTCGATGGAGCTCATATTCAAATATTACTTTTAACTTTCTTCTATCATTATATGCGTGGTTTAATTGAAGCAGGTAAACTTTATATAGCTCTTCCTCCATTATATAAATTAGATTATGGTAAGAATAAGCAAATTTATGCTTATAGTGATGATGAATTAAATGAAATTAAAAATAATAATTCTGGTAAATATACTATTCAAAGATATAAGGGTTTAGGTGAGATGAATCCAGAACAACTTTGGGAAACAACTATGAATCCAGAAACAAGAACTTTAATTCGTGTTAATATTAATGACGCTGCTTTAGCACAAAAACGAGTTGAAGTTTTAATGGGTGATAAAGTTGAACCAAGAAAAGAGTGGATTGACGAAAATGTCGAATTTACTTTAGAAGATAATTATAGAGGGTGAAGAAAATGCAGAATGAAACAGTAAAGAAAATTCAAGAATATGCTTTAGAAGAAATAATGGGTTTGCGTTTTGGAGCGTATGCTAAAGAAATTATTCAAGACCGTGCAATTCCCGATGTTCGTGATGGTTTAAAACCAGTTCAAAGAAGAATTTTATATGATATGTATATTAATCATAATGATTCGGCTCATCCTTTTACTAAATGTGCTAAAACCGTTGGTGATGTTTTAGGTAAATTCCATCCACATGGCGATTCATCAGTTTATGATGCTATGGTTCGTATGTCACAATGGTGGAAACAATCAATGCCTTTAATTGATATTCATGGTAACAATGGGTCAATTGATGGTGATGGGGCGGCGGCTTATCGTTATACTGAGGCTAGACTTTCTAAGGTTGCTAATGAATTGTTAAAAGATTTAGATAAGGGGACAGTAGAGTGGGCTCCTAATTTCGATGATACCTTATTGGAACCAACTGTATTACCAGCAAAGTTTCCTGCCCTTTTAGTAAATGGGACTAATGGAATTTCCGCAGGTTATGCTACTAATATTCCACCGCATAATTTAGGCGAAATAATTGATGCTACTATCAAAAGAATAGATAGTCCAAATTGTCGTTTAGAAACAATTTTAGATATTGTAAAAGGACCTGATTTTCCAACTGGTGGCATTTGTATGGGCAAAAATGGCATCATTGATGCTTTCTCAACTGGTCGTGGTCGTGTTATTGTTCGTAGTAAATATGAAGTTGTAAAAACTAAAGGTAAAGAACAAATAATTATCACCGAAATTCCATTTGAAGTTAATAAAGCTATGATGGTTGCTAAAATTGATGCTATTAGAATTGATAAAAAGATCGATGGTATAGCTGAGGTTCGAGATGAAACTGACCGTACAGGAATTAGAATTGCTATTGATTTAAAAGCTAATGCCAATAGTGATTTAATAATAAATTATTTACTTAAAAATACTGATTTACAAGTTTCTTATAACTATAATATGGTTGCGATTGTTAATAAACGACCAATGACTTTAGGTATTTTACCTTTACTTGATGCTTATATTGCTCATCAAAAAGAAGTTATTACGAGACGTAGTAAGTTTGATTTAGAGGCTTATCAAAAACGTTTGAACATTGTTGATGGTTTCTTAAAAATGATGGATATTTTAGATGCAGTTATTAAGACTATCCGTGCTTCTAAAAATAAGACAGATGCTAAAGAAAACTTGATGAAAGAGTTTAATTTCAATGCTGAACAAGCTGAGGCAATAGTTGTTTTACAATTATATCGTTTAACTAATACTGATGTTTTAGCACTACAAGAAGAACATGATAACTTAGTAAAATATATTAAAGCTCTAGAACTTATTTTAAGTAATGAAGAAAAATTAAAAGAAGTTATGAAATATGAGTTAAAGAAGATTAAGAAAGATTATCCAACTCCAAGAAGAACAGAAATAGTTGATGAAATTGTAGATATTAAATTAGATACTACCGATTTAATAACTAAAGAAAATGTTATGGTAGCATTATCTAATGAAGGTTATATTAAACGTGTTTCAATGAAGAGTTATACTTCAAGTAATGGTGATGAAACAACTTTAAAACCTGGTGATTATCTAAAATATTTATTTGAAGTATCAACTTTAGATAATTTAGTAATATTTACTAATTTAGGACAATATTTATATGTACCAGTTCATACTATTTTTGAAGGAAAATGGAAAGATTTAGGTAAACATATTAATAATTTAGTTACTGGTTTAGCTGAATCAGAATATATAGTTGGAGCCTTTATACTTAAAAATCCTGAAGAAAAAATTACTTTTGTAACTAAGAATGGTTTAGTAAAGCAATCAATTTTAAAAGACTTTGTTGTCAGTCGTTATTCTAAAGCTATGCTTGCTTTCAAATTAAAAGATAACGATGAAGTAATTGCGGTAAATCAAAGTAAGCCAAGAACTATTTTAATAAGTGAATCTGGTTATTATGTGAATATTGATACTGAAGAAATCCCAGTAGTTGGTGCTCGTGCTTCTGGCGTTAAGGGTATGAACTTAAAAGATGACTTCTTAGTAGCTGGCTTATCTCTAGATTCAAGTGAATATTTAAGCATATTTACTAATAATAAAACAGCTAAGAGAGTAAAAGTAAGCGAACTAGAAACACATAATCGTGCTAAAAAAGGAAGTACATTAATTAAGAAAGTTAAATCTTTTGATTATAAAATTATTAGAGTTTTACTTACTGATGGTAAAGATGAATTATTATTAAAATGTGATAATGAAATTACTAAGATAAAAAATACTGATATTTCTATTTTAGATTTAAAATCAACTGGTGGGACAATAAGCAGATATAAAATAGATGATGTATTTACAAGTACCGTTGTTGATAGTAGCTTAAAAAATAATAAAGACACTAAAGAAGAAGTTAAAACTTTAGAAGAAAATAATGATAAAGTAGTTGAAGAAACACAAGAATCAGAGATAGAAGAGAAAAAGGAAGAAAGACATAAAGAAGAACAAGTTTCTTTGAATGATTTCTTTGATGAATTTAAAATTTAGATAAATAAAATCACTTACTAATAAATAAAATTTAGTAGGTGATTTTTTTATGGATAAAAAGGAAGCATTTAAAGAATTTTTACGAAAATACCCCAAAATTACAGAATATTTAAGAAATAATAAAGATAGTTCGATTCAAAAATTATATGAAATATATGATATTTATGGTGAAGATAGTACGGCTTGGAGTCCATATTTAAATTTTACAAATGATACGGCAAGTAGAAGTAGTAATGAATCCATTGGGAGTATTAAGGATTTAATGAAAAATATTGATGTTGATAGTTTACAAGAACATATTAAGACAGCTCAGAAGGCATTAGGATTCATTGAAGAATTAACCAGTAAAGGCGCTAGCAATGTTAATAGTATTCCTAAAGGACCAAAAAGTCCTAGACCATTAGATAAGTTTTTTGGAGATTGATAATGGAATTAGATTTACAGTATAAAATTAAAAATACTAAAAATTATTATAATTATTTAAAAGAAAATTCTTATTACATAAAGAAATTAAATCGTAATAAGAATGAGTTTGAAAATTTTAGTAATTTTGTTAAAGATAAATATGGTTTAAGAGTTACTGATAAGATTAGTAAGACTATTGATAATATTGATTTAATCAGTACGCTTTTAAGTACATTAAAATAATTTTAAAATTATTAAATTAAAAATGAATATATTGACTATTTTAAGTAGATTTATACTGGTCTTTATGGTACCATATTAGATAGATACATTTGATAGTTAGGTGTTTTGAACTCGGTCCATATTTAAAATTTTTTTAGAAATGGAGAGGTGGTGGTCCATATGAAGGGAGACCTTAATGGAGTACTTAGTTGTACTTATCGTCATTCTTGTTTTAATTGCAAGAATATTAGATTCTGGAAACAGAAATTAATATTGATTTTAAGTCAAACGAAAACATCTACTCAGCTTTGTGAATAGATGTTTTTCAAACATTAAACTATAATGGACTGAGAAACATCTAACGAACCAAGTCAAATGTATCTCTTTTAAATTTTAAGAACAATCAAGTTCTTTCACTAAGTAGTATAGCATATTTTTTTACTTTTGCAACTACTTTTAGTTTTCATTAACAGTGTATACTTTGCTTCATAATCTATGCATATTTTTAATATTGAGAACCTTAAAATAATTTTTTAATTATTAAGTTAAAAATGAATATATTGACTATTTTAAGTAGATTTATACTGGTCTTTATGGTACCATATTAGATAGATACATTTGATAGTTAGGTGTTTTATCCTCAGTCCAAATCTTTAAACTTGCTTTTTAGAAATGGAGGAGGTGGTCCTAGAATGGAGAAAAAAAGTGGAATATCTAGTAATATTCGCTCTTATCTTAATCATTTTAGACGAAGTTATAAATTCTATAAGAAGAAAATAACTTATTACCTTTTAAAGGTAACGAAAAACATCTACTCAGCTTTGTGAATAGATGTTTTTCTAATCAAAACTAATTTTGGACTGAGAAACATCTGACGAACCAAATCAAATGTATCTTTTTTTAATTTTAAGAACAATCAAGTTCTTTCATTAAGTAGTATAGCATATTTTTTAACTTTTGCAACTACTTTTAGTGTCCATTAGTAGTATATACATTCCTAAATAATTTATACATATCGTAATATCTAGGTACTACCATCTTATTCTTTTTTAATTTACAATTCATTTAAGGTCGTGATATAATCTTTTTAGATTATAGATAATAAAGAGGGATTAATTTATGAAAAATTTGCGTAAAGGAAAAGTAGTTTGTATAACTAGTGGTAAGGGCGGAGTTGGTAAAACAACTTTAACTGCTAATTTGGCTGGAATAATAGAAAGCATGAATAAAAAAGTCTTACTAATTGATTTAGATTTGACTAATGGTGGTCTTGCTTTAATGCTTAATACGCCTTATAAAAAGAATATTTGTAATATGTTATATGATATTGAACATAATACTTATGATTCTTTAAATGATTATGTAGTTAAATATGATGATTATATTGATATATTACCAGCTTCTACTGACCCAAGAGACTTTAATAAAATTAATAATTCTTTAATTAATATTGTTTTAGAAAAAGCTTCATTTATATACGATGTTATTCTAATTGATATGACCCATATTTTAAATGAAATAAATGTCTTTGCTCTAGACTTTTGTGATATGGCGATTGTAGTTACAACTAATTGTCCAATGGATTTAAAAAATACTAAAAATTTAGTAACTTTATTTGATAATTTAAATATTAATAAATATCGTATCCTTTTAAATGAAAGTGTTAACCCATTAAAACAATACTTTAGTCTTTATGATATAAAAAGTATTATTAAAGCTAATATTGATTATCATATTTCTAATGAATTTTATATAACTGATATGGAAAAAGAAATAATGGACGGTAAGATAATTACCTTAAATAGTAAAGTTCTTAAACATTATCAAAATGATTATACAGCCTTACTTAACTTAGCAGCTGATATAATGGGAGGTAATAAAGATGAGTAAAACTTTAGCTAATGCTTTTAATATAACAAATAGTAATCTTTTAAAATTAAATGATTATGAAATATTTCAAGATAAAGAAACTTTAGAAAAAATTAAGAATGATATAACTTTTAGTTTGATAGATGAAGTTTCTCTGGGACTTAAGGAACCAGATATTCATAGTAAAGTAGATGAATATACTAAATCTTTGAATCTTAGTACTTTAGAAAAACAATATTTATATAACTTAATTGACAATGAAATATATGGGATTGGTCCAATTACAGAAGTTATGAATGACACTTCGGTTAAGAAAATATTTGTTAATTCACCTAGTTTGGTTTATGTTTTAACTAATACAGGATATCATAGAGACCCTTCTATTTCATTTATTAATAATGAACATATAATTAAGACTGTTACTAATTTAGCTCGTAAAAATAATTTAAATATTTCTTTAGATGATGCTTATATCTCTTTTAAAACTTTAGATGATGCTAGAGTTACTCTTTTAGTACCACCTATCGTAGCAAGTCCAGTCCTTACAATTAGTAAGACTGATAAAACCTTAGAAAGTATTGAAGAATTGATTCGTTTAGGAACGCTTACTCCTTATATGGCAAGATTTTTAGAAGCTTGTGTTAAGGCTAAATTAAATATTTTAGTTTGTGGCAATAAGAGTAGTGGTAAGAGAACTTTAATTAATACTTTATTAAACTTTATTCCTACTAATGAAAGAATAGTTTATGCTGGTTTGAAAGAAAATTTAGATAGTACGCATCAATTAGTAAGTACTAATACATCGGATATTAATGTTATAGAGGCTTTAAGTCCTTCTTACTTAATATATGCTAATAAAAATGCTAATACTTTGTTAAAATTAGTTAATAAAGAACAAGGAATTATATCTAGTTTTGATATTCGTAAGTTTACTTTAGAAAATTTAGTTACTAATGTTTTATTAGAAAATCCAGATATGAAGGAAGATACTGTTGTAAATAGTATTTATACAGGTTTTGATATATTAGTTTATATGGAAAAGGGTATGGATGCTAAAATTAGAGTTACGGGTATTAAAGAAGTTGTAGGTCAAAAATTAAAAGATGTCTTTGTTTATGAAAATAATACCTTTAGTTTAATAAAAGAAAGTAATCATACATATAAAAAATTAAAAAGTAATGGTAATGATACCTTAGATGATATTTTTGAGGTGTAGTTATGCCAATTTATGTAATTCAAATTATTATTGCTTGTATAGCAATATTAGTAGGTATTTTTCTTTTAAGACTTGCTAATACTTTAAAAAAAGTTCATCGTATAAGTAAGTTTAGTCTAGATATTCCTAAAGATAATACTTCGATTTTAAATAATATTACAAATGGTTTCTTTAAGATTATTCATAATTTAAGTGGTGGTTTAAGTCACTATGGTTTTGTCAATAAATTATCGCTTAAATATGATAAATATATTTTAGAAATTAATAGAGATAGAACTAGTCCAGTTGATTATTTTACAATTAAACTATTATTAGTTATTATTACCTCATCTTTATGTTTAATGGGTGTTGTTTTAAGTATTTTACCAGCTAGTCCATTTATCTTTATAGTTGTTTTCCTAGCTAGTTACTTTTTACCTGATTTATTTTGGAAATATTTATATATTAAGAGGACTAATAGAATAGTTAAAGATGTATTTATAAGTACTAAGTATATCTATTATGGTTTAAATAAAAAAATGAGCATCGATAATGCTATAAATTATGCTATACACAACTTAGATGGTGATATTACAGATGAACTAGATAAGATTTTAAAAGATATAAGACATAATATTAGTTTAGAAGATGCGTATTATAAATTTTATAAACGTAGTAATATTAAAGAAGTATTATCAATTTATCAAAGTTTAAAAATAGCTAGTCTTCTTAATATTAGTTATGAAGATGCTTTTAAATATATTATTAATGATAATATTAAAGCTTATGAAGAAAGGGAACATGTATTTAAGATTGTTGATGTTTATAATTATTTATTCTTAATTGTATTGTTAATTCCTTTATTAGTATTTATCTTTGGGGTGTTTATTAATTTAGATTATTTTGCTAGATTAATGAATGGTAAAGGATTATATTTAGTAGTACTCGTTATAGCATTATATAGTATTTATATTTATATAATTAAGAATATCTTGGAGGTTAAAGATGAATAATTTTGTTAAAGTCTTATATCCTAAGAAATATTTAGTTAATTTAAATAAGAAGATTAAAAGATTAGGAATAGATAATAAGATAAATATTGATACTTTTTTAATTACTCGTCTTTTAATGGAGTTCATTATATTTATTGTTCTTTTGTTAATTCCCGTATATGGTATTGTTCTAAGTTTTTTATTTACTATTCTTTTTCATTATTTATATGAAGATGTTCTAATTAATTCTAGAATTATTAAAAGGGAGCAAGTTATTAGAAATGACTTAGAAACTTTTATTAAATTATATCTTTTAGGTTTAAATCAGAATAATGATGCTTACTTAGTATTTAAGATGGTTAGTAAGAATTTAGATAATGATTTGACAAAAGAAATAGTTTATTTAAATAAGAAATATAATAATTTTAATGATGTAGTTACTAATTTAATAAGTGTTATTCCGGAGTATTCTTTTAGTGATGATATTTTAATGTTAAGTAGTAATGATACAAAAAGAGTAGCCGAAGATATTTTAAATAAGATTTTAGAAGATAAAAAAGTTACGCGAGAGAAGAATATTAGTGCTATTCCGGTTAAAATAGTATTGTTTAGTGTAATATTTTTAATTTTAACTTTATTAATTATTTTAATTGGACCAAAATATTTAGATTAAGGGTTAAAATTTATTGCAATAAGTAAATATTTATGGTAATCTAAATTTAAGAATAGAAGGTTTTAATATGGAAAAATTTATAAATAATTTATATAGTAATAGCAACTTTCCTATTATTTTAGGAGCTTTAATATTAATTTTTGTTGTTTTATTTGTTATTACACTTGTTTTAGCACTTAAAGATGCGAAGAATAATTTAGAGTTAGAAGAAGAACCTAAGGATAAGGAAAGTAAGGATAATGTTTCTTTTAAAGAAGAAGTAAATGAGGATACTGAGGAAAAAGTAAGTTTTGAAAATGTTTCTTTTGATACGGAAGAAGAGAAGAAGGATGAAAAACCTAAGTACGAAGGTATTTCTTATGAAGAAGTAAAGCCAGTATCTGATGGTGTTTTGGAATCGGTTGATGTTATAAAAGAAACGACTCAAACTATTCCGGTTTTAAAAGATGAAGAAATTAGTAATTTTGAAGAATTCTTTTTACAAAATTTGAAAGATAAAAAAGATAATAATGTTTTTGATTTTTCGAAAAAAGAAGATATTCCAAAGGAAGAAGTTAATGAAAATAAACCAGTAACTTTAGAAAGTCATGATGAAGTAAAAGAGGAGTCTGTTAAAGAAGAAGTGCCTTTAGATATGGAACTTCCAAAGATGAAACAGGAGTATACTTTTAAAGAGTTGGATGGCGAGTCTTATCGTTTAAATAAATAGTAAAAGTCTTATCGTAAGTGGTAAGGCTTTTTTAGATTATATATGGTTTGTCTTTTAAATTTAAACAATAAATTTATTTTTATGGTATACTTTATATAGAATAGGAGTTGGCTATATGATTATTAGAAAACCTTTTAAGTTTTTAATTGAGCATTTTAAAATTATTAATGTCATTTTAATGTTGTTAGTAGGTTTTGTTATATTTAAATTCTTTAATATAATGCAATTTTTTGGTAACTTTGTTTCTAGTGGGTATAAGACGGTTGAATCGGATTTAGTTGCTCATTACATTGGAATTTTATTACCGATTGTTTTAATTGTAATTACTTTAATAAATATTATTATTTTTATTTTATTTCGCAGTAAAGATAAAGATACTAAGGCTTATATTGTTTCAACTGTCTTTTTTACGGTTTTACTAGTATTTAGTTTTGTTTATCGTGGGGTTTTAGATAACTTTGAATTTAATACTATTGAATCACAAACGGCCTTGTTATATCGTGATACGGCTAAATTTACTTTTTATCCAAACTTTTTATTCTTAATATTTTATTTTCTAAACTTTATTGGCTTTGATTTAACTACTTTTGAATTTACAAACTTACGTGATGATATTGATATTGCTAAAGAAGATGATGCGGAAATAGAAATTGGGGTTCAGTTAGAGGATTATAAAATAAAACGTACCTTCTTTAAAAAATTAAGAGAAATGAAATATTATGTTATTGAAAATAAATTAGTTTTTATGGGATTAGGTGGAACTTTAGCTTTAGTGCTTTTGATATTTATTGTAAGTACAATCGTAAAATTAAATAATAATGTTAAAGTAGATAAAGCTTTTACTTATAGTAATTTTGCTATTACCGTAGAAAATTCTTATCTTACTAAACTAGATTACGGTGGCAATAATTTAAGTGATAAATATCATTATTTAGTTTTAGTTTTATCAGTAACTAATAAAAGTAAGACACCACAAGCACTAGATACAGATAATTTCTGGTTACAGATAGGAAATACTTATATATATCCAATATTAGATAAATCTACTTACTTTAAAGATTTAGGAGAACCTTATTATAAAGATAAAGTAGAGGTAGGAAAAACACATAAATATGTTTTATGCTATAGTATTTTAGATAAAGAAATAAGTAATAGTTATACAATAAAAATATTAGATAGTGTTAAATATGTGGACGGAGTAGGTACTCCTACTTATAAAACTTTAAAAGTCTCACCTAAAGAAAATGATAAGATAAATGACAATGGTAGTTATTCTGTCGGGGAAGAAATAACATTAAATAAGTCAACTTTAAAAAATACTACTGTTTATGTAAATGATTATAGTATTAGTGATACTTATACTTATGAATATAATTATTGTAATAAAGATAATGAATGTGCTCTTAAGAAAAATGCTATTTCTAATAATAGTAATACGAAAAAGACTTTAATTGCTTTAAGTAGCAATGTTAATTATGATACTTCTACTAATTATAGTATGTATGGTCAAAATGATTTTTATAATAACTTTGTTACTTTTGAATATGTTTATAATGATAAAACATATACTAGTAGTGTAACTGATAAATCGGCTAGTAATGATATAAGTGAGAATAAGGTATTAGAAGTTGATTATAATATGAAGTATGCTTCTAGTATTAAGATGATTATTACAATTCGTAATCAAAGATATGTTATATCGTTACTATAGATTGTTAGTTTTTAGATATATGAAGAATATGCTTATAATGGGTGTATTCTTTTTTTAGTTAAGCCTTCTTTTTAAAGTTTTTATTTCGACAACTTGAAAGTAATATTTCATCTATTAAGGTATTATTATTAAGAGGCATATAATAAGTTTTACTTTTTAAATACAAACTTGTAATAACTATTTAAGAAATTGCTATTATTAATAAGGTAAAATGAAGTAATTTTTAGGATTAAAAGTAGAACATTTCTTATAATGCAAATCCATAATATTTTATAAATTTTAAAGTTATGTAAGATAAGTTTTCTTAATTAACATTTTTTTCTTTATAATAAGATAAAAAGATTATATAATTGGAGTATAGAGTAGGTGTGAAAATGATAGAAGAAATAAAACAATATGATAGTAATTTTAGTGAAAGTGGGTTTATAACTTATATAAATAATATATTTGTTCAAGTAAAAATGGGAATAGTTTTAAAAAATTTAATTAATATTAAGCATTTTGTAAGTAGTAATCTTTATGAACAACTAGAAGGTGTTGTAAATAATTTAAATAAGAGAGAGCTTACACAGATGTATGATGAATTAAATGTTTATGATACACAGTTACTTAAGTTTTCTAAAACTGATGAAAAACTTGTTTTGGAAGTCAATTTGATTTCGAGAGCGCTTGATTATCAAATGGATAAGAATGGAAAAATAGTAAAGGGAAATAATGATAGAAGAATAGAACAAAATAATTATTTAACTTTTACTAAGAAAATTAATGCTAAAGAAATAGGAAGTATGATGAAATGTCCAAATTGTGGGGCAACTTTAGAAGTTAATAAAAGTGGTCGTTGTCCTTATTGTCATGGTATTTTTGATTTGAATGATTATAATTGGATTTTGGATTCTTGGAGATTTTGATGAAAAAGTTAAGAAGTCTTAATTTAAAAAAACTAGGGTTAGTAATTTTATTATTAGTTTGTATATTTATTCCTTGTTATAGTTTGAAAGCTGATTCAGGATTTGACGGGTCATATGACTCTGGTTCTTCTTGGGATTCTGGTTCCTCATGGTCTTCTGGGTCGTCATGGAGTTCTGGTTCATCGAGTAGTTCTAGTTCCTCTAGTTCAAGTAGTTCCGGCTCATATAATTATGTTATAAACGGTATGGATAATTTATTTGGCTTTTTTGCAGTATCTTTGGGATTTATATTTATCTTTATGATTATTTTAGGCATTATGATTAATGAAGAAAAATCGGGAAATAAAGTTGTTACTAATAGACAGACTAATCCTTTAGAAAATATCCCTTTATATAATTTAGAAGAATTAAAGAAGGTTTTACCTAATTTTGATGAGAAAGTATTTATAGAAAAGGCTTATAAAATTTATAAAGATATTCAAGTTGCTTGGATGAATGCGGATACTGATACGATAAAGAAATTAGTTACTGATGAGTTATATAACATGTATAGTATGCAACTACAAACAATGACTATGAAACAAGAGAAGAATATCATGAAGGATTTTACTTTCTTAAATTACAGTATTGAAGGTATGACTATTAATGAGTCTGAGGTTAGTTTGTATGTTAATATGAAGTTAGAGTGCTTTGACTATATAGTAGATAAAGATAATAAAGTAATTAGAGGTAATGATAATTATAAAGTTTGGTACAATTATTTAATGGTATTTAAGTGTGGTTTAGATAAGAAAGAAAATAAGTGTCCAAATTGTGGGGCTCCTTTAGAAAATACTAATACTACTAAGTGTCCTTGGTGTCGTTCAGAGATTATAAATAAGAATTATGATTGGATTTTAGCAAAGAAAATGGTAATTAGTCAGACCTTAAACGCAAAAGAAAATAAGTAAGGTAAGGGCCAATTTATGCAACATAAGTTAAAAATAAAAAATATTTTAATCAGTCTTTTGTTAATAATTTGCCTTTTCTTTCCAATCTATAGTTTAAAAGCTGACTCGGGTTTTGACGGGTCATATGATTCTGGTTCGTCTAGTTCCTCTTCTTCTTCGAGTTCTAGTTGGTCATCCGGTTCTTCATCGTCAAGTTCATCATCATCAAGTTCTTCGTGTGGTAAGAAAAAAGAGCCTCATACGACTATCCCTAGTAATTCTAAACCAACCGAGAATACTGAAAAAAAGGAATTTAAATTAAAAGATTTTCTTTTTGCTATAGTCATGATTATTGGTTGTGCTGTTATTATTCTTTTTGAACAATATTTAAAAAATGATTTTAATGTTCATGAAGTTATAATAAGAAATAAAAACACTGATGATAATTTAGATGAAGTAGTTGATTATGATAAGACAAAGATTTTAGAAGTATTACCAGATTTTGATGAACGAGTATTTATTTATACTGTTTATCAATTATATAGGGATATCCAAGAAGCTTGGATGAATGCTGAAATGGATGCTATGCGTAGTTTAGTAACTGATGAGTTATATAATATGTATAGTATGCAAGTAAAGACTTTAGTTCTTAAGCAAGAAAAAAATATCATGAAAGATTTTAATTTTTATAGTGCTAATATTACTAAAATGGAGATAACTAGTAAGACTGTATCGTTATATGTTAATATAAATTTAGAATGTTTTGATTATATAGTAGATAAAGATGGTAAGACTATAAGAGGTAATGATAAATCAAAGGTTTGGTATAACTATATGATGATTTTTACAAGAAGTATTGAAGAAAAAGAAAATAAATGTCCAAACTGTGGGGCAACTTTAGAAAGTGAAACTGTTTCAACATGTAAGTATTGTCATACTAAGATTATAAATAAAAATTATGACTGGGTTTTGGCTAAGAAAATGGTAATTAGTCAAACAGAAAATGTAAAAAAATAATGAGGAGTAATTTGTTTTATGAAAAGTAAGTTTAATATGAAAAAAATTTTGATTGGGTTATTACTAGTAGCTTGTTTCTTTTTACCTTTATATCAATTAAAGGCTGATTCGGGTTTTGACGGTTCGTATGACTCTGGTTCTTCTAGTTCATCTTCTAGTTCTTCATCAAGTTCTTCATCATCAAGTTCTTCTTCTGGTTCTCATGGCGGTCATTATTCATCTGGCTCTAGCGACGGTGGAGGTTCTGCAGTAGCATTTTTTGCAATGATTATTATAATTTTTATTGTTTTTGCTTTGGCAGTTGATGCATCTGAAAGTTATGGTGATAGTAATGTAATTACAAATAGAAATACTAATCCACTTAAAAATGTACCTTTATATAACATCGAAGAATTAAAGAAGGTTTTACCTGATTTTTCCGAAGAAGAATTTATTGATGTAGCTTGTAGCGTGTATGAAAATGTACAAGAAGCATGGATGAATTTAGATAAGAAAACGATGCATTCTTTAGTAACTAATCCTTTATTTAATACTTATTGTGTACAGATGAATTCGTTAATGATGAAAAATGAACGCAATATTATGAAAGATTTTGAGTATTTAACTTATCGAATAGACGGTATGGAAATAAGTAATAATACAGTATCTTTATATGTTAATTTAAAGTTAAAATGCTATGATTATGTAGTAGATAAAGATAATAAGACGGTTAGGGGTAATGATAACTGTAAGGTATGGTATAACTATTTAATGGTATTTACAAGAAGCATTGGTAAGAAAGAGAATAAGTGTCCAAACTGCGGGGCAACTTTAGAAAGCGTTAATGTTACTAAATGTCCTTATTGTCGTTCAAGTATAGTTCTTAGTAATTATGATTGGGTATTAGCTAAGAAAATGGTTTTAGAACAAACTGTTAATGCTAAAGATGAAGATGAGTAGTAAGGAATTTTAATAAAATGAATAAAAATGGTGATTTAAGTATAAAGAGAATGACTACTGTTTTATTGATACTTAGTTTAGTTATAATTTCTAATACCGAATTAGTTTTAGCTACATCTAGTACTAGTACTTCTAGTAATACTTTCTTAGAAATATTAAGTAATATTTATATATTAGTAATGATTGTTTTAATACCAATAGCTTTCTTTTGGATAGTAATTAAAATATATTGGTTGTTGCCAAGAAATCAAAAATATATCGAAGAAAATAAAAATAATCCTTGGTTTGGGGCGAGTTTTTATAATCTTAGTAAAGTACAAGAAGTAGTTCCTGATTTTTCCGAAGAAGATTTTAAAACTTTTACTTTTGATATGTTTAAAGAAATAGAAATGGCCATGATGAAAAATAGTAATAAAAAATTAAATGGCTTAGTAAGTAATCACTTATATGAGATTTTTAATAAACAAATAAGTGAATTAAAGGAAAAAGAACAGAAAAATATTATAAGTGATTTATTTTTAGTCTATGTATATTTAGAGGGTATTAAAAAAACGGATGTAACTATTTCTATTGTGGTTAGAATGATGACAGAAAGCTATGATTATATTGTTGATAAGAATAATAAAATAGTTTCAGGATATGCCGATAAAAGAATAAAGAATACTTATTTAATGACTTTTACAAGAAGTATTAGTCCTGGTAAAAATGTTTGTTTTAACTGTGATAGGTATATAGGAAAAGACCTAGAAAAATGTCCAATGTGTGGTGAGAAAATAATTAATGGTAAATATGATTGGATTTTGACACAATTAAGTCTTTCAAGTACATCGTTTGATTATGATATTGTCGATAAAAATGCTTAAGTTTTAAAGGAAAAAAAAGATTCTATGAATGATAATACAAAAGAAGTTACAAAAAAATTAATAAATAATAAGGGATTAAGAACTGGACTTAATATAGTTGCTCTCTTTTTCTTTCTTCAACCAATAATAGTTGGCTTTGCCTTTGTATTAATATCAACTATAACTACAATAAGCGATTTTAATAATATTAAAGGCTATAATAAAGTTAGTGCTAAATTAGAGGACAAAACTGATTGTGAAACTGGTGAAAAATCAGATATAAAAGTTTGTTTTGGCATTTATACGTATACGGTAAATGATGAAGAGTTTGAAATTAAGGGAAATATTAAGACTAATGTTTTAGCAAATACTATAAATGTTTATTATAATCCTGATAATCCTAGTGAAAATTATATTCTAAATAATATGACTTTCTTCATGGTTGGTGGTCTTTTACTTGTAATGATAAATATTCTTATTTATATTAGCGTTACTAAATTAATTGGGGTATTTTTAAATGGCGCTAATGGTGTAATTGACACTATACCTACTTATAATAAGAATTAGGAAAAGTAAAATGTATAAAATTAAATTGTTTTAAAATAAAAAACAGTAGAAAATAAATCTTTAAAATTAAAGAAAATTGGTAGAATGAGTCTATCAATTTTTATTTGGCTTTTTATTGTTTTAATTGTTTAATTCCTTTATAATATGATTAGAAAGAGAGTAATAATGATAAATAATATAGTAATAAAATCACCTGTAGATGATTTAGGTTTAAGTGTTAATTATATAGTCCCTAATGGAAGTATTAAAGGTCTTGTCTGTGTGGCTCACGGTATGAGTGAACATAAAGAAAGATATGACTATTTTTTAAAACGGTTAGCTGATGATGGTTATATTAGTGTTTGTTATGACCATCGTGGCCATGGTAAGAGTGTAAAAAGTGATAATGATTTGGGGTATTTTTATACGGAAGATGAAACAGCTTTTAGTAAAGATTTATATACTGTTATAGATTTTTTTAAGGTTAGATATCAGGCTTCTAATGTTATACTTTTTGCCCATAGTATGGGAACTTTAGTAGCTAGAGCTTTTTTACAAACTCATGATGATAAAGTAAATAAAGTTATATTATGTGGACCACCTACAAAACAAGCTTTGGTAGATGTTGGTTTATTTTTAGCTAGAATGAATAAGATGTTTGACGGTGATAGAAAGCCAAATAAGTTATTGGATAGTTTGACTTTTAGTAGTTTTAATAAAAAATATGGTGAGCCAAACTTATGGTTAAGTAAAAATAGAGAAAATGTTACTAATTATAATAATGGCAGTTTGTGTGGATTCACTTTTACGACGAATGGTTTTATTAATCTTTATAAATTACAAAAAAGGGCTTTTCAAAAGAATAAATATGCGGTTCAAAATAAGAATTTGCCAATACTTTTAATAGCGGGTGCAGATGATGCAGTAATTGGTAATTTAAAGAAATTTAAAGATTTAGAATTATTTATGAAGAAAATAGGATATCAAGATGTAAGAGCTAAAACCTATGAAAGTCTTCGTCATGAATTATTACAAGAAGTAGAAAAAGATACTATTATTGATGATATTCTAAGTTTTATTAATGAGTAGGGAGTTTATGAAAAAGAAAATTTTATTAGATATAGATGAAGTATTTTGCTTTTCTGGTTATTTAGAGCTAGTTAATGAGTTTTTAGGTACGGATTATAAAATAGATGATTTTAGTGATTACTATATTGATGAGGTAGCTATTCCCGAAGATAAAAAGGCTGAATTTTATAAGTTTGCTAGTACTAAAGACCAATATGCCAATCCAGTTATTTTGCCGGGAGCTATTGAAGCTATTAGTCTTTTAAGTAAATATTATGATATATATCCTTGTAGTGATTGTCGTAATCCATTTGATTTAAAAAACTCTGGGCGTATTTTTAAGAGCAAATTTGAGATGCTATATCGATTGATTCCAGAAGAGGTAATACCGGCTAAAAACTATATCTTTACTGGTGCTAAAAATGTATGTGTTGGAGATATTCAAATAGATGATTTAGTTAGTAATTTAAATCCTAATATAAAAGTTAAAATTTTATTTCCGTCTTACCATAATAAGAATGTAAGTGATGAAAAGTTAAAAAAATTGGGTATTATAAGAGCTGGCTATGATTATCATACTGGGTGGGATGAAGTATTAAATATTTTGTTAAAACCAGAGTTACTTAAAATTGAGGAGGAAAAATAATGAATATAGATGATAAAGAATATATACTTTTAAGAAATTTTTTTCATGCTACAACAGATTATCGTTTAAATCACGATATGAAAAGCGCTGAGAGTATAGAAATATACATTAGTATGTATGAAAAATATTTGCAATTAAATAATCTTACTGATAATGAAGAGATGAAAAAATTTTTACTAGCTTTAAAACGTTCTCTTTTAAGAGCTAAGAAGCGAAAAAAATCGATTGAAGATAGTGTTTATAATATGAGTCGTCCTTTAGGTAAGACTTACCGCCATTGTGGTAATGATGTTATTGATAAATGGGTAGCCGAAGTAAGTATTATTAGAACTATTGATAGAGCCACTATTGTAGCATTAAATAAAGCCATTGAGCCAAAAATAAGACAAAATGCTTTAGAAAGAAAATTAAGCTATGAAGAAGCTAAAGATAAAATAGTAGGATGAAGAAAATAATTTTTATAACTTATCTTTTTCTTATCTTTTCTAATGTTAAAGCTTTAAGTCTTAATGAGATAACTGATAAATTAAAAACAAGTAATACTTATTATATGTATCAAAATATGGGGAGTACTAAAATTACTAATGATAATAATAATATTACTATTAAATATCCAAGTATTAAAGATGATGATGGGATAAAAACAGTTAGTTATACTTTAAAAAATAATACTTTAGAAAATACTTTTAAGGGTGATATAAATAATAGATATGATGTTTTAGATAATAATGATTTATGGACTTTAGAAATAATTGATATAATAGCTAGTTTAAATGGTAATACTAATAAAGAAATATTAAATATTAATGAGGATTATTTAAAAAATACTAATTTTAATGATGATAAAATAGAAGTTAAATATAGTGATTATAGTATTGTTAATTTAGAAGGTGAACTAGAAAAAGATAAGATAATTACTAGTTTTAAAATTAGTTTAGATTATAAGATTAGTAAAGACAAAATAGATTTAGAAAGTCCTAGTATTAAGTTAGTAAGCGTAAGTAAGGATAAAATAACTTTAAGTATAAGTAGTGATTTAGAAAATAGTACTTGTGCTTTATATTATTCTAAAGATAATGATGATTTTTCTTTTGAAAAAGTAGGTAGTATTGATTGTAGTAAGGATAGTAAAAATAATAAAATTACTATTGATGTTAAAGAGATAAATGACTATTATTTTAAAGTTTATATTGAAAATCATTTGATTAGTAGTGATACATTGAAGGTAGCGGCTTCGGAGTTGAAAAATAAGAATAGTTATGTAATTTTAGGGATTATAGGAGTAGTTATTTTAAGTTTGATGATTATAGGAAGGTTTAAGAAAAATAATAATGACTTATAATGAATGTGAGTTAAATGATGTTAGAAAAGAATTAGCAAGAATAAGAGAAGAATTAAGAAAGTTAAAATTACAAAAAGCTGTATTAGTTAGAGAAAGTGATGTCGGACGGGTTTTAAAAGAAGACGGATTATGTTTCTATGATAGCAAAAAGTTAGTAGAGATTGCTAGATTGACAGAAGAAGTTAAACGGTTAGAATTTTATGTAAATAATTTAGATGCTAAAGAGAAAATAATAAGTAAAAAAGTTGAAGATGAAGCATTTTTAAAAGGTAGTAAAAGTTTGTAATTTGTTTTTTTTGATGTTTAAGAGCTAGTAAGAGTTTATTAGCTTTTTTAAATTTATATTAACTGGTAGTTTTATTGATTTTAATTTATTGCTTAAGCTATTAGAAAATGCTATCATAGATGTTAAGTATTTGGAGGTTAAAATGGAAAATAGTAGATATAAGGTAAATAGGGATGATGTTTGTGTTGGCAAAGTAGTGGTTGTGAAATCAGAAATTGAAAGTTTAAATGGTCAAGTAACTTTAAGCTGTTGGCAACCATGTAGAAGTATGATATTTGTACCCAATGCTGATAAAATGAGTGATGATTTATTATTTGATACAAAAAATTATCCAATTTTAAATATATCTAGTAATGATGTATGTTTGAATTTAAGTGCTAATGATATCGTGGTAAAAGATGCTTTTAATATAGCAGAACTTTTAAGATATTTTGGCTATAGAAAAGAACTAAGTTATACCGATATATTAAAAATTCGTAAAATATTTTTTGACGGTAAGTTTGGTTTTGATAATTGTGAGCTATTTGGGTTCCGTGAGTGGCAACCAGAAGAGTCTACTTTTTATCGTAATGGTGAAAAAGTTACTGACCCAAGAGAAATAGAAAAGTGTATCTTACTTGCTAAACGTGAACAAGCTAGAGGTTCTAGGTCTTTCGGGGGAATAGAAAATGAAATGTTACCCCATGAATATTTTGATATGTTAAGAGATATGGGAGATGAAGAAGTTGGTTTTTCTTTACTTGAAGGTCTTAAGAGAAAAGATGCTTTTTTACCAGATAAAAAAGAAGGCTTAGTAAGAAAGTTGAAAATGTTTTAATTGTTATAAAAATCTGGAATTTGGATACTCTAGCTAATAATCTTAGTTTGGAGTATTTTTTTGATTTTTATGATATAGAAAATGTCCAAAATTCAAGTGGTAGTCGGGGAGTTGCAGTCCCATACCTTACCACTTGAATGTGCTCTATATTTTCTAAAATATGTAATTTTTTAAGAAATTTGCATAAAATAGTAGTAAATAGGAGATGTCTAATTGACAAAATGTCTATTTTAAGATAGAATAAAAAATGTGTTGGGACTTTAGCCAAGTGGTAAGGCGTGGGACTGCAACTCCCTGATCACCAGTTCAAATCTGGTAGGTCCCTCCAATAAAAAAAGTAAGCCTCGTTAAGAGGCTTTTATAATATGCAGGTATGGTTTAGTGGTAGAATATGAGCTTCCCAAGCTTAGGATGCGGGTCCGATTCCCGCTACCTGCTCCATATGTAAATTTATTAATATTTTTATAAAAAAAACTAATCCATTGTGAACTGAACCCCAAAAGTTGGACAGTTTATTAATAGTTTCTAATTAGAGGATTGTAACCTGTAATTTACAGGAGACAGTCCTTTTAATTTTACTTTAATTCTATCATA
>CAKOSN010000005.1 GCA_934102255.1 uncultured Bacilli bacterium | reverse complement strand
TATAAGAAAGAATAAAAATATTCTATCATAAATTAATGCGTTTTCTTTTCATTAATTTACACCTTAAAGTATACATGGTATAATCTGATTGATGAAAGAGAAAAGAAAGTTTCTGATTGGTGTGCTCTGATGAGCCTCGAAAATCTGGAAGCTTTTAAAAGAAAGGCAGAAGAAATTATGAGTAAAGAAGAAGCTGATAAACTAGCTTGCCGTGTCGAAGAATTATCTTGCGATAGAGAAAATATTGCTTTATACACTAAATTAACTAATGAAGAAATGGTATTTAATACTAGATTAGCTAACGCTACCGAAGCTGCTGAGGAACGTGGTGTAGAACTAGGAAAAGAACAAGGCTCAAAGGAAATGCAAATTGATATTGCTAAAAATCTTATTAAGATTGGTTTAGATGATACTAAAATATCTGAAAGTACTGGTCTTTCTCTAGAAGATATAGCTAAACTTCGAACAAATAATTAAAATGAAAAAAATAGACCCTAATCATATGATTAGGGCTTATTTAACCAATTAACAAAAATTGTAAATTATATGTATAAAATCATCTTTTTAGTTCACACTTTTTAATAGAAAGGTGAATTTATGAAAAAAAGAAGAAGATTAAGAAAATATGTTATCCCAACAATATGCCTAATGTTAGTATGTACAATTTTATTTAGTAGTTATAAAATGTATCAAATTTTAACTGCTGGTGTTCCAATAGTTAATCCTACTCCTAAAGACAACACTAGTGAAGTAAACAATAACCAAGATGATACTAATATCACTCCTACCGTAAGTGTTACTAAAACTATCATAAGACCCTATACTAGTACTGATGTAAGCGCCACTATACCATATTATAATATCGACGGTACAAATGATGAACAAGCAGCAGCTTTAATCTATTATGAGGGCATTTATATGCAAAATACAGGTGTCTTATATACTTCTAATAGTACTTTTGATGTAGTATCAATATTAGACGGTACTGTTAAGAACATTAAAGAGGATAGTCTAATGGGAAATATAGTTGAAATTGAACACACTAATAATTTGACAACAGTCTATCAAAGTTTAGGCGAAGTTAAAGTAAAAGTTGGCGATACAGTAAAACAAGGCGATGTAATTGCTACTAGCGGTCAAAACAAAATAACAACTGATACAAATAATGCTCTTCATTTTGAAGTATTCTATAAAGGTGAAGTCTTTAATCCAGAAGAATTCTACTTACTAGATTATACCGAAGTAATGAATAATGACTAAGTTAATTATCTATATTAATGATAATGAAATTCAAATTATTAAAGATAAAATAATTACTTTTACTTCTCCTAGTATAAGTGATAGTAATATTAAAGAAGAAAATCTATTTCTAAAAGATTTTAAAAAATTCTTAAAAAACCATAAGTTAATATCCTCAATAATTTATTATCCAATTAATGTTTATTTAAATTATCAAGTATTACCTAAGGATATAGTTTATTATAATTACTTATTTGATAAACTTAACCTTACTTTAAATAAGGTATTATCTATAAATGATTTACTAGATAGAGATAAGAAGTACTTACTTTATAACAATAATTCTCTTTATTATATAGATAATAATATTACTTATAATATAGATATAAATGGTTTAAATTATTATTTAGATACTATTCCTAAGTTATATATCTTTGGTAATAAAGAGTTTAAAGTTTCTAATAAACATATAATATTTAGTAATTATTCTACTTATATTGCTTGTTTAATAAAAAATTCACAAGATAACTTGTGAGTTCTTTTCTTTTGTCTTTTATATTTAATATCTTTATAAAATCTTATGGTTTATCTTGCTTAAATCTTACGTAAATCTTGCTTAAAATAAGGATACTATTAGGTTGAAATAATTTTGCTTCAACTATATAAGTATCAATTAATAAGCATATAAATGATAATTTAGTCAGAAATCATATTACCACCCAAATTCCTTTATTCTAAATTATATTAATCAATGTCTTTCTAATTACTATTCTACCACAAAAGGATCATTTATAGTACCGATTCCTCCTGAAATTTCCACGCCAGCCTTCATATTTATTACAGGTCTTATTGCATAATTAGTTTTAGTACTCCAATTTGAAATCATACCATTTGCAGAAAAAAAGAAATTTTCAGAACTATTTTTAGGAGTAATCGTCCAATATGAATAATTATCTTGAACCCAAGAAGATTTATTGAATGTATCTGAACTAATACCAGCTAATTTTAATTCATCATAAGTAATTAATCCTACTGAATATTTTAATAAAATATTTCCTTTAGTATTTGTTACAGTAAATAAGTCATTACTAGAATTATTGCAAAATAACTGAGGAGAATTATTCTTGTTTCTTGTATTTGCTAAGTATGTTCCGGCCTCATCAGTACTTCTATCATTACAGTATCCAGCATCTGCAATATAATTGTTTATTTTATAACTATCAAAGTTATTCTGAAACCAATTATCTAACTTTAATTTTATATCGGATTCTTTTAAGGCTTGAGTTGAGCTATCTAATGTGGCATAATCAGAGTTTAAATTGCTATTAAAGTATGAAATATTTATGTATGATTTATTATCCTTTTGCGAAACATTGTCGCCATTATATATTAATCTTATAGAACCGTCGCCATTTATTCTAATAATTTTCCAGTACATATTATTAAATAATAAATTATTGTTTTTTACATTTCCACGATAATAATAGGAATTTCCATAATCATCTCTGGTTACAAACAAACCCTTATCTGATTTATCACTTTGGTTTTCTATTATTGAATATGATTTTACTTTTATTGTATATTTTGAAGTTTCATATTCATTACCGTCATTCCAAGTTTCTATTGTGTAGTTCTTACTTATATCGACTGCTTCGTTAAGAACTGCAGCTTTGTTGGTAGACCAATTATAAAATTTATTTCTATCTTGATTATACCCGATTGATTGTCCGACAACATAATATTTTATTTCTGAATTTTCAAAGTCCATACTGCTGACATCATAAGAATTTATATTATCTAAATAATAATATCCGCTATCTTTATCAAAATGATAATCGGTTGCTAACAATAAAAAATCATTTTTTAAATCTGAGGCTATTTCATTTTGATTTATTACATTATCACTTATTTTTCTAATAGAAACAGAACTAATTTTTCCTTCTTTATCTTCTTTCCATTCTATTAGTGGTGCAGTTTTACTAAAATCCGGCGTTCCTTTCGCATCTATCTTTTTTATAGCAGTGTCTGGACTAGTCTGATATTCATTAGCCAGTATAGTATCATGTAAAGTAATATATCCTTCATCCACTGGACTCCAATTACTAGGTTGAGCTTTAACAACAATTTTCGATTTAAAAGTCTTAATTTCATTATTTAAATCTTCCATAGTAGTATCATAATCAATCCAAATTCTTAAAGTATAGTCTTCACTATCACCACTACCTAAAGAACCTCTAGCTAAAGTGTGACTTTCAATGCTTCCATTATTTACTACATCAGTTGTCTCATAATCACTTAATCTTTTAATCTCTTCATTATTAATCATCGCATTTAAAAATTTACTAGACAAATTACTTCCTTTTAAGCTTTCTAAATTAACTGTATAGCTGGCAAAAATATCGCATGTATTAGTAATCGTAAAACTAAATGGTGTCAACTTTTTACCATTTTCATTACTTATTGGATAAGCATTCTCTAAAGAAATATTATTTTTTTGACTAGTAATTTCGACATTAAAACACTTAGTTGTTACTACGCTTGTACTGTCTTGACTAATACTAATATTCCATAAAGAGTAAGAAACTCCTATACCCAATAATAAAATAATTCCTAAACATACACTTAAAAATACTACATTCTTTTTCATTACTATCTATCTCCATTATTAACTTAAAAATATATTACTATGACATTTATGCCTTAAACTAGGACAAACTTGTCAATGCAAAATAGCAACTCCTTTGCTTTAATAAGTTAAATGGTGGTAATATGTTAAAAGAATATAGAATTAGAAAAGGCTTATCCCAAGAACAGTTAGAAAAACTAACTGATATAGATAGGAAGACTATTTTTAGAATAGAAAATGACCTTAATACACCTTTAATAACAACTTTTGTTAAAATTACCAAAGCCCTAAATCTTACAGACCAAGAGATAATTAGTGAACTAAAAAGAATCGAAAAAGACATTAATATAATCGATAAAAACAAATAAAAAACTATTAAGCAACCATAAAATAACTTAATAGTCTTTCTAAATTAGTCAATTATAAAATCATTTAGATAGTCATCACCAGCGAAGCTATATTTTGCCATAAATTTAGGCACATCTTTCTTACGAAAATCATTTACAATTTTATATTCTTCTTTAGTAATTAAACCCTTCTTATATAAGCATTTATAAAACAATTCGATACTATAAATACCACTTTCATAATTACGAACAGAAGCCCAAGTATACCTTGTCATAAAAGATTCAGGAAAATCCTTAAGAGCCTTATATCCTTCTATTGCTGGAATAATATTTTCATCTTGTGTTAAATAAACATAGATATAAAAAGCCACATTAAAGCAATATTTACGAATAACTCGCGGTTTTAGCCGCTTCTTTCTTAAATAAGATTCATAGTACATCATTAGCACGTCATTTCTCTTTTTATTTTCTTTCAATCTTATTTTAAATTCATTCATAAACTCTCCTATCACTTTTAATTTTATCAAAAAATAAAAACGTATACAATTAGGCACTACCATATTTTTAATGTAATATAAAAAAAATTCACTCTTTAAATTGTGAATTTTTAAGTCTTTCTAATTTTTCTTTAAGCATATCTATTCTTCTGTTTTTTAACTCATCATCTTTGTAATATTTATTAACTTTAAATACTAAAATATCATTTTCTAAAACTTCAAAATCAATATTACTTTTATTAAGATAAACTATTTCTCTAGTTTCCAAATTTTCTAATTTAATAACATCATCAATAATTTCATCAACACTATATTTCATAATTAACCATTCGTTTCTGTTTTGAAATTTTCAAAAGTAATATCATTACCTTTTAAATGCATAAGAATAGTGCCTTCTTCATCAGTACGATGAATAGTAACATTATATTTATTTAGAATATCTAGAGTTTTCTTAGTTGGATGTCCATACTTATTACCTTCACCAACCATTATGATACCATAAGCTGGATTGACTTTTTTAATAAAGGCATCACTACTAGAATATCTTGAACCATGATGTCCAATCTTTAACACTTGACAATTTATATCTTTATCTAATAAAGTTTCTTCAACATTACTTGAAGCATCTCCCATAAATAGTACACAAGTATTATTATAATTCATTTTTAAAACTAAAGAAGTATCATTTAAATCACTAGTGTCTGTACCTATACTTAATACTTCAAAATTAGTATTTTCTAAAGTAAACTTATCCCCAATCTTAGGAGTCTGAAAAGTAACTTTATTCTTATCCAAAGCATCTAATACATCTTCAAAAGTTTTACTAGTACTTATTGCCTCAGGCATATAGAAATTATCTATTTTAAAATTGTTAATAATATCATCCATACCACCAATATGGTCTTCATGAGCATGAGTTCCTACAACATACTTAAACTTATCAACATTTAAAGATTGTAAGTACTTAACTAAAAGCTTTCCGTCCGCATTATTACCGGCATCAATCATCATATTACTACTTCCGTCTTTAATGTATATCGCATCAGCCTGACCAACATCAATAAAATATACTAAGACTTCATTGTTATTACTACTAGAATTATCTTCATAACTGCTCGAGGTATTATCATAGTTAGTTGTAAAATATCCCACTACTAAAACTAATAAACCTAAACAAAAATAAATTAACTCATTTAACTTTTTATTATTTTTTCTCTTTGCCATAACTACCCTACTTTCCTAATTAATTCTATCAAAAATATAAGAAATAACAACCTATAAATAGCTAAAATACCGCATATTTCCTGAAAAAAGTAAAATTTTGATTAGCAAAAAATTTTAAAAAAAGGTATAATAAATATAAGACTGAAAAATCTATGGAGGAACTACAAAATGTATAAAATTAATGATTATGTCGTATATAAAAGAGAGGTGTGTGTAGTAAAAGATTTAAAAAAAATAAACAATCAAGACTATTATACTTTAGAAAACAAAGAAGACCCAACTTTGAAAGTAAGTGTACCTGTATCACAGGAGAATCAATTATTAAGAAGTCTTGCTACTTTTGAAGAAATATCTCATACTTTAGACCATATAAATGATATACCAACACTTGATATAAATGAACGTAATTTAGAAGAACAATATAAAGCTTTATTACAAGGTACTAATATTGAAGATTTAATAAAAATAATTAAAACTACTTATATAAGAAATGAAATTAGAAAAAATAACCGTAAACATTTAAGTGATAAAGATACAAATTATCAAGAACTAGCAGAACAATTTTTATTTAACGAAATTGCATATTCTATGAATATTAGCTATGAGGCTGCAAGAGAACTAGTTTTCAATAAATTAACAAATGTAGTTGACTTAAAATAAATTTCACCCAAATCACTTTCTACTTATGATATGATAAAAATTACTTATATGTGAATATTTATAAATTATCTTAATTAACAGGAATGCTCAGAGTTAAATTGTAATTTAATTAGATAAACTATCATATATAAGAATAATAAAATACTATAAGTAAAAGGAACATTATGGAAAATAAAATTAGTTTATACGAAGTGTACAATACTTTACTTAACTTATCTTTAGAAAAAAGTAATATTTGTGCTGATTATGCTAAAAAGTTAGCTTATGATTTAGACTTAGAAACAGTATTATTTAAAAATGTAAAAAATATTGCTAAAAAAGAAATAACTATTTATATTAAAAATAAAGATGATATAGGAAATGACTACTTTTGGCGTGAACTAACAATAGTTCAAAAAGAAAATGGCTTTATTTCCAAGTCGCCAAACTCTTATTTAGAAGTTAATTTATTAAATGCTAATAGCCATTTACAACAATTATTTAAGAAATTAACTGATATTAAAGACTATATTACTTTTCAACCAATTAAGTTAATTGATACGACTAGGTCATGTAATATTATTCTATCATCAGAAAGTATTAAGCTACGTCAAAATAACAGCTCTTTTGTTATAATACCGTTAGATTTTCATAAAAATAGTAATCTTGAGGATAAAACTCATCTTGAAGCTTTGTTAAAAAGTGTTTATGTTTCAAGAAACTCTATTCCAGAATGGATATTAAAAAGACAAGAAAACGAAAATACTATATCTTTAGATAATGTTATTAAAAAACTAAAAAAAGGCTTTAAAAACTTTATGTCTATTTAAAATTATTTATATTTTTATTTTAATATATTTATTATGAAATCTCATAACTTTCTTAAGTTATTATTTCTATCATTTTATTAAAAAGGCGAGTATCTAAATTTAGAACTAACTCGTCTTTTATTATTTGGCTTAATACTCATAACTAACTTTTTAACTTCATACTATTAAATGGGTGCGTGTATGAACGGTTTAACAAATAAAGAAGTTGTTCAAAGTCGTAATAAATATGGTAGCAATACTTTAACGAAAGTAAAAAAGAAAACTTTATTTTCTCTTATATTAGAGTCCTTGGGGGACCCAATCATTAAAATTCTTATTATTGTCTTAGTATTTAAGATTGTTTTTTTATTTAAGAATAATGATTGGTTTGAAACTATTGGTATTTTAATAGCCATTATTTTAGCCTCTACTATTGGTTCTTTTGCTGAATATGGTAGTGAAGAAGCTTTTAATCGTCTAGAAGAAGAAGCTAGTAAGAAAAAATGTACTGTCTTACGTAATGGTAAATTAGAAACTATTAGTGTAACTGAGGTTGTTGTTGGCGATGTCGTTTTGCTTGCCAGTGGTAACTCTATACCTGCTGACGGCTATATAATTGACGGTAAAATTACTGTGAATGAAGCCAGCATTAATGGCGAAACTAAGGATAAAGAAAAAAATCGTGGTGAATATGTTTATTCTTCTACTATATGTTATGAAGGCGAAGCCAAGATGAAAGTTGATAAAGTTGGAGATAACACTTTAATTGGTGGCCTAGCTAAAGATATTCAGATTCCTCCTACTATCAGTCCCCTAAAGTCCCGCCTTACCCATTTAGCTAAAATAATAAGTATCTTTGGTTATGTAGGTGCCCTAATAGTGGCCATTGTCTACTTACTAACTACTAAAAACTTTAGTATCAACAATATTTTGTATTCTCTAACTTTAAGTATGACAGTTATCGTTGTAACTGTTCCCGAAGGTCTACCTCTTATGGTTACTTTAGTTTTATCTTCTAATATGAAAAGAATGTTAAAAGATAACGTCTTAGTACGTAAATTAATTGGTATTGAAACAAGTGGTAACATTAACTGTCTATTAACTGATAAAACCGGTACTTTAACCGAGGGCAATCTCAAAGTAACCAGCTTCGTTACACCTTTAAATCAAAAAATAACTAATTTATCTAACTTATCTTTAAAACTCCAAACAGAAATAACCAATAACCTTTTTTACAATAATTCTTCTTTTTATAACAGTAATAATGAAATAACTGGTGGTAATCAAACTGATAAGGCTATTTTAAAATATATTGGTAACCCCTTTTCTACCCACAAAATCCTATCTAAAAAACTATTTGATAGTAAAGACAAATATAGTTCTGTAACTCTTGATAATGATACTACTTATTATAAAGGGGCTAAAGAAGTTTTATTAGACAAATGTCTATATTATTTAGATAACACTGGTAATCGTAAAATTCTCCTTAATAAAGAAATAATTAGTAAAGATATTGATAATGAAGCTAAAACAGGTTCTCGTATAATCTTTTTAACTTTAAAAGATAAACACAGTACTTCTCATACTTATTTAGGCTATCTAGTTATTAAAGATACTATTCGTAAAACAACCGTTCCTTCTATTAATATTTTACATAACGCTGGTATTAATGTCATTATGATTACTGGTGATAATATTGATACAGCTACTTCTATAGCTAAAGAGTCTGGTATAATTACTAATAAGAATGACTTAGCTCTGACTAGTAAAGAATTCAATAGTTTATCCGATGAGGAAATAAGTAATCTATATAGTCGTATTAAAGTTATTGCCAGAGCTCTACCAAAGGATAAAAGCAGAATGGTAAAAATCTTACAAAATATGGATTTAATAGTCGGTATGACCGGCGACGGTATTAATGATGCAGGCGCTTTAAAAACTGCTGATGTTGGCTTTGCTATGGGTTCTGGTACTGAGGTTGCTAAAGAAGCTAGTGATATTATAATTTTAGATGATAATATTAAGTCTATTACTAAAGCGATTCTATTTGGTCGTACTATTTTTAAAAGTATTCGTAAATTTATTATATTTCAATTAACTGTAAATATTTGTGCTATGTTAATGGCTATTTTAGGACCTATTTTCGATATAACTACCCCAGTAACCGTTATCCAAATGCTTTGGATTAATATGATAATGGATACTTTAGCGGGTATTGCTTTTGCTAATGAACCACCACTTTCCGAATATATGTTAGAAGCTCCTAAAACTAAAGATATTCCTATAATTAATAGTTATATGTTTAAAGAAATATTATTTACTGGTCTTTATACTTCCCTACTCGGAATTTTCTTTCTTAAATCAAACTTCGTCTATAACTTTATTCGTTATTCGAGTGATTATCGTTATCTTTATACAGCTTACTTTGCTTTCTTTATTTTTTCTGCTTTATTTAATGCTTTAAATGCTAGAACTACTCGTTTAAATATTCTAGCTAACATAACTAAAAATAAACCATTTATCTTTATTTTTACTGGCATTACTATCGTTCAAATATATTTAATTTACTACGGTGGCGACCTATTTAGAACCTATGGCCTTAATATTAAAGAATTGTTATTTGTAGTCCTATTATCTTTAAGTGTTATTCCATTTGATTGGTTAAGAAAGTCCATGATTAAAAAAGAAACTAAAAAGTTATAGTTGCTTTTTTGCAAATTTTGTGCTAGAGTACACCGTACAAAGAGGTGTTATTGTGATGAAAGAAATTGAGTTGTCATTAAATGATAATATTGAAAGTGCTGTGTACACTTTATTAGCAGCCAAAGCTCGTTAATGGTCATGTACTTTGTTCTGATAATATAACTATGGACAGTGCTTATAAAGAAGTAACAGGCTATACAAAAGAAGAATTTGAACAATATTTAGTTAAAAGAAAAGAAGAGTTTGAAAGAAAATTGGCAGAGGAAAAAGCTGAAGAACAAGCAGAAATGAAGTTGGTTTCTGAAAGCAAGAAAAAACATAGTAGCAAAATAACTCAACAACTTGTCGTAGACGGATTAAAATTTATCACTGAAAATCAAAATATTCCTCAACATGAATTGGTAAAAGGTCTTTTAGAATTAGGATGTAATTTTACTCTAGAAGATATAAGAAATCAATTTAGTTCGACATCAATAAGTTTATTTGAAGGTATCAGACAAGGCGACCTTGCTAGTGGTGCTTCTATAATTGCTAATGTTCGTCAAAGTTCTTTTAGCCGTAGTTTTGTTGATGATAGATTTCTAAGTGTTGATAATGATGTTTCGATTTATAATTATATTCGTATAGTTACAGGTGATATGACCTATACGAAAGAAAAAATCACATCCATGAATGACGGCCCTAAACTTAATAAAAATTTAAAATAAATAAAAATATCTACTCCCTCACGAATAGATATTTTTTCTTAGTCAATATTATTTACTGGTTCACTAGATACCCAATAATAGCTACCATTACTATCTAGCTTATAAGTATGTTTAAAACTTCTCATATACTTTAATATATCATTAACTTCAATACTATAATTACCACTATCAGTTTCTTTAAAACTATAAGTAGTTACTTTATTAGTAATATCATCATCAGTATAGAAATCAAAGTTTACATAATCATTTTGAGTATTACCAGCAACTCCAACAATGAACTTATCATAAATATATAATTCATCACCATACTTTATGGCTTTTACTAAAGTATCTTTAGTAAGTGGGTCAAGTCCACCATAACCACAACTAGAATCATAACTAATATAAGTATCATCACTTAATACTACTTGACCACAAGTATCATCAGTTTTTAAAGAAACACTATTAATATAACTATATTTTTTAGGCAAATTACTACTTTCATTAAAGAATTTAATATTATTATTTCTAACTTCTTCTAAATCATAATAACCAACTAAATCACCATAGCTAGCATTCTTGCCACTCATACTAATACATTCATTATAAAGTGAATTCATACTAGAGCTACCAGTGTTCTTTAATTTGGCACATACATCTTTATAATCTAAATTAATAAAGCTTTTTCTAGCTAATCCATTTAAATCAACACTAAGTTTCCATTGGTCGCTTAAAGTACTATAAGTAACTTTACTAGTAGTATGAAAGTTAGTTTTTCTACCAAATAATTCAACAACAGTACTATCATTTAGACTTAAATTTTCTTCTTTAACAGTATTATTATTCTCTGTATTTCCATTATTATTACTGTTAGAACTATTATCATCATTTTTATCTAAACCATTATTCTTGTTAGTATCATTAACTTCTGTATTATTTTTACTACTATCATATTTTCCTTTAAATAACAAGTAGCCACCTACTGTACCTAAACTAAATGTTACAATAATTACTAAAATAATAATTGCTATCTTCGTTCCTTTTTTCATAACTCCTCTATCCTTTCCATTATAATGATAACACATAATTAAATAAAACATCTAGTTAAATAAAATTACTAATAAGCGAAACTGGATACTACCATATTATTTTAGAAACTATTATCATGATAAAAGATACTTACTTTTTTTTTTACTAAAAATATGCTATCCTATTATTAGTGATAAGGACAATGTATGAAGAATAGAAAAGGATTTATGTTTGTTGAAACTATTATGGTTATGACAATACTTACAACTACTTTATTATCTATATATATAACATTTTCACGTGTTTTACTAAATGAAAAAAGACGTGCTATGTTTGATGATACCAGTTATCTTTATCGTACTTACTTAATTGAGGACTACTTATCTTCTTTAAAAATCAGTGATTATATTAAAACTTATTTAGTAGAAGCTAATCAAAGAATTATAAGTATTCATGCTTACGACGGTTCTTTATATGACACTGCTAAAGTAAATGTGGCTGGTTCTTTAGAAAAAAGTAAACAATTATTTAGTTCTAAAGTATTAAATACAGAATTAAAACCTAATATGTTTAATATAGCTAATATATATGTTACTTATTATAACGTTAATGATTTAAAAGCTTGTATTAATAAGAGCGGCCGTAGTATTTGCAATGGTAATGCTAGTATGCAAAATCTAAATAATATTCAAAATACTAATGCTTACCTTTATATTAGGTCATTATCTGGTACTGGCGACGGCTACCGCTTAATAGTAGAATATCAAGATACTTATACGGATTATTCAAAAAGTAGAAAACCAACTAATGGCAGTTGTCCTAGTAACTATACTTTAGTAAGTGATAAATGTTATAGAACAGTAAGAAAAAGCTTTTTTAACAGTGTTAAATTATATACGGAGGACCTTAAATGAATAAAAAAGGTATGACTTTAATGGAAGTTTTAGTAAGTCTTGTCTTAATATCGATAGTTATGATATTTGTTGTCAATTTATTATCTGATTTAAAAAATGAAGGTATATTAAGTAACAAACGTAATGAAGATACTCTTACCCGTGCTTCTTTAATAAATGTTATTGAAGCTGATTTAATTGGTAGTGAAAATTATTTGGTAACTTTTAAAAAGAATTGTGACCAAAAAAATAGTCGTAATACTAAGACTTGCTATGAATTTGTTTATAAAAATAATACTTCTAAATATTTGTATGTATCAGACACCTTTATTGCTTATGGAACATCTAGTAATATGGAAAAATGGGATTTGAATTATGGTAATTACGATATCGATAATATTACTATTAATTACGTCGGTGGTAAATCTGGTTCTCAAGAACCTTCGGCTTTAGCTATTCATATTCCTGTTACCGGCGTTGATGCTTCGGCTAAGAATAAGTTTGATATCGAACTCACAGCATTAAGCTCCGTAGGACGTTTTAGTTATGCTATTTGTAATGGTAGTTCTTGTACCGAACAAACTGGCTAAAGCTTTATTATTTCAATATCATTTTTATAATTTTTAACTAACTCTTTAACAAAAACTGAAACATTCTTCTTAGGAGCAAATAAGTAAACGCATTTTTTGGCACGTGTTAAAGCCACATAAAATAGTCTTCTTTCTTCTTCTAAGAAGTCTTTTTTTGTATCTTTTCTAATATATTCTAAAATTTTATCCTGTTCTATTTTGGAAGGAAAACCTAGAGCTTCATCTTTTAAATTGATAATAACAATATCATCACATTCCAATCCCTTCGACCTATGCATAGTCATATAATTAATTGTCATTTTATTATTTTCATTACTACTCATACTCTTATTTAATTTGTCATTATTTACAATAATTCTTTTATCCTCTGTAACTTTAACTTTATCACTCATATAACTATTTATATCATTATTATTTCTTCCCAAGACTAAAATATTACATTTATTATTCCTTTTTAAATATAAACACAATTTATAAAAATCGGCTTGCTCATTATCATAATAAATAATCTTAATAGGCTTATCTATATGACTATTCGACTTCATTTCTTTTCTAATTTGCTTTTTATTTTGCATAATGAAATTGCCAGCAACATTTACTAATTCTTGACTATTTCGATAAGTTGTTTGAATTTTTAAGATATTTCCCTTAGTAAAATACTTTTGAAAGTTAATAAATAAACCAATATCACTTCCGGAAAATTTATATATCGATTGAAAATCATCACCAACTGCCATAAAATAACTATTATTACAATCAACTATTTTCTTAATTAAATTAAATCTTATATAAGAACTATCTTGGTATTCATCAATAATTATATATTTAAATTTTTTAACATACTCACAATTATTAACTATCTTCGTAGCTTCTAGTATTAAATCATCAAAATCAAACTCATTACTATCTATTAGATACTTACTATACTTTATATAAATATTAAATATAATTAAAATATAATAACAATCAATTTTCTTTAATATTTTCTTCTTTAATTTATCTAGAATATCTTTAAAGTAACTTATTTCATACCCATTACATTTATATAATTTTATAAATGTAGCTACTACTTTAATAAACTTATTTATTTCCTGTTTTTTATCATCTAGTATTTTTAAGTATTCTTCTTTACTATGCCAATTAATCTTTAAAATAAATCTTAAGTACTTTAGTTGTTCTGGATATTCTAGGATATCTATTCTTAAATATTCTTCGATACATAATTCTAATAAATCAGGACTAGCTATATTAAAGTTAATATTTTTATCTCTAAGAATATTTATTGCTAATTTATGAAAGGTATAAACATTCATATCAATATTAAATTCTTTTAGTAGTTTATTTTTAAGACTATTACTAGCATCTCTTGTATAGGAAATACATAATATTTCTTCCGGTTTAATTTTTTTAACGTTAATAAGATACCAAATTCGTCCTAGTATGGTGAATGTCTTACCCGAACCAGCTCCTGCTACTACTAGAAGTTCTTTATCATCTGAAGTTGCTATTTTAAACTGTTCTTTGTCTAATGGGTAACCACCTATTTTAATATCCATGTAACCTTTCTAGTAAGTTTTATAAATCTAAATCGTTATGTATTTTATCATAAAATTATAAAATGCGTATAAAAAATACTAAGCTTTTATACTTAGTAAGATTTATTATATAAATTTTATGCTAATTTATTAGATAAGGCATCAGTATTTTCTAAAGCAGTACCAACAAGTGCGAAAACATCGTCAAGGTTTAAATCTTCGCCATTATCTTTATCATCATAAGTTAGACCGTCTTTATATACTAAGAAGTGGAACCCGTTACGAGGTCTTAAAATGTTTTCTAATTCTCTTCTTTGATAATCATTTACAGAATTAGGTAAGTAAATGAAACTTTCACTACCTTCTAACTGCACAATAACGATTCTGTAACCAACTGCACTAACAGCAGCTTCAAAGGGATTATCAAATTCCTTGTCAATTCCTGTATCTTCTAAAATAATACTGCTTGTTTGGTCAGCATGATGTAATGATGTTCCGTCAAGATTTCTTCTATAAAATTTATCAGCCCCTATACCATAAACACCTCTATTAAATTCATATACGACACCAGCCCAGCTTTGTGGACTCCACATTCTTCCAGCATCAACTTGCCTTCCGTTTAATTGGGCATTAGGATTATTTTGATTATTAATATTACTACTTGCTTGCGGAGTTTGAACAGTTTGATTTGGAGTTACATTTGGTGTTGGACTTGGTACTTGATTAACTGCTTGGGTATTAGGTGTAGTTTGATTATTAGGGCTATTAGTAGCTTGTGGTGTTTGAGTACTAGAAGGAGCAGCTTGTTTATTATTGGCTTGGCTTATTATATTCTTAGCATTTAGTAGTTTTGCTTCTACCTCGTATAAAGTCATGCCATTTGGCAACAAGAATTTTTTTAATACTGCTTGTGTTACAGGATTACTAAGCCCACCTTGAGGAACTTGAAATGTTTTAATATAACCATTAACTACACTTAATTCAGTGTCGTCGGCAATTTGAATTTTACGATTACCTATAGTATAGTTAAGGTCTGCTAAAGAAACTATGCTTTTTGCTTTAAGCAATGTAATTAAATCACTTACACTTATTGTTCGACTACTTCTTAAAAATAAATCACTAAAATTAGTAACTGAACTAAAATCCATATCTTTTGGTTTGATTTTATTAATTAAAAATTTTTTATCGTACTCATATTTAATATTATTTTCTTTAATATAAATATCCTTTGCTTTAGAATCGTCAAATATTTTAATATTGTTATTTATGATTTTATCATATTTAGATGACACTATTATCACTCCTTTTTCTTTAGATATATTATAACATAAGTCTTCTTTAGAAATTTCATAAATTAATAAGAAGTTTAAATAAATGTAAAGTAAAAAATACTAAGACTTACTTAGTATCTTGGTTTTTATAATATTCATATAACTCTTTAAAACGATTATAATGGATAACTTCTCTTTGTCTTAAGAATAAAAGTGGTCCAATTAAATCCTCATCAGTTGCTAGACTTAACATGTTTTCATAACCAGCTCTTGCCTTCTCTTCGGCTGCCATATCTTCACATAAATCTACGATTGGGTCTCCAGTTGAAGCAAAGTAACTAGCTGTAAAAGGTACTCCTGAAGGATTTACAGGATAAACTCCCCTACCATGGTCCATATAATATTCAGCAAGTCCAGCTTGTTCTAATTCTTCAACCGTTGCTCCTTTAATTAATTGTCTAAACATTGTAGCAATCATCTCACAATGACCAAGTTCCTCCGTTGCTATCATGTTAAGTAATGCTTTCCCCTTCGCATCAGGCATTGAAAAACTTTGCGAAAAATATCTTAAAGCTGCAGCTAGTTCTCCAGCATAACCACCCAAACCAGCAATAATATATTTTGCCATTCTTAAATCTTTTTTCTTAATATTAACAGGATAAGCTAAATGTTTTTCATACTTATACATACTTAATACCTCCATCATTGTCCCAAGGCCAAGGATTCTTATAATAATCATAAGTATCAGTATAAGTACTAGTAAGTTCTAAAGGACGATACATTCTTTCATATCTATTTAAATACTCTTTATATTTATTAGTTTCTTCTCTAAATTTTCTATACATATCATAATCATTTGGATGTAAGTCTAAATATAAACTAATATCATTTAGAGCAAACTCACTTTCATTTATTTTTAGAAGAAGTGCCTCCTCTTCAGTTTCAGGAATAACTTCTCTAGCTTTATAATTTTTATAAGGCATATATTCATCTTTAAACATATTACCCCTAGCATAACCTATTTTACAATCAACTAACTTAGAACTATTAATATTATCATTACTAGGTAATTTTCCAGTTACTAAAAAATCTATATCATCAAAAAACATAATTTTCCCCTCCTAAAAATAACCTATGTATTATAAATATATTTGTCTATGCTAAAACCCATTTTTAAAAGATAAATAATTATCAATAATATAAAGCAAACAAAGTATAAAAGTTAACTTATTAGGCATTCCTTCGATTATTTTATTCATCTTTTTTAAGAAAAATTTATTATATATTAAAGAACCTATTGCCCAACCAAGGGACACTAAGACATTAACATATTTACCCATACTTAAAGGCCAGGTCTCATAACTCCATTTATCACTGCCAAGTAAAAAATGGGATAAATGTCCACCGATAAACTCAACTATTGTTAAAATAATGAAACTTAAAATAAAGAAAACTAAGTTTCTAAACTTCTTATTCTCCTGTTTCTTTAATAACTTGTCTAAAAACATAATAATAAGAAAACCAAAAAAATAAATTGGTGTAAAAGGGCCAAAAAGAATCCCACTTGAATAATTACTTCTTATAAAAACATTACAACAAGTTTCAAATAAAAAACCTAAAATACTATAATATATGTAATAATTAATCCATTTCATATTAGTATCTTAACCATTATTTTAATAATTATACTTTATTTAATATAATCAAAGTTAATATATTCAAATTAATAAATTCTAATTTAAAGTTTACTTTTAATAACATATAAGTTAATATTATACTAGAGGTGTGTTATGAACATTAAAAAAATTGCTAAATTTCTTAAAGAAGAAAGAGAAAATTCTAATTTAACTCAAGAAGAAGCTGCTACAAGATTAGGCGTTTCTAAAAGTCTTATTTATAAGTGGGAGTCAGGAAAAAGCTATCCTTCTATAGAATACTTACCTAAATTAAGTGAAACTTACGGAGTATCTATTAATGAAATCCTTGCTGGAACAAGACTAAGTATCAACGAAAAAGATTCTACTGCTGATAAAAACTTGTTAGAACAATTAGAAAAAAACAAAGTAAGTAGACTTACTTGTCAAATAATCTTTATTGTATCCTTCTGTACTTTAATGATACTTTTAGAAATAGTTTGGTATATATCAGGTGCTAAAAGTAATTATATTTATTTCATATATGCTATTATGTTATTTTATGGCCTTCTAATAGAATTCTGTCTAAATAAATTAAAATAATTATTAGAAAAATTTAAAATTAGCTTAATATTAAGAACAATTTTAACTATTTCAAACAAAATACCCTATTTTCTTAAATCTAAAATTATGCTATACTTCTAATATAGAAAGTAGTTGATTATTATGGCTAAAAAGAAATTGCCAAGTATATATCAAAAATATACCATTCTTATTGTTTGTATTTTAGGACTATTTATTATTTCTTTTTTAACTTATACTTTTGTGAGTGATATTAATGAAAATAAAGCAAATTCTTCATACTTAGTAAAGCATAAATTAGTTACAAAATCTTATAATATAACTGAAGATTTAAGTGAGTTAAAAAATAATAAAGGTACTTATTTTGTTTATTTATCTTATACTGGTAGTAAAGAAATATACTCTTTAGAAAAAGATTTAAAAAGTTTAATTAAGCAATATAAGTTAAAAGATAAGTTTTACTATGTTAATTTAGACAGTTTAAAAGATGATGCCAATAAAATAAGTGCCGTAAATGAATTATTAGGATTAACTGATGTTAAAGTAACTAAAGTACCTACTATTATTTATGTGACTAATGGCGAAATTAAAAAGGGTAATATTATTACGAGATTAGATGATAATTTGTTTGAAAAAGGAGATTTTCAACAGTTATTAGATATTAATGAATTATAAACAAAAGCAAACGTCAGTTTTAGTATCTGGCGTTTTTAAATTTTCTAATTTCTTTTTAAAGTTCTAGTGGTAATTTTTTCTTGTTGTTTATATAATGTTCCATTACTATAGTAAACGTTACCATCACTATCTAGAGATAATGTATCATCTAAGACTGTTTCTTTAACATCATCTTTTCTAATATATGGATATTCATCTATTACATCGTATAAATTATCAACAATATCACTTACAACGACAACTAATTTACCATTTTCATCTTTTTTAATATCATATGCTTGATACATTGGATGAATAATTCTAACTTTACCCGTTAAGCGGCTATCATTTTTATCTGTAGTCCAATTATATGATACATGTGTGATTGGTATCATAACTTTGCCAGCTCTTGTATAAGTAACATAAGTATGTCTATATTCATATTCTAAGTAATCACTATTTTCTTCTAATAACTTGTCTATCATTTCATAGTTATTACTTGCTAGTAATAGCTTAGCTTTATTAACTTTTTTATAATATTCTTCTTCATCTTTTGAGATTAGAATGTATTCATCATTACGGTTAAATTCGCCAATGGACATCTTTTCACTTTCAACATACTTTGTATACCCGGCCTCATCAGTGTATTTGTGAATATGATATCCGTCAATTTGACATTCAGCTTCCTTACCACAACCGGTTAATAAAACACTACCACATAACAAAAGTGCAACCCCACTCTTTTTAATTCTTTCCATTTCTTTTTGGTTTACCCAAATCATAAATACTCCTCTAACTTAAAAGAAAAAAACTTCTATGAAAAAATCATAAAAGTTTTGTCCTTAAATAATAACCCAGATATATAAATATCGAAATGTTGAGTTATTCCACAAAAATTATGTGGAACTACTTTCTTTTAAGTACTTTAATTATACCATAATTCTTGAGTTTTTTCAATATGTCATAAAAATACTTAAAAAATGCAAATTTTGTTTGACTTTAAGAAGGACTTACTATATACTTTTAAATGGTACATTTTATTTATACAAAAATTATTAGATGTGGGAAGTCGAAATAATCAGTAGTATAATTGAAAGGGAAAAAATTATGAATACATTCATGCAAAAAAAAGAAACTGTAGACCGTAAATGGTATGTTATCGATGCAGAAGGACAAACATTAGGACGTCTTGCAACTAAGGTTGCTACTGTACTTAAGGGTAAACATAAACCAACTTTTACACCTCATGTTGATTGTGGTGATTATGTTATCGTTATTAATGCTAGTAAAGTTGTTTTAACTGGTAATAAATTAAATGATAAGATGTATTACAATCATAGTAGATATGCTGGTGGCTTAAGAGAAAGAAATGCCCAAGAAATGATTACTAAATATCCAGAAGAAATGGTTGAAAGAGCTGTTAAAGGTATGTTACCAAAAGGACCTTTAGGAAGACAAATGTATAGAAAATTATTTGTTTATGCTGGTTCTGAATATGAACAAGTTGCTCAAAAACCAGAAAAATTAGAAGTTAAGTAGGAGGTAATATAGAATGACAGATAAAAAAGTATGGACTGGTACTGGTCGTAGAAAAAGATCTAGTGCTCAAGCAAGATTAACATTAGGTAAAGGTAAAATCGTTGTTAATGGTGTACCTGTTGATGAATATATGCCTTATGCAACTTTAGTTATGGATATTAAACAACCACTTGTTGCTACTGGTAACGAAGAAAAATTCGATATCGAAGTAACAGTTAAAGGTGGTGGATTCTCTGGACAAGCTGGCGCTATTCGTCATGCTATTACAAGAGCTTTAATTGAATTCGATGCTAATGCTGACCAAACAAGAGAAGACTCATATCGTAAAATTCTTAAAAAAGCTGGTTTCGTTACAAGAGACCCAAGAGTTAAAGAACGTAAAAAATACGGACTTAAAAAAGCACGTCGTGCTCCACAATTCTCTAAGAGATAATATATTAATAGTTTCATTCCTCATAGACTTAAGTGTTTATGAGGTTTTTTGCGTTTAAAATACATTTGGTTATATGTTAACTTTACAAATTATTATTATTAATGTAACTATTCGTTAGTGAAGTATGCTATACTAAAATCAGAAAAAGGAGGTATAATTTATGAAAATTATATTGCAATATCCATACATACCAGGAGTTAGTACTTGTGATGGAAGACCACATACAATAGAGCCAACCAGAATTTATAGAACTACTATTGGTGGTCGTTCATTTTATGTATTAAACTATAGAGATGAACAAATTAATGGTGATTGTACAACCATATTAGTGTATGATGGTTATGAATTTCACAAAGTTCCACTGGAAAATTATAGCGAATTTTATGAAATGCTTCAATCTGGAGAAATTGTCTTAACTCCAGTAGACATATCTATACTATCGTCAATAAGATTTATTGATACATATAGTCCTATACCTAATATAAACTATATAAAAGAAGAAAGAGCCCAAGCTCAAGCAGCTGCATCGGCTCCACCTCCACCACCACATGGCGGCAACAAGCCAAAGATTACTTTATATTTAGATAATAATGGTGGCTTTTATTTAAAAAAAGCCGATGCAAAACGTATTTTTAATTATAGGGGATATTCTGAGTATTATAAGTTAACACCAAAAGAATTAAAATTTATTCTTAATAATTATGAAGTTAAGTATTCTTTATTAGACGGTAGAATTTTAAGATTTATAGATGTAATATCCTATTTAGAAATGTTCTGTACCGAAAATAATGTTTCCATTGAACCTTTTCTTGAATATGATAAACTAAAAGTAGTATATATTACTATATTACAATCAGAAGATGGTTATTTTGACAAGAGTAATTTGGAGTGGGGCTTACCAGGATTTATATATGAAAATGGTACATTTAAAAAAATTGAATATAATAGCTATGCACCATATGTATATTTAAAGGCAAAAACAGATAAATTATCGGATGGTGATTATTTAAAAGCTACTTCCATTGCCTCAACATGTGATGAAAAATATATATATGAATTTGTCGGAGCATACGGTCATTATCCTTTAAAAATTGATGCAATAGGTTTCGAAGCCGAAGATGAAACTATAAAGGAAGAACTTTCTCACAATTATTACAAGGCAAAATTAAAATTAAATGATATATTGCTCGGTTATGAACATTCAACAAGCTTATCTATCAGGAATGTTAAAGGTGAAAATAACAATAATGGAGCAGTAGGCGATTATTTTGATATAGCAAATATTAGAGAAAATGATAAATCGAAAAGGAAAAAAATATAACGTTAATGACTGAAATATATTTACTAAGACATTCAGAAATTTTAAAAACAAATAATATCGAAAATAATGATTCATTACAGTTAAAAAATGATATTAAGTGTAAATGGCGAAAAACTTGCTTATGAAAAATCTCAAGAAAAAGAGATGCAAAATTTTGATGCAGTATTTTCTTCAAACTATGTAAGAACTGTATCAACTGCTAAATATTTTACAAAAGATAAGATAAATATAATTGATTCCTTTGGCGAAAGAAAATTTAGAATTGACAGTTGGGATGAGTTACCAGAAGGCTTTGGACTAAAACAATATCATGATTATGATTATAAAATGCCAAATGGTGAGTCATTAAATATGTTAATAGCAAGAGAAAAACAAGCTTTAAATAAAATTTTAGATGATTATAAAGGAAAGAAGATATTAATAGTCGGACATTCTACTGCTTTTGCTTCCTTATTAACTTTGTGGTGTGATGTTGACTTTACTGGTGATTACAAGTTTAAAAATAAAGTGTTTTTCGACGGAAAATGGAATTATTGTCAAACTTTTAAGCTTATATTTGATAATAATAAAGAATTAATGAGTATCGAAAATATTGAATAAATAGATTAATAATAAAATATCAAAGAACATAAATTTTAATATGAAAAAGTTTTTAATATTAAGTTTATGTTTTTTATTATCTTTAACTTGTGTTAGAGCATCCCTACCATTAACTGGAAAAACTATAATTTTGGATATTGGTCATGGTGGCGATGACCCAGGAACTAGTTATCAAAAAGTTTTAGAAAAAGACCTTAATTTAGCTATAGGTTTAGAATTGGAAAAAGAATTATCCAAAAATGGAGCAAGTGTCATTTTAACTCGTGAGGGCGACTATGATTTAGCAAGTCCAAATGCTACTAGACGTAAGAAAAGTGATTTTGATAATCGAATTGACTTAATTAACAATTCTAATGCTAATGTCTATTTATCAATTCATATTAATTACTTAGAAAATTCCTCTTACTATGGAGGTCAAATATTTTACTATGGTGAAGATAATAAAAAATTAGCCGAAGACCTTCAATCTCAATTTAATAAAATAAGTTATCCTAGAAGTATTAAACCAATGCCCAATATTTATATGTATAGACGCTTAAAAGTACCCGGAGTTCTTGTAGAATGTGGCTTTATTTCCAATAAAAAAGAAAGAGAAAAATTAATCACACCGTCTTATCAAAAAGAAATTGCTAAAAGTTTAACTGAAGGCTTAATTCTTTATTTCACTTAAACTTCACAAATTAATTACAAAAATACCACTTAATTTGGATATCATTTGACTGTCAGGTGTGATATAATTTAATAATAGGTGAATTGTATGGCGTCCAGACAAAAGACATTTAAAACTATAGATGAACAAATCGATATTCTAAAGGAAAAAGGTCTAGTAATAGACGATATAGATTATGCAAAAGACATCCTCCTACGTGAAAATTATTTCTTTCTTATGGGATATCGTCATCTGTTCATAAAAAGTGAAAGAGACCGAACATTTATTAATGGTACAAATTTTCGCGAGCTTTATGCAATGTTTAATTTTGATAGGCAAGTTCGAAATATTATATTTAAAAATATCTTAATAGTCGAAAATAATGCTAAAAGTATTATGTCTTATCAGTTATCAAAGAAATATGGTATCAAAGAAAAACATTATTTAAATCCAAAAAACTTTAACACAGACGCTTCTAAAAGAAAACAAGTTAATGATTTATTAAAGAAAATGCAACGTCAAATTAGAGTTAATGGGGGTCAGCATGCCGCAACTCAACACTACATGACTAATTATGGTTATGTTCCTTTGTGGATTGTAGTAAAAGTTTTATCTTTTGGTATTATTTCCGAATTATTTAGTATTTTAAAGCCAGAAGACCAAAAAGCAATCGCTGATATTTATAATTTGTCGCCAGAATGTTTATGTCAGTATTTTCCAATAATGTCAAATTATCGTAATTTATGTGCACATGAAGATATCTTATTTGACCATCGTTCTCAAAGAGTAATAGAAGATAATAAGTATCACTATTATTTAGATATTCCAAAAATGAACGGTGAATATATTTATGGAAAAGATGATTTATTTGCATTAATTATCATTTTAAGACAAATACTAAGAAATGAAGATTTTAGAATGTTAGTAAATGAAATATCTTATGAATTAGATATTTTAGAAGGAAAATTACAACATATCACTATTGATAAAGTAATGGATGCTATCGGTTTTCCAAAAAATTATAAAGAAATAGTAAGGATGGATATATAATGAATGAACAAAGAGTTGTTAATGCCAAAGTCGTAGGCAATAAAGGAAATATCTGGAACAAAATATTACTGGCCATCGTTTTAGTATGTGTAGGAGCAGCAGGAATGTATGCCGTTATGAAACTAAATCCCGGTACTACTGTTGTCAATAAGTTAGAAAAAGAAGTAACGGTTAATGAAAATGGGATTGCCGATGCGGTTGAAAAAGTTTATAACTCCGTAGTTGTAGTTGAAAATTATCGTAGTAATAAACTTCAAGCTACTGGTACTGGTTTTATCTTTAAAAAAGACGGTAATAAATATTATGTAATGACTAACTATCATGTAATTGAAAGTTCATCTAAGGTAAAAATTGTTTTAACTGATGATACTAATACAGAAGTTGAAGTCGTTGGTGGTGATAAATATGCCGATATCGCTGTCTTATCATTTACATCTTCAAATGATTTAACAGTTGCTGAAATTGGTTCAAGTACTGACGGTCGTGTTGGTGATACAACATTTGCTGTAGGTGCTCCTCTTGATAGCTCTACTTATTCTTGGACTGTAACAAGAGGTATTCTTTCTGGTAAAGATAGAATGGTTGCTGTTTCTACTACAAATAGTACTTCTAGTGATTATATAATGCGTGTTTTACAAACTGATGCCGCTATTAACAGTGGTAACTCAGGTGGACCTTTATGTAATAGTAATGGTCAAGTTATTGGTGTAACTAATATGAAATTAGTATCAAGTGGTGTTGAAGGAATGGGCTTTGCTATTCCAATCGAAGACGCTATGGACTTTGCAAACAAGATTATTAATGGTGATGATATCACCAGACCAAGACTCGGTATTAGTATGATAGAATTATCAGTTGCAGAAAGTTATTATCGTATGAATATCCCAGACAATGTTACTAGTGGTGTAGTTGTTTATGAAGTAGAAAGCGGTTCATCAGCCGAAGAAGCTGGTTTAAAATCACAAGATATTATCTTAGAATTTGATAATGTTAAAGTAACAAGTTCTGCTGAATTAAAATATGAACTATATCGTCATAATGTTGGTGATACTGTAACAATTAAAGTAAACCGTAACGGCTTTGAAAAAGACTTAAAAATAACTCTAAAAAAATAATTAATTATTAAATTAATAACTTTAAAATGATATTTTAACTTAATTAATATCGTTTTAAAGTTTTTTTGTTTACAATGAGAATGTCAAATTTAAAAAAGTTAGCTGTCATAAATAGAATACTAATTAATTAATGTTATAATCAAACTAGGTGGTATGATGAATATTGACTTTGTAAACGACAACTATCGTTTTAATGCCAGAAGTTCTGCTATTATTTACAATAGAGATAAAACTATGGTTTTATTGTTTAGCGTAGGTGATGATAGAGATTTTTATATGTTACCTGGTGGTCGTATTAACTATTTTGAAAACAGTAAAGATGCTATTATAAGGGAAATAAAAGAAGAATTAGGCTGGCTATTAGAGTATGATTTTTGTTGTATTCAAGAAAATTTTTTAGAAAATAAAGGTAAAAAGATAACTCAATATAATTTTTGCTATAAGACAACATATAATGGTGAAATATCTAATAAACCAATAAAATGTCACGACAATGAATATCAATCATTTAAATGGGTATCTTTAAAAGAACTAGATAATTATAAGATATTACCTAAATCTAATAAAGATTTAATCTTAGAAAATACTAACTCGTTTCATATAATTGAGAGGAATTAATAATGGAAAAATATGTAAAAGTAATGTTTGGCAATAAAGGCGCTAACTATGAATATAAAATTGGTGAGGTAAATATCGCTGATAATTGGAATCCTAAAGCAACCAGCGGCAGAGATTTTGGTGGTTTTAATTATGCTACCGAAGATTGTATATTAAGGTGGCTTCATCGTGGCAATACAATTTATGACGTTGAAGTTCCTGAAGATGCTGAAAATATCAAAATCGAAGGAGCTACAACAATTTATCGAGCTAATAAAATTATAGTTAAAAATCCTAGAAAGATTACTGATGAAATGGCTTATAAGTTTTATAAAAAAGCTAATATTCCAAATAAATCTTACGCTAAAGCTTTATGTGCGGTAACACTTATGGGATATGAAAAAACAGCTAATGCAATTTTAACAGATAAAGTGAGTACCAAAAATGTTGATTACTACTTAGAAGAATGGAATGATTTCTTTAACTTTGGTGGGGACGGTAAAAGAAATACAAACGTTCCATTAATTATTGATATTCATAGCAAACTGTTAAAATTTAAGAATTAAAGCTTAATAAAAAGTAAATATTGGAGGTATATATGAAAAAAGAAGATTTTATAGAAAAAACTAAAGAAATGTTAAGTGGTAGCTCAAAACAAATTGTTTTAGACCAAATTGATAGATTTTATAAAGCTCTTAGTATTGCGAGTCCTAAAAATACTTATAAACTTGGCGATGAGGTATTCCTAAAAAAAGGAACTCTTTTACATGGAACATATAAAAATTTGGAAGGGCTTACTGAAATTGTTAAAAATGGCTTGATTTCTAGTTGGTTCATTGACGGTAGATTATCAAAGTATCCTAGTTCTGTTGGCGTATGGAACTTACAAAAAGATTATTATTTAAAAGACTATATTAATTTCTATTCTGGTGGAACAATTATGTATTGTGGCGTATTCGACGAAGAAGAAAACAAAGAAGTAAGTAAGACTGCTGTGATTCCCTACGATAAGATGTCTAGTATTAATGAAGTTTCTAGAAAATATGATTGTCATATGTGGTTAATGGAGCAAACCAAAGAAGCTAGATTTATGCCTAGTTTAAATCAAGATAAAGTTCAAATAGGTATAATATTTAATGCTGATTTAGTTATAGAAAGTAGCTTACTAATAGGTGATATTTTAGATAGTGATACTTTTGATGATACTATAGTTAAAGATTTTGTTAATCCGAACTATTATGAAAAATTTATCAAGGATAGAGCTAAAAAAGACGATTTCTTTACCAACAGAGAAAGTGCTGTACTTTTTGGCATACCTAGTAACTTAATTGAAGGTGTTTTAGTTGGAAAAAACTATGAAAAAGACCAAAATGTTTTAAATGAGATAAAAAGATTATTACCTAATTGTTATATTTGCAATCTCGAAGGCAAAGTAGTTGCTAATTAAGGTGAGAAATAATTATGGAAATACTTGATTTGTACGACAACAATTTTAACAAATTAGATAAAACAATAATTCGCCGGGTTGATGAAATACCTAAGAATACCAATATAATGTTATCTTACGCTATTATAAAAAATGATAATAAATATTTACTTGAACAAACAACAGCCAGAAATGATTATAAATGGTGTTTTGCTGGTGGACATTTACAACATAATGAAACTGCTATAAATGCTTTAAAAAGAGAACTAGAAGAAGAATTAAACTTAATAAATACTAATCCAACTAAAATAGAAACGATTAAATATCCTAATAAAAATTTTATCTTCAATATTTACTTAATCACTGACCGAATAGATACAAATAAATTAAAATATCAGATAGAAGAAGTTAATGATATAAAATGGCTCCCCAAAGATGAATTAGTAAAACTATGTAATACCAACTGTGTTTTAGAGCCTCATAAGTTTATAATAAAAAAATATATATGTAACGATAATATTTAAACAAACTATAAAACGATAAAAAGATAATAGATACTAAATAGTAAAACTAACTATCTAAAGTACTATTATCTTTTTTTACTTACTTATTTATATAAAATATCTAAATCAACAAAACCATTGATACCGTCAACTAACCCCTTATCACTAAATTGCCATAACTTGAAATCTTTATCATAATTAGTCATACTTGTATAATGAGCAAGCCAAATTTTTTTATTACTAGTAGACCAAACATTGTTTAAATAAAACTTACTACCATATAACATAGTATCATAACCTTTATTTTTTAAAATACTACTAAAATTATCATACATATTATTTAAATCATAGAAACTTACTTGATAATCTTGAAAATTATTCCAATTTTCCCAGTCAAAAGTAACTCCTAATTCTAACTCTTCACCGTGCAAGTTATCACTTATAAACTTAGCTTGTTCTTCTATTTCTTCTAAAGTATTTGCATATGTATAAAAGTATACCCCTACTTTTAAACCTTGATTTTTAGCACCTTCTAAATTAGCTTGAAAGTATTTATCTAAGACCAATTCCATATTAACAGTATAACCAAAACCTAACCTGATAATAGCAAATTCTACGCCAGCATTCTTAACTTTTTCCCAATCAATTTCACCCTGAAAGCTAGAAACGTCAATACCTAACATAGTTTTATCATTTTTATATTTTTCTATTGCTTCACTAAAATTTATACCTGTTGGTGTACTATTTTCATTAGAACTGTTTGCAAATTCTTTAATAACATGTAAAGTAAAATCTTTATTAGTTTCGTTCCCACTTTCATCTCTAATAACCATATTAAGTTTGCAGGCGCCAACCATACTTTTATCATAATCACCATTTATTATACAAGCAACATTACGGTCATAATTATCCCCATAAAAAGCACTGTCGCAAAGATTAAAATCCGTATCAACAAGTTTATAAATATTATTACTCATACTAAGAAATGGTGGCGTATCATCATAAACATTAATACTAACATTTACTTTACCTTTATGCTTTTTATAATCTTGGTAACTTATTTCAACAGCATTTTCCCCAATTTTACTTAAGAATATCTCTTTATCATCACTAATAAAACCGTCATTTATATTTACTAAATCACTTAACTTAATACTGGTATAAACTTTAAAATTTAAATTCTCCTTAATATCAACAGTGGCTTGCATTTTTCCACAACCACATAATAAAAATATCATTAGAAAATTAATTACTACTAATTGTACTACTTTTTTCATTATAACCTCGTACTTTCTATACCTTATTTATAGCACATTACTATCCAAATACAAAGAATAACTTGAAAAATATTAAAAAAATATACTTTTTCTTTCTAAAAGATGATATACTCTTTATCTATAAAACATAATAAGTCTTAATAGTTATTTTCATTATATATATAGGTTATTAATCTATTCATATTTATATAAAAATCATCTCTTAAACCAATTTTAAAATTAATGTAGAAATTTAACAAATTAAAATATTTTGCATTACGAAAACTCTTGTGTTATTATATAGATATAAGAATATAAAGAGGTTATATATGCAAAGTACTAATAATCCTTATAATAAACCAATGTTAATGGCTGGTATCTTAACTATAGTCCTAGGAATTATTCTAGGGGTAATAACTATAATAATTAATTTAAATAAGTATGTTAATAATATTAATCAATATACGGAAGAAAATAAATATACTATTGAAGCTAAAATTACAGAAAATGATAATAATTACTATTCGTATGTTGATGAAATAAAAAGTTTAAATGAAGATAAGCTGTTATATCAAAGAGAGTTAGCAAGCTTCTCTAAAAATGATTATGGTTCTAAAGAATATAAAGAAATAGAACAAAAGATAACCAATATAAATGCTAGATTAGAAGAACTAGAGCAATTAAAATATTCTTCTCTTACAGAGAAAAATAAACTTCGTAAAGAGTATAATGAGGTCCTAAAAGTTCTAGACGAAAAAGAAAGTACTAAATCTTTAGTAAAATGTTATCTAGTTGGCTTTGCTATTATTATTGTTACTATTAATGCAGGTGCTTATTTCATTCACTTAGCTTTTAAGCCAGATACTGATGATGTTATTTTGAAAAATCAAATTAAGATAAATAAGGAATATGAAGCTAAATTATTACAACTTCAAAAAAATACTCTTGATCAAACAAAAGAAAGTTTATTAGAAAATAGTAAATCAACAAGTCAAGTAGAAGAACCAAAAAATATTTCAAATAAACCTAAGAGTAATAACCAACAGCCTTCAAAAAGAAAAAATTATAATAATTCTAATAGAACTTACAATCGTAATAATACTTGTAAGAAGAATAACAATTCTAAAACTAATACATTAAATAAAAAAGATACTACTAAGTAAACAACTTAGTAGTATTTTCAAATTTTTAAAGTTAATAAAATTATTTAACATTCTAACATTGCAATATATAGATATTTCTAGCTGAAAATAGTTAATAAATCTTTTAAATCTTATAATTAACACTTTTACTAGTTAAAAGTTCCTTAACCATACCTTTTATAAACTCACCGATATCATCTAAAGAGCATTTTAAATCACCCATGAAATAGCGGACAAATAAATTAACACAACCATAAGTAAAGAAAGTAACTATTAAATCGCTATAATTAGTTTCAGCAAACATATTAAAATCCATTAATCTCTTATTAATCATATTACTTAATTTTTCAATAAATAACAATGGCTCTCTACTTCTTAAAAGGGTTCTATACATATCTTCATTATCTTTTAAGTTCTTAATAACTCTATCAATATACTTATCTAAATCATTAATACTTCTAATATCTTTATCATATATCGAGATAAGTTCTAAAGTTTCATCTTGTAAATCCTTTGCTACATCATAAATAGAATCATAATGGGTATAAAAGGTTGAACGTGTAATATCAGCTAGTTTTACTAACTCTGTAACCGTCATATTAGACAATTCATTCTTTTCTTTTAGAAGCTCTGCAAATGCTTCTCTAATTTTTTGTCTTGTTTTTATCGAAGACCTATTTTTATTCTTGACTTTCATTTAAACCACCTTTAAACTAGATAAATTATATCAAAAAGCAAAACAATTTGCAAACACTTGTCAAAATTTAGACACTATCCATAAAAGTGTGCTTTATAAAATGTACTTGTTTGCATATAATTTGTTATGCGTCCCAGAAAAATGGGGTTAAAAGGGAGGAAAAATTATGCGAAAAGTTACTGATTTCATTATTGAAAAAAGAAATTATGTATTAGCTATTTTTATAATTCTATCAGTAGTTTGCTTATATCTTTCAACTAAAGTAAATATCAATTATGATTTAACAGAGTACCTACCAAGTACATCTGAAACTAGAATTGGTATGGACATAATGAACGATGAGTTTCCAGAGTTAGATACCAGTGCTTTAAATGTTATGTTCAAAGACTTAAATAGTGAAGAAAAAAACAAAATTAAAGAAGAATTAGAAAATTTAGACGGTGTATCTTCTGTTTCTTATGATGATACTGATAAGTATAATAAGGATGAATATACACTTTATGAAATTACAGTCGACGGCGCTGACGACTCAAAAAATGCTGCCAATGTTTACAACAGTGTAAAAGATAATTACAAAGATTATGAAGTTTATACTTCGGGAGCAGTTGCTACTCGTAATGCACCTGTTCTTAATATTGCTGTAATTGCGCTTGCCATTTTCTGTGCAATGGTTATCTTAATCATTATGTGTGATAGTTATGTCGAACCATTCCTATTCTTATTTGTTATTGGCCTTGCTGTTTTCTTAAACAAAGGTACTAATATCATTTTTAGTAGTGTTTCTAATATCACTACATCTATTTGTGCAATCTTACAAATGGCTTTATCAATGGACTATTCTATCATGTTAATGAATAGATATACTCAAGAAAAAGAACATACAAAAGATAAAGAAGAAGCTATGAAAAATGCTTTGTACCATTCTTTTGGCTCTATTTCTAGTAGTTCTGTAACCACAATCGTTGGTTTACTTGCTCTAGTATTTATGAGTTTTACTATCGGTCGTGATTTAGGAATTGTTCTTGCTAAAGGTGTAATCTTTAGTTTAGTAAGTATTTTCTTAGCCTTACCAGCTTTGATTTTGATGTTTGATGATTTAATTCAAAAAACACAAAAGAAACATTTCTCTATGAAATTAGACTGGTTAGGAAACTTTAGCTTTGGTATTCGTCATATTGCTATTTTCTTATTTATTGCTATCTTTGCTTTAAGTTATTTCTTAAAAGGAAATTTACAATATGAATTTACTTCCAACGAACAAGATGATATTGCCCGAATTTTTAAAGAAAATAACCAAATAGCTCTTATTTATCCAAGTAGTGAAGAAGAATTTGTTGGGGCTTACTGCCGTTCTTTAGAAGGAACTGAAAAAATAGACCAAATCTTATGTTATGGCAATACTATCAATGAACCATTAAAGTATGATGAACTAAAAGATAAATTTAGTGATTTAGGTCAAGATGTTGATATTGATGATTATGTTCTTAAATTAATTTATTTCAACTACTATAATAAACAAGAAACAACTATGACTTTTAACGACTTAGTTACTTTCATTGAAAATAAAGTATATCCAAATGCCGAGCTTTCTAAAGAAATAACACCAGAGTTAAGAGAAAATATTAATAAACTTAAAAACTTTACTAGTGTAAGTGCTCTAAATAAAAAGAGAACTGCTAGCGAAATTGCAAGTATCTTGGGAGTATCAAAAGCCCAAGTAGACCAATTATTTATTCTTTATAATGCAACTAATCCAAGTACAAAGATTACTTTGCCAGACCTTGCTAATTTTGTAAATAATTATGTCTTAAAAAATGATACTTATAAGGCTTATATTTCCAATGACCAAAAAGCTTTATTAAATCAAGCTAAACCATTCTTAAGTAAAACTAATATTACTTATAAGAAAAATTCTAGTGAAATTGCTAGTATGTTTGAACTATCTAAAGAAGATGTAGATAAGTTGTTTATGTATTATGAATCATTACAACCTATAACTGAAAAATTAACTATCAATGAATTTGTTAACTTCACTTTAGATAAAGTTTATACTAATCCAGAATATAAAGGTTTATTTACTGATGATACGGTTGCTTCGTTAAAATTATTAAAAGTATTAAGTAATAAAGAAATTATCAATACTAAAATGGATGCTGAAGGTTTAGCTAAGATTTTTGAATTATCTAAAGATGATATTGATTCTATCTTAGATTTAAAAAATGTTACTATTAATGGTTATACTCCAGCTGAGATTAAAGAATTAATTACTAAATATAAAGAAATAATCGAAGAAAAAACTGGTATTGATGTAGATGAAATTTTAGCAAAATTAGAAGATTATATTCAAAATCATGAAATAACTGAGGAAGAATTAATGACTATTAAACAGATTGCTACTGCCTTAGGAATTCCGGAAGAAAAAATTGATGAAATTATTACTATTATCCAAAATAAAGAAATATATATGACTCCTTATGAATTTGTTAATTTAATCTTAGAAAATAAAGATAATGTCATTTTAAGTAAAATCTTAGATGAAAAGACTATTCAAACTCTAACACTTGCTAAGAACATCATGATGGCTACTAATAATGATACAAAATTTAGTTATACTGAACTTTCTAAATTAATTGGTGTTGATGAGGCCATGCTTAAACAAATTTATACTTTATATCATGTTATGAATACTAACACTACAATTACACCAATGGAATTTGCTAAGTTCTTACTAAACCATCAAAATGATGAAATGTTAAAAGGCTCTCTTGATAAAGACTCTCTAACTAAACTAAATCTTGTTAACACTGTAATGAACTCTGTTTATAACGATACTAAATATAACTATAGTGATATGTCTAACTTAATTAGTGCTTCTAAAGATGATTTAAAACTATTATATTCATTATATGAAGTAAAGAATGGTAAAAAAGTTACTTTATCATTAGATACATTCGTTAATTATTTATTAGATAATGTTGTAAACGATAATAAATATGCTTCTATGTTTACTGATGATATGAAAACTCAGTTAAATACTGTCCGTGCTATTATGGAATCAGTTAAGAAAAATACTAAATTTAATCTAACTGAGATGTTAGCACTTATAAAACCTTTAGCTGATAATATTGATGAAAATACTATGGATTTACTATTTATCTATTATGGTAGTGAAAATAATTATAACGAAGAATGGACTTTAACAGTAGAAGAGTTTGTCCGTTATATTAACGATGATATTTTGACTGATACTCGTTTTGATGACTTTATTGATAATGATATGCGTACTAAGATTACTGATGCTAAAACTACTATTAGTGATGCTAAAGAATTATTAGTAGGTAAAGATTATAATCGTGCTATCTTTAATACTACATTAGATGCCGAAGGTGATGAAACTTATAGCTTCATTCGTTCTGTTAAAAACCAAATGAATGGCAAAAATGCTTATGTCATCGGGGACTCACCAATGGCTCTTGAAATGAGTGAATCATTTGATGGCGAAATGAATTTAATAACCATTCTAACTATGATTTTCATCTTCGTTGTTGTAGCCTTTACATTTAAATCAATTTTAATTCCAATTATCTTAGTATTCTTAATTCAATGTGCTGTATATATTACTATGGATACTTTAACATTTGCTGGTGGTTCAGTATACTTTATTGCCTTACTAATCGTTCAAAGTATCTTAATGGGTGCAACAATCGACTATGCTATCCTTTATACATCATATTATTTAGAGTCAAGAAAAACTATGGCTATTAAAGAGGCTTTAATTAACTCTTATAATAAATCAATTCATACTATTTTAACTAGTGCTTCAATTTTAATTATTGTTACTTTAATAGTAGGTCAATTTGCATCACATATTGCCGCCATGATTTGTAAAACCATTTCTATCGGTACTTTATGTTCAATGCTATTAATGCTTATTATTTTACCAAGTATGCTTGCTTGTGCTGATAAACTAATAATTAAAAATAAGAAAGCTAATTAATTTATAAAATTAAAATTGATATTTAAAAATAGATAAAAGTTCTAAAATCTAAACTTAGGACTTTTTATTTTTGACAAATTGATGTATAATCAGAAGTCCGTGTCCAAAGTTTTAGAAAATAAAAGAAAAAATATAGTATAATTAAGACAAGAATAAAGATAAGAATAGGTGATTTAATGGAAACAATAGGTATAATTTTTGCTATGAATGAAGAACTTTTAGCATTAAAAAAATATTTTACTATTGATAAAATAAGAAAAATATATGAACTTACATTTTATGAAATAGATTTAATTGGAAAAAGAATAATATTAGTAGAAAGTGGAGTTGGTAAAGTAAATGCCGGAAGAACTACTCAGATATTAATTGACAATTATAAACCAGATGCAATTTATAATATAGGTGTTGCTGGTGGTATTGATAAATCCTTAGAAGTTGGCGATGTAATTATATCAACGTCTTTAATTCAACATGATTTTGATATTACAGCCTTTGACCATAAAAGAGGTTATATCCCTAATATTGGTGATATTATACCTGTGGATAAAACGTTAGTTAAAAACAGCACTGAAATTTTAGATAAAAAAGGATTATCCTATAAATTAGGATGTATTGCTTCTGGCGATATTTTCTGTACCGACACTAATATGGCAAGTAAAATCAATCAAAAATTTAAAGCTTTATGTGTTGAAATGGAAGGCGCAGCCATTGGGCAAGTATGCTTCTTATGCCAAGTACCATGCATAGTACTAAGAAGTATATCTGATTGTCCAAATAACAATAATCGTATTACATATGATGAATTTTTACCTAAAGCTTGTGAAAATATAGCCAAAATCATGTACGAAATATTAACTTTTAAAAATTAAATAGCAAATATAGAATAAAAAGGGAGAATACAAATGATTAAATTATTAATAAAATCGATTGAGCCATACGCTTATATCTTAAGCAATGGTAATAATGATTACCGCTTGCATCTCGAATTCCTAGGCTTAGAAAAGAAACCGGCTGTAGGTGATTATCTTTACTTACCAGAAAATATTGTAAACGAACCAAATAACTACACTTTTGGATTAATTGGTGGTATCTATGCTAAAAAGAAGGATATTAAAGACGATATTATAAAAGTAGTAGGTAAAGATTACGAGTATTATTTACAAAGATATTATGGATAGGTGGTGGCTAAATGAATAAAGAATTAAAGAAAATTAAAAAACTTTATGGCGAAGATACTATGCATCTTTGTCGAAGCCTGTTTCCTTCTATTTTAGAACATGAAGGTTTGCTTCTAAGCATTTTACAAGAACATTTTGCACCAACTAAATTTTTAGCTCAAGAAATTATATCTCAACATCAAGAAGAAAATTTTAAAAACTTTATTTTTAGTTTTATCGATGTAGAAAATGATATCATTACCACCAACAAAACACCATATGAATTAATGAAACTAGCTGGTTATACTTTGTATGAATGTCATACAGAAGAAGAAATTCAAGCCTTTAAAAAATATTATGCTCCAGACGAAGCTTTATGTACATTTAAAGGCAATCGTCTTAATACATGTATAGTTTTCTTTGCGGTTAAAGATAATGTTGACGAAATAAAAAGAGAAAATTTTACTAAGCCTCGTAGGGAAGATGAATATGGTACTAGTGTTATAAGCATTCAATTTTCTCGTGATAGCGCTAATACTTTATCAATCAAAAACAGGTATAATCATCGTGTTAATAATCCAGATAATACTTTCTATAATAATTTAGATAATATTATTCCGGGACTTACTCACAGTTTTAATCAATATTACGGATTAGATATCAATTCTAATATTAGCTCTAAACTTAAATTAGAAAATTTTGTTCTTGGTAATGATAAAAAGTATCATCATTATAATATTGAAAATCAAAATATTTATTTCTGCGAAAATAATTATTTAATAGTAAATGGTAAAGTAGATGATACTTATACTAAAGAACCAGAACGTTATATCCTTTTAGATACTTATGTTCTAGATTTAAAAGATAAAAAATTGATAAACTTGCTACCTAGATTTGCAAATGAATTTGACCATATTTTGGACGATTTAAAAAGCATAGATGTCTTTAAAACCAAAGATAAAAACCGCAAGATAACCATTGTTCATAATGATGATACTAGCTTGGAATTAGTAGTAGATGCATCAGGAAACGTCATAAGTTATTCTGATAAATATTCTACTTATATTGGTAACGATTTTATGCGTACTAATTATGGACTTAGAACTGTTGATATACCAAACGTTAGAAGTATTGGTGATAACTTTTTAATTTTAAATTCTAAATTACAAAGTATTAATTTTCCAGAAGTAGAAGTGGTTGGCAATTCATTTTGTGCGAATGCTAAAGAAATAAATTCTGTGAATGCTCCAAAGCTAGTAAGAGTTGGCAATAGTTTCTTAAATGCTAGTGAAAATTTATTAACTCTTGAGTTACCTAGCTTAGAAAAAGTTGGCGATTCCTTCATGAGTGGCTCTGATAATTTAGTTACTTTAACTGTGCCAAAACTTCGTGAAGTTGAAGGATATTTTTTAATGAATAATACAACTTTACAAAATGCCTCATTTCCAAACTTAATGCTAAATGAAGGTGGCGATTCTATGAAATATTATGGTTTTCTTCGAGATAATAGAGTATTAAAAAGCTTTTATGTACCGAAATGTAGTGAAGAAGAATTAAAAAAATTCTTTTTAAGAAACCCTTGGCTTACCAAAGTTTATTTAAAAACGGTTAGAGAAACTATTAATAATGCTAAAAATAGTACTGATGAAATAAATAATGCAACTAATCTTACTAGATAAAAAAGATAAGAAATACTTAAATAAAGTTAATTTATAACTTAAGTATGCTCTTATCTTTTTTTATTATTAATTTTTAAATATAGTTATCTTTTAAAATTTATTATTTTCTTTTTTTATAATCTGGTACATCTCATCAATAAAAGGACTCCTTAAAGAAGCATCTTGATTAACTAATAAGTAAACGTGATTTTTAGTTCTTGTTAAACCAACATAGAAAACTCTTCGCTCCTCAGCATAAGCAAATTTTTCTTCATCATCTTTTGGCTTAAACAAGTCTTCTAACCAAAAATTACTCCTGCTACCAATAGGAAAATCTCTATCTAATCCCATTATTATAACTTCATCATAAGTAAGACCTTTTGATTTATGAATACTCATGGCATCAATTTTAATATCTTCAAAACCTGCTAAAGTAACCTTCGTACCCACATTATCAATAAAATCTTCATCATTAAATAATTCTTTAATATTCTTATTCTTTCTGGCTAAAATTAAAACTCTATAATTAGGATGTAACAAATAAATATTTACTATTAGTTCTTTAACTTTAAGAACTTCATCATCAAAACCAATAAACTGAATAGGTTTTTCTATACTTTTGGAAGAAATTAAATCTTTTTTAATCTGCATTGGATTTTTCATGACAAATTTACCACTGTAATCAATAAGCTCTTTACTATTACGATAAGTTCTTGAAATGTATAATGTCTTTGCATAAGGAAAATACTTTTGAAAATTATAAATATAACTTATTTTTGAACCGTTAAAAGCATAAATAGACTGCCAATCATCACCGACTGCCACTATCTTCGCATGATTTTTTATAATAATATTGTTAACTAAAGTATACTTATCTTGCGATATATCCTGATACTCATCAATAACTAAATACTTAAAATTTAACTCTTTGTCATTAGCGCGGCTAATATACTTATTGGCATAGTAAATCATGTCTGGAAAATCAAATTTATATTCGTTAGGACTACTAAATAAATACTTTTGATAATATTTATAAAAGTCCCAAATAAAGCGATATTGTATTTCACTAGTTTCTTTTTCATCTTGACTAGTTAAATCATTTAAATAATTTTTAATGACAGTATCAGCTAAGTTCCTATTAATTGATGATTTTATCTTTTCTATACAATTAAAATAAAGATTTCTTAATGAATAAACCTGACCTAGAGAATGCCTATCTAATAAAGTACTTATTATTTCCTTATTATCTTTTCTTTCTAGTTTAAAACCAAGATACTCTAAAGATGTTCTTAAATTACCTAATAAATTTTGACCTTCACTATAATCAAGACCAATAAATTTATTATGGTGAGCTTTATGATATTTTATCTTTTCATACATATTTTTCTTATAACGATTATACTTATTATCATCTACTTCCGATAAGCCAAAGTACTCAATATAAATTTCTTCATTTCCTAGATAAATAGTAAAATCAGGATGATATGGTTTATTGTTATCTAAAAGTTCTGGATAAATTTTTTCATAGTCATAAGAAATATTGTGCATAAAAAGAAAGTTAGCAATCATAGCTTCTCCTTTGGATTTAACCAACTCGTTTTTAATAGTATAAATATTTTCTTGATTATAATCATGGTCTAGTTGCATTTTTATATGACTATCTAAATCAGTAATCTGGGATATACGATACTCTTTATAAGCCTTAAAAAATTCTTCATAAGTGTCAAAATTCATATAATTTTTTTTAAAGAAATCACCAAATTTAACTAAGTTATCCTGACTAAAAACATCTATTAACTTTTTTAAGCTTTCTTTTTTGGCAAATAATCTGTCTGTTAAATATTGTAAAAATAGCTTGTTTTTAGTATTATCATCAACAACACTACACTTTCTATCCTTAAAAATAGAACGAATATACATAAGACCAAGGGAATGGAAAGTTGTAACATTAGCTGGAATCCCAAAGTCTAATCTAATTCTTTTATCTAATTCTTCAGTAGCTTTTTTAGTATAACTCATAACGCATATTTCTTCTGGATTAACCTTACAAATATCAACTAAATATTTAACCTTAGCGGCCATTGTTGTAGTCTTACCAGTTCCAGCACCAGCAATAATAAGCGAATAATCTTCATCACTTAAAATAGCCTTAGTTTGTTCTTCATCTAACTTGATATTATCATCGATACCATTATACATTGTTTCAAAATATGATTTATATTTATAATATTTCTCATCTAAAATTTCATTATTATAATTATTCAAGTTAAAATTTCTTGGCTTTGCTTCCTTAGGAGTTGTGGCATCTATATACTTAGAAATATATTTTCTATTATTATATTTCTCTAAAAAAATACTACTACTATTCATCGCTATACTTCCTATTCTAAAAATATCCTACCATATATTATTAATTTATACTAGAGTATGATATTATATTTGTAAGAACGGGAGTAACTATGGAAGTAAAGAATTTAGATAAATATTTTAGTAATAGAATTTTAAGAAGGGGTTTTGATTACTTTAAAGCTAATAAAGTAAAAGTAATTTATAAATCAGGAAGTATTTATGAAGCACTTGTTAAAGGAACTCATGAATATAAAGTTACTGTTGATATGACTGGTGATGAATATAGACTATCTTGTACCTGTCCCTATGAAAGTCATTGTAAGCATGAAGCCGCTGTATTATATTGTTTAAAAAATGATTCTGTCAAAGTTAAAGAAGGAGCTCTGAAAATTGAAATAAAAGAAATAACACCTCTTGAGAAATTTAAAAATGATTTAATGAATGACATTAAAAATTTAAATTATGAATATAGTGATTATGACAATGATTATTATGATGAATATGATTACTACAATGATAATGAACTAGAAATGACTGAAGAGGAAGAAGAAGCTATATTTAATGATTATATTAATACCATTGAATCTTATACTAAGCGTAGTATTAAAGAAGCAAATGGTGATAATAAATACTTGATAGATACTTTCAAAATATTAATAGTTGCCATTGATAATTGCAGTGTAAATAGATATGACTATTCTAGTATTGGCTTATATCAAACTTTATTTGAAACTTATGGGACTTTATTAAAAGATAAAGAACTTTTTGCTAGAATATTATCAACATTAGTTGATTTACGAACCAAGGATGAAGAGTATTTCTATAAATATATAGATGATGCTATTTATAAATCAGTTTCTACTAAATGGCAAGCCGAATATGTAGTTAATTATTTTAATGACTTAGAAAATATTTTTAATGAAGTTATTCCAGAAAAAATAAAAATATCTTATGAATTCTTAGACAAAGAACAGGCTTTAAAAGAAGCAGAAAAAGATAAATATTTGACCAATAGAACAATTATGGATTGGCTCCTTGATATATATAAAAGTAATACCAAAAAACAAATAGAACTTCTAGAAAAATATTGCGATAAAGAAAAATATTGGAAATTTAATGATTACTATGAAAAATTATTAAAACTTTATAAAGCAACTGATATCGAAAAATATAAAAAAGCTTTAGTATTATTTTTAGAGAAGAATCCAGATTATAATACATATTTAAAAGTTAAACAAACATTAACTAGTGAAGAATGGAATAAAATAAAGATTAATACCTTAGAAAAAATAAAATCTAGTGAATCATTATATTGCGATATTTGTATTGAAGAAAAAGAATATAAAAGAGCATTAGAATTCTTACAAAAAGCTTCTTTAGATTTTATAATTAACTATATAGATGAATTAGCTAAAATATATCCTAATGAATTATTAGAACTTTATAAAAAGGAATTACTCTTATTTATTAATGAAGCTAGAAATACGTCAGCTTATAAAAGAGTTACTTATTACTTTAATAATTTAATGAGATTACCAAAAGGTAAAGAAGAAATATTAAAGTTCATTAATTACATCAATGTTAATTTTCCGAATAGAAGGTCATTTCAAACGGAAATGGATTTTTATAAAGATACATATTTATGAATTTTATAAAAATCATGTCTAATTTAATGCGCTTTAATAGAAAAATAGAGAATTCAATGGTAAAATATCCTTGTCAAAAGCCGATTGGAGGTATAGTATGAATCCGAAAAAAGAAATGGTTATTATTGACGGTCAATTTAAAAATGATATAAGCAGCTGTGTTTTTAATGAAAAAATAAACCGCTATATGATTAAATACAATAATAATAGTCCAAAGTTATACAATTTTTCAAAATTAAGATGTAAATATATTACTAATCCAACATTAATAAATTTAGATAACTATTTATTTTATGTAAATGGAAAATTATTAGAAGACATAAAAGAAGTATATGAATTTAGTCGCTATGATGACTGTTATTATCGAGTATTCTTTTTTGACAATAATTTTAAAGATTTTCGAAATAGCGAATTAAAAAAGATTAATAAAGAATCAAATAATATAATAAAATACTTGAAAGATATTTCTAATATAATCTCGTTAAGTAACGACAAAGGTGATAAACTCTTATGCAAGCAGATGGAAAAAATAAAAGTCGATAATTTAGATACTGCGATTGCTAATTATTTAAAAATGGCAAATAAATTAACAAAATCAAATAATTTAGAAACACTTATATTCCCATTTGGCTGTAATTCCAGTCAGTACGAAGCAGTTGAAAATGCGATTTATAATAAAGTTAGTGTAGTAGAGGGGCCACCAGGAACAGGTAAAACTCAAACTATATTAAATATAATTGCTAATATCATAATAAGAAATATGAATTGTCAAGTTGTTTCCAATAATAATCCAGCTATCCACAATATAGATGAGAAACTTAAACAATATAATTTAGATTTTTTTGAGGCATTATTAGGTAGAAAAGAAAATAAGGATTTGTTTATTGAACAACAAAATGGCCTTATTCCAGATTTTTCTGAATATGATGATGTAGAGTTTGATGAGATAGTTAATAATTTAAAGAATAATAATAGAATCGTTAAAGAAGTATATAGCGCCAGAAAAGTGGTTGCTAACTTAAAGCAAAAGAAAAACGAAATAGAACTAGAGTACCAATATTTTAAAGAATTAATTAAAAGTAAAAAAATAGAGCTTTTAGAATTAAAAAATTACAACAAAAATAAATTAGATTTAATATGGAATGAGCTAGTTGTTGTTGACAAAATAAACTTTCTTGAAAAAATCAAATACATATTCTTTTATAAAACAGGTAGCTTTAAATTTTATAAAAATAATTTAGATGTAATAATAAAGACACTACAAAATCAAAGTTATATTTATAAACTAGATGAATTGAATCAACAAATATTAGAGAAGGAAGAGTTTATAAATTTAAATAAAGAAAAGGAAAAAGAATATATAGATTTTTCTATGATTTATTTTAAAAAATTTTTATCATTAAAGTATCAAAAAGAAAGAAGAAAATACACCCAGCAAGAAATATGGAAAAATTATTCCGAATTTCTTCAGGACTATCCAGTAATATTAAGTACTACGTATTCATCAAGAAACATTTTTAATAGTAATTTTAAGTTTGATTATATAATAATGGATGAATCAAGCCAAATAGATGTTGTAACTGGAACTTTGGCACTATCATCAGCAACAAATGCCGTTATAATTGGTGATGAAAAACAGCTTCCTAATGTTATTCCAAATAATATTGCTAATAAAGCCAATAAAATATTTAGTGAATATAATTTGGATAAATGCTACTCATACTCATTAAACAGCTTTCTATCTAGTCTTAAAAGTGCCATTCCTAATGTTCAAAGTAAAATGTTGGTTGAACACTATAGATGTCATCCTAAAATAATTAATTTTTGTAATAAAAAGTTTTATAATAATCAACTAGTTATTATGACTCAAGATAATGGTGAAAAAAATGTAATCAAAGTAATTAGAACAGTTAAAGGTAACTTATCAAGAGATAAAGCTAATCAAAGACAAGTAGATGAAATAAAAAGTATTCTTTCTAAAAATCTAGAAGATGTTGGCATAATTGTGCCATACAATAATCAAGTTGATTTAGTAAAAGAAAATCTTGAAGCTGTTGATGTAAGTACAGTTCATAAATTTCAAGGCAGAGAAAAAGATACAATAATAATTTCAACAGTTGATGATGATATAAGTGATTTTGTTGGAAATGATAAAATACTAAATGTCGCCATCTCCAGAGCAAAAAAGCATTTATATTTTATAGTAACAGGAAATGAAATTAAAAATCAAAATGTGAAAGATTTTATTGATTATGTTGATTATAACAATATGGAAATACGTCAAAGTAAAATATATTCTTCTTTTGACATTTTATATAAACCTAACGGTAAAGAAAGACTAGAATTTTTTAGAAAACATAAAAAAATTAAAGGACTTTATCCCTCAGAAAATATTATATATTATTTGTTAGAAGACATATTAAAGGATTATGAAGGTTTGTATTTTCACTTTTATTACCAGCTTGATGATTTGATTTTTGATAAATCCTTACTAGATGAAAGAGAAAGAAAATATGCTTCCAATCATAACACCCATTTAGATTTTTGTATATTTAAGAATACTGGCAACAAGCCTGTTTTAGCTATTGAAGTCGACGGTTATGATTTTCATAAAAAAGGCACTGCTCAATATGAAAGGGACCAGTTAAAAAATGGGATTTTAGATAAATATAATATACCATGGTTAAGGTTAAAAACTAATGGCAGTGGTGAAGAGGAAAAAATTCGCAACAAATTGGATGAAATAACAAAAGGTAATTCATAATAAAGTTATGGCTGCGTGTTTCTTTATTAACTGTATATTTTATTATAAATCAAACTAATTTTTTTAATGACTATACTTAAAACAGTATAGCATTTTTATTATTTAAACATACAATATTTTAGGTGATAAATATGTCTAAAAAGATAGTAATCGATAGTGGACACGGTGGCGAGGACCAAGGCGCTAGTGGCAATGGTATTATTGAAAAAGATTTGACTTTAAAAATTTCTAAGTACATGAAACAACGATTTGATGAGCTAGGAATACCTAATCAAATGACTAGAACTGAAGATGTAACTCTAAATCCAACCGATAGAGTTAATAAAGTTTTAAGCTTTTATGGCGACGGTAAAGATGTCATTGTCTTATCGAACCATATTAACGCTGGCGGCGGAGACGGCTTTGAAATAGTTTATGCCCTACGAAATAATGATACTTTAGCTCGTAAAATAACCCAAGAAATTGAAAATACTGGTCAAAATGTTCGCAAATATTATCAACGCCGCTTACCTAGTAATTCTGCTAAGGACTACTACTATATAATAAGAGAAACTCCGAATACCGAGGCTTTACTAGTTGAATATGGTTTCCTTGATTCAACTGGTGATGATGTATCGCAATTAAAAAATAACTACGAAGAACTAGCTGAAGCTGTCGTAAAAGCAGTTGCTTCTTATGCTGGTGTACCTTATACTTCACCAACTGACGAGTATTATACCGTTGTAAAAGGAGACTCTTTATGGAGTATTGCTAACAAATTTAATACAACCGTAGCTAATTTAAAATCTCTAAATAACCTTTCTTCTAATCTCTTACAAATTGGTCAAAAATTAAAAATAAGTGCTACTAAAGTAGAACAACCAAATGAATATTATACTGTTAAGAAAGGCGACACCTTATATTCTATAGCATCTGCGAATAATTTAACAGTTCAAGAACTTAAAGACTTAAATAATTTAACTTCTAACAATCTATCAATAGGTCAGTCTTTATTAATTAAGAAAACTCCTAAAGAAAATACTAATGTTACTACTTATACAGTTAAATCTGGTGATACTTTGTATTCTATTGCTAAAAAGTATAATACAACTGTTAATGCCATAACAACTTTAAACAACCTTACATCTAGTAACCTAAAAATTGGTCAGACTCTAAAAATTCCTACTTTCACTCAAAATGTAACTGAACAAACATACACAGTAAAAAGTGGCGACACCCTATATTCGATAGCTAGAAAATATAATACAACTGTTAGTGAGTTAATTAATCGTAATAACTTAAAAACATCAAATCTATCTATTGGTCAAGAATTAATAATTCCTAATAATAATTAGTAAAAAACGTTTAAATAGCAATTATTTAGACGTTTAATTTTTACTAACTTTAAAGCTTAATATAATTCCACACATACGCCAGAGTCAGGATTATAAAAACAATGATTCTTATATCTACCTGCTAAAGACTGGTCATACCATGTATTTTTACAAGAATCGCCAGTTTTGGGAGCATAAAACCATAAAGCGTGTGTTGCTGGGTAAAAATATTCACCTCTTAGAACTCTAGTTGCTAAATCTTTTTCTTTAGTGGTTGCACTTCCTTGGAAAAGGCTAGATTTTGTTCCGCTAAATTGGTTTTCTTGATATATAGCATCAGTAATAGTACGAATGTTTTTAAAAGTTAGACAATTAGCAATCGCTCTATTAACCACTACATTACCTACCATAAGCATCCCAAGATTACCTTCCGCTAAAGCCTCAGCTCGCATAATTCTAGCTAGTAAATCTAATTCTTTGGTTGTATAATTAATTAACATAAAAAATCACCTATAAAATTATATGCAGCTTATTAAAAGTACGCCATTAATTTTAAAACTAATTATAAACATCATTTATTATTAATTACTATCTTTTTTTAACTTTCTATGCTAAAATCAAGGTAAGAAAAAAGCAGAACTAGAAGTTCTACTTTAGAAAAGTTAAAGGAAGTTTTTATATGAATTTATTTTTGACATTTATGTTTATCTTTTATATTGGTTGTACTTGCGGTTGGATTATGGAATTGTTTTTTAGACGAGCTGTTTCTGGAAAATGGGTAAATCCAGGATTTCTAGTCGGACCATACTTACCAATTTATGGCTTTGGACTAGCAGCTTTAACAGCTATTTACTTAATATTTCATAATTTAAATGTTCATCCTATTATTGTTATTTTACTAATGGGCGCTACGATGACTCTTATTGAATTTATTGGTGGTTTATCATTTGTTGATGGTAAAGGACCAAAACTTTGGGATTATTCCAATGAATGGGGAAACTACAAAGGAATAATTTGTCCATTGTTCTCGGCTATTTGGACAGGTATTGCGGCTTTATATTACTTTTTCTTGGCTCAACCTATTCTTAATGGTTTAAAATGGTTTTCTAATAACCTTGCATTTTCCTTTGTACTTGGCGTCTTCTTTGGGGTTATCGTGATTGACTATATATATTCAACTAAGCTATACCATAAGATTAAGAAGTATGCTAAAGAAAATGATATTCCAGTTAAATTAGAAGAATTAAAAGTATCTATTCGTGAATATCAAGAAAAAGCTAAAGAAAAATATTCATTTATCTTACCATTTAATCAGAATATTTCTCTTAAAGAACATTTAGAAAAATATAAAAAACAAGTATCAACTAGAGAAAAGAAAGCTTTAAAATTATTTAAAAAACAAGAAAAACAAGAGAAAAGGGAAGCTAAAAAAGCAGCTAAAATGGAAAAATAAATTAAAATAATAACGGTCATTTAATTAATAACTTTTGACCAATACGAATGAGATTTGGGTTATCACCTATAATCTCTTTATTTTTGTTATAAAGTTCTTGCCATGTCATTTTATATTTTTTAGCAATCTTAGTTAAATTATCTTTTCTTTTAACAATATAATAAATATGCTTATCCTCTTCATAAGTTAATGAATATTCTTCAGGGTCAAGTATTTTATTGGTTTTTAAATCTTTTATCCTTAAATGTAAGTGAATACCCGTTGCGATACCTGTCATCCCAGTTGTCCCAACAGGAGTATTCTTGTTAACCTTTTGCCCTTTTTTTACTAAAATTTTATCTAAATGTAAATGCATAAATTCTTTATTTATTCTTGGATATTTAATTTTAACTGCCTTACCACCACTAATTAGACCGGTATAAGTTACAATTCCATTCTCAATCGCATATTGTTTTATTTTTTTACGATAAGTACCATAATCGACTGCTTTATGTTTATTACTAAACTTTTGCGTTATATAATGCTTTTTATTATGAAAAATTAAATTACTTATTTTGCTCACTTTCATCACCTCCCTTCATGTTACTGAATTTATCCTTAATTATTGCCGGTAACTTAATACCCATAGCACTCCAGTTTTCTAAGATACTTATTCCTTCATTAGCAATAAACATATAAATAACAATGTTTCTTAAATAACCATTATCCTTTAGCAAAATATCTAAAATTTCTACTACTACCACTAAAATAATATAACCAATCTTCTTAATAATCCCTTTAGCGCCCACTTTACTACTTAACTTGCCAGTATAAAAAGCTCTCATCACACCACTTAAATAATCTAAAACAATAAAAATTAATAAAGCTTTAAAAAGAGTATCATATCCGTTTAGGATAGATAGAAAAAATGTATCACTCATATTTTCACCTCGTTATTTTATTTCTACTATATCTTATGCGGTATCACTTAGACTTCATAATTTCTTCGCCTAATTTTCATCAAAAACTTAGCACTCTCTAATTGACAAGTGCTAAAAAAAGCATTATACTTGATTTAGCATTCAAGAAATATGACTGCTAAAATAAAAAAGACAACATTAAATAATATATTTATATAAAAGGAGATAATATATATGAAGAAAAAAGCTTTTAAAGCTGAATCTAAAAAACTAATGGATTTAATGATTAATTCCATTTATACAAACAAAGAAATATTTTTAAGAGAAATTATATCTAATGCTAGTGATGCTATTGATAAACTACATTATATGTCATTAACTGATAAAGATATAAAAGTTGATACTTCTAAATTTAATATCCACATTACCCCTGATAAAGGAAATAAAACTTTAACTATCAGTGATAATGGTATTGGTATGACTGAAGAAGAACTAGAAAATAACTTAGGTACGATTGCTAAGAGTGGGTCTAGTGATTTTAAAGAAAATAACGAACATAAAGAAAATATCGACATCATCGGTAAATTTGGTGTAGGTTTCTATTCAGCCTTCATGGTAGCAAGAAAAGTTGAAGTTATATCTAAAAAATATGGTACTGATAAAGCTAATAAATGGACATCAAGTGGCATTGAAGGTTATGAGATAGAACCAGCTATTAAAGAAGATTATGGTACTGATATCATTCTATACATAAAAGATGATACTGAAGATGAAAAGTATTCTAAATACTTAGAAGAATATGAAATTTCTACTTTAATTAAGAAATATAGTGATTATATAACTTATCCAATTACTATGTATGAAACTCATAAGCATTTAAAACCTAAAAAAGATGAAAAAGATCCTGATGAGTATGAAGAACATACTGAGTTAGAAACTTTAAACTCTTTAATTCCTATTTGGAAGAAAGATAAATCTAAAATAACAGATGAAGAATATAATACTTTCTATAGTGATAAATTCTTTGACTATGAAGAACCAATCGCTCATATTCATACTAAAGCAGAAGGTACTATCGAATATACTTCACTAGTTTATATTCCTTCTCATGCCCCATTTGATTACTATACTAAAGAATATGAAAAAGGCTTACAACTATATTCAAACGGTGTATTAATTACTGATAAATGTTCTGATTTATTACCAGATTACTTTAGTTTTGTTAAAGGTGTTGTGGACTCTCCAGACTTATCATTAAATATTTCTAGAGAAACTCTACAACAAAATCGAATTTTAAAGACTATTGCTAATTCTATTGAAAGTAAGATTAAAAAAGAATTAGAAACTATGCGTGATGAAGACCGTGCTAAATATGAAAAATTCTATACTGCCTTTGGCATGCAAATAAAGTATGCTGTATATAATAATTATGGTATAGATAAAGATAAAGTTAAAGATTTAGTAATGTTTATTTCATCAAATGATAAAAAGTATACAACATTAAAAGAATATGTTAGTCGTATGAAAGAAGACCAAAAAGGCATTTATTATGCCTGTGGCGAATCTATTGATAAGATTGACTTGTTACCACAAGTTGAAGCCGCTAAAGAAAAAGGTTATGAAATTCTATACTGTACTGAATATGTTGATGAATTTGCCCTTATGACTTTAAGAAGTTATGAAGAAAAAGAATTTAAGAATGTATGTAGTGAAAATGCTAATTTAGAAACCGAAGAAGAAAAGAAAGAATTAGAAGAAAAGAATACTGAGGCTAAAGAAATGTTTACCTTCATGCAAGAGTCTATACCAGATGTTAAAGCCATTAAATTTACTAATAAATTAAAAAATCACCCAGTATGCTTATCAAGTGAAGGCGATATTTCCATTGAAATGGAAAAGACTATGAAAAATATGCCATTTGATAATGGGGTAACGGCTAACAAAGTCTTAGAAATAAATGAAAATCATGAAATTGCTAAGAAGATTAAAGACTTATATGCTAATAATAAAGAAGAATTAAAGAATTATACTAAGATATTATATGCTGAGGCTAGATTAATCGAAGGCTTAAGTATTGAAAATCCAACCGAAATAAGCAATTTAATTTGTGAATATCTTGCTAAATAAAGGAGGTCTTTGTGTCTTATAAAGATTTAATAAACCGTAGTATGCCAGGAAGAAATGGCTTTGATGAATTATTTAACTTTAACTTAATAATAATTATTATCTTAAGTATGATGGATATCTTTATTAATAATATTTATTTAAGTTTAGCCCTAGTTCTTAGTATTGCTATTCTAATATTTAGAGTAGTATCTAAAAATGTTAAACAAAGAAGAAAAGAAAATAATATCTATGTTAAGATAATAAGTTATCCAAAAAAGAAATTTAAATTATATATAGATATAATTAAAAATTATAATAAAGCCTTATATAAAAGATGTCCAAAGTGTCATCAAGTATTAAAACTACCTTTAAAAAAAGGTACGCATACGGTTAAATGTCCAGAATGTGGTAATTCTTTTACGTTAAAATGTAATCGTAATGAAGTTGTTAAGGCTGAGATAGTAAAGTAAAAAGAAGTCGAAAAGGCTTCTTTTTACATATCTAAATAAGTAATTTTTAATTTATTCTGTTTTTACTACGAATGGATCATTAATAGTACCATTACCAGTTGTTTGAATGTAAGGAGTTAAATTGATAACAGGTCTTAAAATGAAACTGCCATTATTTGTAAATGTTTGAGAACCAATGCTGAAACTTCCAGTGCGGTTAATAAATATCACCCTTGGTTTACTAGCAAAAAAGTAACTTGCTGACATAGAAACAGTATATGCATCAGTATATAAATAAAAGCCTTTATTATCAACATTCCCCAAACCACCAGCCATTGCAATTTCATCAGCATTAATTAAGGCAACAGGATAAGTTAAACTTGCATTACCTGTGTTATTATCATTTACTGTATATCTATCGTTTTTATTTAAACACTTAAGAGTTGGTTTATTTTTTAGTTCCGAATTATTAGAAAAGTTACTACGAGCATATGCTCCGTAATATGTAACTTCTTTTCCATAACCTTTGGCGGTATCATCACCAGCCCAGTAGCCTTCTTTATCAGCAATGCTTCTATCACCACAAAATAAAGTATCGGTTAATAAAGATTGATATTCTTTTAAATTATTTTCAAACCATATATCAACTTTATTTTTAGCATTAGAAGAATTTAAATTAGCATGAGTATCATTATAATTATCACTGCCAACATTTCCATACATATAACCGACATAAGCATTATCATTAGAATTATTAAAAATACCATTACTTATTCCTGAATTGCTACCATAAACTTTTGGACAAGTTCCATTATCAGGAATACCATTATATATCAATCTTATTGAGTTATTGCCAGTTATTCTTATAATTTGCCAGCAAAAATTTGCAAAAATAACATTATTATTGTCTACCGCACCTCTAAAATAATAAGAAGTCCCATAATCATCTTCTGTGCTATACATTCCAGTATCTACTGTATAATCAGTTTTATCTTCTAATTTGTCATAGTAAGCCTGAGTAACAGAAGCCCTTGAAAAGTCCGGATTGCCTTTATTTTCTATATATTCTTTGCCACCGTTATTATCTAAAATTTTTTTATCAAGGGAAACAATATCAGAATTTACCGTGTTAATAATCATAAAATTTGCTTTAAAAATTTTATTCATTTCACTATTTGTAGCATCTATATTCATCCACAGATAAATTTTATATTCTTTTTCTTGCTTGCTGTATAAATTATCTTCAAGAATGGTATACGAAGAAGAATATTTTGAAGTGTCATACTCATTATTAACTTGCAACTCGTTTATTGCCTTAGGTGTAAACTTAAGATTATCGTTTTCTTTAATAGCCAATTTTATGAATTGGTTATCTAGCGTATTTGATTTTAAAGGATTCACTACTATTTTAAATGAAGAACCTAATTCACAGTTGTTTTTAAGTTTAAGACTATAAGGAACCTTTTGAAGACCTTTATCATCGCTAATTGGATATGCGTTTTCAATGTTGATATTATTACCATCACTAAATTCAATATCAAAGCATGATGTTGTTACTGCATTGTTGTCTTTTTGAGTATTTATAGTTTGCCACAAAGAATAACTCGTTCCTATAAATATAGTTAATATAAAAATTATAATAGTAGAGATTAATAAAATTCTTGATTTAGATTTCATACTAAGCACCTCCTTATGATACCATAATGATACCATTAAGAAACTACTAGGTCAATACCGTAATGCTATAATTTTGGTATGGGAGTGATACTATGAATATGACATTGCGTATGGCAATTGACTTATATAATGATTTAAAAAAGATAGCCTTAGAAGAAGAAAGAAGTATAAATGGCGAAATTTGTTACATACTAAAAAAGTATATTGAAGAATATAAGAAAGCCAAAGAAAACTCTAGATAGAGCATATAATAATTATTAGAAATATTAATAAATTTCTTATTAACACTATGTGTTATTTTCTTTTATAAATTAATTAGCACTCACACTTGACAAGTGCTAAAAAATGAGTATAATTAATACTCGAAAGGGGAAATGTATATGTTTAATAATAATCCAGAAGAAAATGAAAATGTATTAGAAAAATATGGTCGTAATATAAATGAAGAGGTCAAGAAAAGAAAAATTGACCCTGTAATTGGTCGTGATGAAGAAATTAGAAGTATAACTAAGGTCTTATCGCGTAAAACCAAGAATAATCCCGTCTTAATCGGTGAACCAGGGGTTGGTAAAACTGCTATTGTCGAAGGCCTTGCACAAAGAATCGTTAAAGGTGATGTTCCAAGTACCTTAAAAGATAAAACAATTTGGGAACTTAACATGGCTTCTTTAATTGCGGGTGCTAAATACCGTGGTGAATTTGAAGAAAGACTAAAGAAAGTTTTAGATGAAATTAAGAAGAGTGAAGGCAACATCATTATGTTTATTGATGAAATTCATATGATAGTTGGCACAGGTGCTATCGAAGGAGCAATGGATACAGGTAATATCTTAAAACCAATGCTTGCTCGTGGTGAAATTCATGTTATTGGTGCCACTACTTTGAATGAGTATCGTAAATATATCGAAAAAGATGGGGCTCTAGAACGTCGTTTCCAAAAGATAATCGTTCACGAACCAACACTTGAAGATACAATTACTATCTTAAGAGGTCTAAAAGAAAGATTTGAAATACATCATGGTGTTACTATTCAAGATAAAGCCTTAGTAGCAGCAGCCACTTTATCAAACCGTTATATAACAGACCGTTATCTACCAGATAAAGCCTTGGACTTAGTAGATGAAGCTTGTGCTACAATTAGAGTTCAAATGGACAGTGTTCCAACTAACTTAGATGAACTTACCAGAAAAATCATGCGTCTTGAAATCGAAAGAGAAGCTATTAAGAAAGAAAAAGATGAATTGTCTCTACGTCGTAAAGATGAAATTGACAAAGAATTATATGACTTAAAACTTCAAGAACAAGATTTAAGAAGTGCTTGGGAAAAAGAAAAAAATCTTAATGAAAACATTAAAAATAAAAAACAAGAAATATCTAAAGCCAAATTTGATTTAGAAACGGCTGAAAATCGTTATGATTTAGAAACCGCTGCTCGTCTTCGTCATGGTACTATTCCAAGATTAGAAAAAGAGTTAGAAGAATTAAACTCTCAAGAAAAATCGCGTATTTTAAGTGATGTTGTAACCTCTGATGATATAGCAAATGTCATTAGTAAATGGACTAATATTCCTATTGCTAAATTAATAAGTAGTGAAAAAGAAAAACTTTTACATTTAGAAGAAAACTTAGGTAAAAGAGTTAAAGGTCAAAAAGAAGCTTTAAGATTAGTAAGTGAAGCTATCATTCGTAGTCGTAGTGGTATTAAAGACCCTAATCGTCCAATCGGTTCCTTTATCTTTCTAGGACCAACTGGCGTAGGTAAAACTGAGGTAGCAAAAGCACTTGCTTATGAATTATTCGATGATGAAAAACACATGATTAGAATTGATATGAGTGAGTACATGGAAAAATACTCTGTATCCCGTCTAGTCGGTGCTGCTCCTGGATATGTAGGTTATGAAGAGGGTGGACAATTAACTGAGGCTGTACGTCGTAATCCATATAGTATAGTTCTATTTGATGAAATCGAAAAAGCTCATCCCGATGTCTTAAATCTATTATTACAAATCTTAGATGATGGTAGATTGACCGATTCTAATGGTCGCACCGTTGACTTTAAAAATACTATAATTATCATGACATCAAATGTCGGTAGTGAATATATCTTAAATAACGAACCAGAAAAAGTTGAACAAGAGTTACATAAATACTTTAAACCAGAATTTATTAACCGCGTTGATGAAGTAATAATGTTTAATAAATTAACTAAAGAAGTATTATCTAGTATTTTAGATAAGTTAATCAAAGAAATAGAAACTCGTCTAAAAGAATTAAATCTTACTATAACCTTAACACCAGCCGCTAGAAATTACTTTGTTGAAAATGGTTATGATGAATACTATGGTGCAAGACCTTTAAAACGTCTAGTAAGTAGAGAATTAGAAACAGTTCTTGCTAAACAATTAATTGAAAATAGTGTTAAACCTAATGCTAAATTAGAAGTTGATTATCAAAACGATAAAATAGTAATTAACCAAAAATAGTTGAAATATTTATAACTTAAGTAGAGTATAATCTCTACTTTTTTGGTTATCCTATAAATGGTGGTTATATGAAATTATTATTTACATTTATACTATCATCTCTTATTTTAACTAGTCCAGTTCTTGCTTACGAAGTAAAAGAAAGTACTGATAAATATACATATAAAATTGATGTTTATGAAACTCCTTTTCCAAGTGTTAATGAAAAGATTAAGAATTGGCTAGATGAAAAATTAGAAGAGTTTAAACAGTATGAAAACTATAATGAAATGACGAATGATTTTTATACTGATTATGAATTACATGAGTATGATGATATTTATTATTTACAATATACTATTTATAGTTATACTGGTGGAGTTCATTATTTCTTAATAAATAAACAATTTACTTATAATAAGAATGGAGAAATTCTAGAATTAAAAGATTTCTTTAAGAATGATAATTATTTAGAAATACTTTCTAAATTAAGTTATGAAGAGTTAGTAAAAATAGATGCTAATGAAGATAAAAATTGGTTAAAAGAAGGTACTAAATCATTAATAGAAAACTTTTCTTTATATTATTTTGATAAAGAAGGTTTACATTTAACATTCCCACCATATCAAGTAGCGCCTTGGGTAAGTGGTCCAATTAAAATAACAATTCCTGCTTCAAAATTAGCAAAAATTATAAAACCTGTGGATAACTAAGCACTTATCAACAGGTAAAAAGCAATTTTTCCTTGCTAAACTCATATATTATGTATTATAATGTAATAGCAAAGGGAAAATTAGGGACATAATATAGTGGTAGTATGACGGTCTCCAAAACTACAATAGTCAAAAACGGTTTGAAATGAGTTAAAGTACCGAAATTACTGTGGTTGAACCTTATATAAAAAATAGAAAATTAGAAACTTTGTGCCAGTTTATGTGCCAGTGGATACGACTTTTTGAAAAGTCGTTAAAAATAATTGAAAATTATTACCTAAATATGATATAATTTAGTGGCACAAATGAGTGGCAAAAATTCGTATAGGAAATTAGTTCAGTTGGTAGAACGCAGGTCTCCAAAACCTGATGTCGTGAGTTCAAATCTTACATTTCCTGCCAGACCATACACCGTTTTTAAGCGGTTTAGTATATATTAAGAAGCCTGCTAAGGTTTCTTTTTTTTATGAAAAAACGCCATTATTCTATTTGAATACTAGCGTTATTTTTTAATTATTATTGTTTTCAGAATATATTATATTTACTTTAAATACTATATTGTCTATATCTTTTCTTTTATTGTCATTTGATTCTGTAATAATTAATTTCTTTAAATCTTTATAAAATTTTGAAGTCAATTCTCTAACATTATTTGGAAGAGGGGTATTGCCAGTTAACCAATTTTCAATGTCTAACATTATTCCTAAGGCACCCTCATTAACTTCGATTTCATTTGTTAATGATTCATTTTTTAATAATTTCACAAGTATTTTACTTTAACTCTAAAATATAAGAATTAAATATATCTCCTTTCCAGTTTATAGAGAATTTTCTTTGAAAATAACTCAATGGAGTATTTTAAATAAAAACCGTACCATATTAATTAATGAAGTTGGTGATGATACGGTGAATTTGAAACAAATCTTTGGAAAAAATGTAAGATATTATAGATTTGTGAAAAAACTTACACAAGAGGAGTTTGCAGAGCATATTGATATGAACGCATCTTATGTTAGTGAAATAGAAAATGGTAAATATGGACCAACCTTTGAAAACATAGAAGTAATAGCAAAAGTTTTAAATGTTAAGCCATACTTACTATTTCAAGAAAATAGTAATACTCATAAAAAGTTACCCAACAGAGTTGACATGAAGCGATTTTAGTCGCTTTTTTTAATTCTCACAGATAAACAAAAACATTATATCATCATTTATAGATATAGTGCTAAATAAAAAATTTGACAATTTTTAATTATTAATATATTATATAGGTGTTTTTAGGGGTAATTATGAATGATTTATATGATTTAAAAAACAATTTTGTACATTATTATAACTTTTATATCTCCGCTTTATCGGGAAATTTCACTAAGGCTGGAAATACAAATCACATTTCTTCATCTAGCCTTTCAAGAAGTGTAAATGAATTAGAAAAAATCTTAGGATTAAATTTAATTGTTTCAACAAACAAAGGTTTCAATTTAACTTTAGATGGCGAAAGACTTTTTAAAAAATTAGATAATATTTTTAATTCTATGTCAAAATTATCAACAGCCGAATTAATGACTGGTGACGATGTGGTATTAACAATAGGTGTTACAAGAAATATTGCTGACTATCTTCTTCCCCCAATTTTAAATAAGTTTATAAAAAAATACCCGTATGTTAAAACTAAAATTATAATTGATAGTGCATCAAATCTTAATGAGTACATTGTTAATCACAAAATAGATGTTTTAGTTGATTATCTACCACATATTAATTACTCTACTAAATTTGAATTTAGTGTAAAACCTATTGCGGAATATAAAACCTGCTTTGCCTGTTCTAAAAAATATTATGAAGAAATAAAAAATAAAATTAGTTCATTATCAGATTTAAAACAAGAAACATTAGTTATTTCTGGAAGTTCTCGCAGACGACAAATGCTAGATGAAGTTTTACAAAAAAATAACATTGAATTGATGCCGAAACATTTAATGCCTGATTCAAAGTTGATGGCTGATATTATAAAAGAAAACAATTTTATCGGTTATTTTATTGAAGATGAAGTTATAGAATATGATTTACAAAAATTAGAATTGAAAGAGCAAATGCCAATCAATGCAATAGGTATTATCTTTCCAAAATATCTAACAAATGATATTACTAAAAAATTTATTGAAATTATATAAATCATAACTAAATTTGATTTTACTAATGAATATCTATCTTTCAATTAAAAGATAGATATTTTGCAATGTGCTGAATTGGAACACTATTAACAGTAATTTTATAGTATAATATTGCTTGTTAGCAAAATTGTGAATTATTATTTGAAAAAGGAGTAATATATATGGATCAAGTTAAAGTCGGAAAATTTATTGAAGCTTGTAGAAAAAAATCAAAATTAACTCAAGAACAACTTGCAGAAAAATTATTTGTTGATAGAACACTTGTGAGTAAATGGGAACACGGAAAATTATGTCCTGATATAAAGTATTATCAAATGTTATGTGAAATATTTCAGATAGAATTAAAAGAACTTATTTCTGGAGAAAAAAATAACAGATATAATAAACTAGAATTAAATAGTAATTTAATAGGCTATTTTGTAAAGCAAAGTAATGTAATAAAAATGTTTAAAAGAGTTATAGCAGTAATGATTATTATTAGTTTTATATTTCTTTTGTATTATTTTTATGAAACTTACAATAAAACTACTATCTTTACATTTTATGGAAGTTCAGAGCATTTTTCAATAAATCAAGGATTATTAGTATTAACAAGAGAAAAATCTTATTTGAGCTTAAATAATAATGAATTTAAATCTTATAATATTACCATTTATTACTATCAGAATAATGATAAACATATAATATATGACGGTCCAAGTACAAACATAATAATAGATTTTACTGGATATAATTCATCAATTAATATTTCTAATTATAAAAAGATTATAGATAATATTTTTATGGAGATAAGCTCGAATGATACTAAAGAGGTAATTCATTTGAATTTTAAAAAAAATTACAGTAATCATAAATTATTCTTTAAAGATGATAAAGATATTATAGATTCAGAAACAGAATCTAAAACTGATAATATTTACGATTGTAAAGAAAGCATATGTAGCTATAATGATGAAAACTTTCAAATACTTTATGATACAGTAATTAAAAAAGTAACAATTACAGATAATAGTGATGTTTATATAGATTATTTTTTAAATACTAAATCTTTTAATTATTCTGATTCAAAAGTGAATTTTGATGTTGTTGATGGTCATGTAAACTGTGGAAAATCAAATTGCAATAATGATGAAAAAATATATAAAAAATTTTATGATAAATATTTAAAACATTTTGAAAAAAATTAGTGTGCCATTTATTCACTAGTTTTTTTTTGACTATTATTTTATATTTGAATTATGAAAGGAGTAAAATTTTAAAAATGAAGAAAAAAATATTATCAATATGTTTGTTGGGATTATTGCTTACATTAAAATTAAATTTTGTAAATGCAAGAAGCATTTATTACATCAATCAACATGATGTGGAATTTACCGAAAGCCAATATAATTATTTTTCTAATATGTTTTGGGATGGTTATCAGGAATTCATTACTCAAGATGAATTTGATTATGTAGATAAATTGAATCTTTTTGAAAGTCAAATTGAAACAACTTATTTAAAAGAAAGCGATTTACAATTATATTCAACAATGACAGAAAAATCTCGTACATTAATAATGAATAAATCATGTTCATCACAATGTTACATATCATTACAGGCAAATTGGAATGCAAAACCAAGAGTTAAAAGTTATGATGTAATAGGTGCAAGGTTAAGCGGAGTTTCATTAGTAAAAGCTGGAAATGCGTATGTTATTGGTGATAACTTTAATAAAAGTTATTCATCGCCTGATATTAAAAACAATGGATTTGGTTATTCAGTCAAATTAGAAAATGTATCTAATCTTAAAGTAAATGTTTCATTTTTTACGACAACTGGTGGAACTGTGTATGGAGCATACGAACATTCTAGAAAAAATATATCTTTAAATACAAGTAAATTATACACAATATCGCAAGATGGTCAAGGAAATGTATTTAATTTTACTGGTGCCGCTTCATCTGTTTATGATGAGGCTAATGGATTGAATTTAACTGTATAATTTGAAATTATCAAATAGCATTATTATAAATTAACTATATGGTTTTAATATTCTCACTAACAAAGTATTAGCAAAAATCTACAGTTAAATATAACTTGTATTAAGTTGTAAGAAGTGACATAGAAAGATTAAAAAGGAGGTTTGCCAATTTAAAAAATTAATAAAATAAATAATATAAATTTACACCTCATGTAATATACAAAATATAATATGAATATAATTTATGAATTAAATAGAAAGGGAAATAATTTATGAAATTAAATAAAAAAATATTTTTGATTCCTATTGCATTAATTTCAGTTGGAATATCAACCGTTTATGCAAAGGAATTTTCAAAAGATAATATAAGCTACAAAAATTTTGATAATTTTAAAAAAACATTATGTAAATCATCATATAAATATGGAGATATAACTTTTAGAGATTCAAAAACTGTTAATGGACATGAAATTTATTACTACTGTGAATTTGCTGAACCTTCGACAGCTCTAGACAACGTAAAAAGGACGTACAAAGATGCGGTGGATAAAGTTAAAGAAGACAATAATTTGCCAGAATTAACAGATGAAAGCTACAAAGCTTATTATGAGGCGGTGCAAAATTATCCGCTTTCTGAAGAAAAAATATATAAATTAAATATATTTCTTGATACATATTCAAATACAATGAAAAATAATGAAATTGACGAAGTAATTGATAGTTTAACAAATAAATCAGAAACAAATTCAAAAAAATCTGAACTATTAGAAGAATTGAATATGATGTTGCCAACATACAATGATAACATAACTAATGATTATGCAATTTCGACATATGCCGCACAACATTTTAATATTAAGAATGGCGTTGCATATGCGGAAAAATATGCTTGGAGTGCCAATACAAATCAGTACCATTATATCGGAGAATGGAAAGATTGTACTAATTTTGTATCACAAATTTTAGAACAAGGTGGTTATAATCAAGTTGGCGGTTTTTCAAAATATTCAGGATGGTGGTATAATAAAGCTAAATTAACATACTCACATTCATGGTCATCTGCCCAAAATTTCATGAAGTACTGGGGACATTCTAGTCTATATCGTAATTTCTATTTATTTTCAAAGGATATAAGAGTTGGTGATATAATTGCAGCTGACTATAACGATGATGGTGGTTTTAATCATATGGGATTTGTCACATACAAAGCAAACAGTGAAGGTACACATACTATAAATTATAACGGTTCAACAACGACACAGGTTTATTACGATTTTATAGTTGCACAACATAGTAAAGAATATAATAGTTGGGTAAGTGAAGACGTTAACGGTTGGGAAAATGGCGTTCTTGATAACTGGAGCTATGCGTACTTTAGACCTAGTAACTAGGAGGTATTAAATGAAAAATAAAATTTGTATTTTAACAGTATTAGTTGGCTTGTTGTTTTTCAGTGTTTCTTATGCAAAGGCAGAATCATTACCATGCCAATTTGCAAGAAAATATGGTGAAACTTTAATAAAAGAAGATAAAGTGGATACATCCTTAATAAAATATTATTGTGAATTTACTAACAAAGAAAAAGCACTAGAAAATTTTAAAAATGAAAATACTGATGCTTTAGAAATTATTGAAAATAAATATAATTTGGAAGAATTAAATCTTTTAAATTGGAAAGACTATTATGAAATTTTAAAAAATAATTACATCAATATTATAAATAATGATGACGTAAGTAACTTTCTAGCTTTTTTCGATATTTTTGAAAATGATGAGCAAAATATTCAATTAAAAAACACTATAAATTTATATAAACAATCTAATACAGAAGAAATAAAATTTCTACTTGAATCACTATTAACAAATGAAGATAAAGCTACAGAATACTCAACTACTAGGGCGAGTAGTTATAATAGAACTAATGCAGTTGCATATGCGGAAAAATATGCTTGGGGATATAATACTAATAGCTATATTCAATTAAGCAATGACAATACGAATTTTGCTTCGCAAGTTGCTACAGCAGGTGGCTGTAAACATGTTCATGGTGATAATGGATGGTATTATGACGCATATTTTAAAAAATATTCACGCTCATGGTCAATTCCGCATTTTTTTGTTAAATATTTTGGAAAAAAGCAAACATATTCAACAATTACATCACTATCAAAAAATGTCACACCTGGTGATATAATTGCTGAAGATTATTCTGGAGATGGTGATTATGATAGATTAGGTACAGTAACATACACTTCAAATACAGAAATAAATACAACTATATCTTCAAATGGAATTAGCAGTCCTGTATCTTACAATAATTTTATAATTTCACAGCATTCTCCTAACTATAATCAATGGGTGAGTGAAGATGCAAATAACTGGGAATATGGAATGCTAACGAATGCTAGATACGCAATAATTAATGTTAATAAATAGGTATATTTATGAAAAAAAAATATAAAATAATCTTAATAATTAGCACGATGTTTATTGCCTTAGCTATCGCTTTTTACTTTTTAATCTATAATCCAAAAAATAATTTTGGAGAAAGATGCCAAACTGGTTATAATCTGAGCAATTATGAATACAGTGATGGTTTTAAAATAGATATTCCCAAAAATAGTTGCTTTGTTAATACTTGTTGTATGATTGGGCATAGATTTAGAACACATGAAAATTATGATTCATTAAATAATAAACTAAAAAAAATTATTGATGATTATAATAAAACAAATAATGATCGTAAAATATCTTACACAATAGAAAAGCACTTATGGTATAATGAATACACCATTGGTTATTAAAATCTTATACTAATATTTTAATAAATGTAAAACTGAATAGATAATGATAAATTCTATTTAGTTTTTTTCTTTTAAATTATTTATATGTACAATAATTTAATTTTCGAAGTATCAGCATTATAATTTTTATGATATAATTTTCATTAGTGTTACAAGGAGTTTATGATGAATTATATAAAAAAATTAACTGATGAAGATTTTGATTTAAAAGTAAAAGAGTTTAACAATCCAAGATATCGTAGAGGTGCTAGAGGTGTTATACTTAATAGTAAAAATGAAATTGCAATTCTAAATAAAGTTAATAAAAATGAATATAAATTAATCGGTGGTGGAATTGAAGAAAACGAAGAACCGACAAAAGCATTTAAACGAGAAGCCCTAGAAGAATCTGGCTGTAAAGTTGAAATAGATGATTTTTTAGGAATTATCCGTGAAGAAAAATCACAAGATAATTTTATACAAGATTCAAATGTTTACTTAGCACATGTTGTTGAAGACACAAATAAATTAGATTTAACTGCCAAAGAGAAAGAAGAAGGAGCTAGATTAGTATGGATAAACTTAGATGATGCCATGAAACTAATAAAAGATTCTGAAAAGAATATCGTTGCATCTAAATATGAAAATGTTTATCATACTAAATTTATAGTTCGTAGAGATTACGCCATTTTAAAATATTATAAAAGACATTATTTATAAAATTAGGCACTTTGCATTTGAAGCAAAGTGTCTTGTTTTTTTTATATGGTAAACTTGCCATTTTTATCTTCTAATTAATGTAGCTCTAAGTTATAATACAAGCAATTCAGGGGGGATACTGATGAAAAACATTTGCTTAGTAGGAATTGGACCACATGCTAAAAGAATTTATTTAAACTACTTTAAAAAGCATAAAATCAATTTGTCCTTAGTAGTCGAATTAGAATCTAACTTAGAAAAAACAGAGCAATATCTAAAAGAATTAGATTTTAAAAATTTTCATTTATTTTCTATTGATGATAAGTATAAAGATAATGAACATCTACCGAGTGTCGTTAGTAATAACCTCTTAGCAGTTTGCCAAACTTTAAATATTACTCATATTATTATTTCTACTGAGCCTAAAGCCCATTTTGCATATTTAGAATTTGCTTTAAAAAACAATTTTAATGTTTTAAGTGATAAGCCAATAACTGTTGTTAAAGACATGACATCACTTAAGTCTATTGAAAAAATAAGAAAGCAATATTATGAATTACTAAAACTTGCGGAACAATCAACTGGATCGTGTAAAATAATGTGTCAAAGACAGTATCATCGAGGTTATGAAAAAGTCAAAGAAATTTTAACTGAAACTGTCGATAAATTTAAAGTGCCTATTACTAATATTGAGATTTTTCATAGCGATGGTGCTTGGGAATTCCCACACGACTTAGGTAAGGAAAACCATCCATATAAGTATGGCTACGGAAAATTATTTCACAGCGGTTATCATTTTATAGATTTATTAAGTGATTTTATAAAGATTAATGATTGCTTACCATCTAATAAATGTATTGACCATGCTGAAGTATATTCTAAAGTTTTTACTCCCAACGATGAGATGAATATTTTAACACTTGATGATTATAAAGAATTATTTAAAAATCAAAATCTTTCTGATTATTATAATCAAGAAACCGAAGCAGATTTTAATAAATATGGCGAAAAAGATTACCATGGATTATTAACATTTTATAACAAAAATGGATTTACTATTACAACTGCAAATCTTAATTTAATTCACAATGGAGTATCAAGAAGAAGCTGGGCTGAAACTAGAGATTTTTATAAATCAAATGGTAGAATTCGCCATGAAAGAATAAATATAGAAATAGCCCATTTGATGAATATTCAAGTGCATTCTTATCAGTCAAAAGAAATCTGTGATAGAACTTCTTCTGAAGAAGATGTCGGAGGATTAGAGCATTTTGATATATACATATTTAGTAATCCATTGGTTGATAAAGAAACTTTTAAAGTAATTCATTTAGGCGACATGTATTCCGAAAAAGAGAAAAAAGAATTTATGGGATACAACGAACTATCTAGAGATATTTTCCTAACGAATTTCTTGAATAATAAAGACTGTAAAGGTGATTTAAAAGACCAAGCTCTAGCAATAGAAATTTTGTATAGCTGTGCTAAAGGTATCCATAACCATTATGCTAAAATAAATAAAACAGAAAAGATAAAAGTCAGAAATAATTATACATACCGTTACTTTGCTAAAAAATTAAAACAACATTCTAATACTGAAAATAGAGATTATGAAAAAGTAGATTTGCATAATACCATCCATAGCAATGACAATTATACTTTATATAGTTTTCTAAATTATATACCAGAAAAAAAGATATATGAATCATTTATATCTATAGATGATTCAAAAGATACGGCTGGTTCATTATTATATAAAACATTTAAAAATAGACTTTTAGCCAATTTATATTACAAAGTTTTAACATACTTGATAATTAATAAAAAACCTATTAAATTAGAAAAAATCATTGAAAATAGATAACAAAAGGTAATGCAAGAAATACAGAAAAGTGTACTATTAGGTTTACAATTTAGTGTACTCTATGACTACGAAAAAAAGTACAATTTAGTTTATTGCAAAGTACGAATTACGCAGTATAATGTAGTAAAATGAATTAATTGTCGAAAGATATACTTCATTTGGTTTATTTAATATTAAATCATCTAATATTAAAATAAAAATTACTGTTGACAAATGCTAAGTTTTTATTATAGAATAAGGGCAATTTTGGGGGATTGCTATGTTAATGAAAACTAGTAACAACAATTTTAATAGTGAATCTAATACTAAAAAAATAAAAATGAGATTTTATTGTGGTTTTTAACGCTTTAAAATCTCTTTTTTAATGGAAAGGAGAATTATTAATGGACGGGCTTATAACATATAATGAATTAATTAATATAGAGGAAAACTTAACTAATATAGTAAGTAAAAACTGTAAAGATAATTTTTTGTTAAATGAATTTACAACATCTGGTTATGATATAAGTAATTGTAGAGCCAAAATTTTAGACATTACTTACGGATTAAAATCAACTAAATATTTATTTGAAATGAAAACAGAAGATTATCTGAAATTAACTCCAAATTATTCTCCCAGACCTGAGGCATTCTTAAGGAATATTAATGAAAGCAATGTTGAGAAAGTAATTCAGAAAAAATATGATAAATTAATAGATGCTACAAGTATGTACTATTCCATTATGAAACTTGGCTATAAATTTACTAATTCAGAAAAAGTTTATTTTATAAATACATTCCTTAGATCAAAACCAATGTCGGAAGACAAAATAAGTGATTTATTAAATATATCAAGAACATATTTGCAAAAAATAAAAGCAAGTTGTATTGTTAAAAGTTGGATAGAATTAGAAAAATATGTAAAAGAATAAATTATTAATGCTTAATTGTGTTAATAATTTTTTTTATGAGTTTATAGGGATCTCGTAATCAAAAAACTAATTTTTTATTAGAAAGGAGATGATTATAAATTGACTTGTGAACCATACTTTTCTACTTCTCTTGGAAATTTATTTAAAGGTGATTGTTTAGAAGTTATGGATTATTTAATTGCTAATAATTATCAATTTGATGCAATTATAACTGATCCACCCTATTCGGTTACTGGTTATACTTGGGATCAATTAATACCATTTGATAAAATGTGGGAAAAATTAGAAAAATTAATTAAACCAGATGGTGCTATTGTATTATTTGGAAATGAACCATTTTCTAGTAATTTACGAAATAGCAATGAAAAACTTTACAGGTATGATTGGAAATGGCTAAAAACTCAGATTACTGGATTTCAAAGTGCTAAATATCAACCACTTCGATGTTATGAAGATATAATGGTGTTTTCTAAGTCTGGAATAATCCACAATAGTTTAAACAAAATGTGTTATTATCCTCAAGGATTAATAAAGACAAATCTTCAAGTAACTAGAACATCCATTGATTATTTAAGAGATAAAAAAAGTAATAAAAGTAATAAAAGAAATATCTATATCCAAGAATTCTCTAATTATCCACGCAATGTAATTCAATTTGCCAGAGAATCAAAGCTTTACCATCCTACTCAAAAGCCATGTAATTTAATGGAATATATAATTCAAACTTATACAAAAGAAAAAGAATTAGTATTGGACTTTACAAGTGGTAGTGGCTCTACTCTATTAGCATGCGAATTATTAAATCGTAAATGGGTTGGAATTGAAATTACCGACAAATACTGTGAAGTTATTAAACAAAGATTAGAAAATGGCTTACAACTTAAATTATCATTACAAAATAATAAGGAGGAATGATTAATGCAAAATAATTTATTCAAGGGAGGACACAAGTAACTGGAGGATATTCTTCAAAATGTATTAAGTTTACTAAATGATGCAATGGGCTATTTGAGGTTGTTCGTTATTGGTGGAACCGCTTTTTTTGTTGCTAAAGATTATGCTTTGAAAATGGCTTCTAGCGATGATAATCAAAAAGCATCTTATGATAGAAAAATAAGAACTACTATTATTGCAGGAGTTTCTGCTTTAGTAACTACTCAATTTGTATCGTGGATATTGGGTTACTTTAAATGATGAAAAATAATTATAAAAAAAATTTAGATTATATACTAAGTGGTGGAAAGATTGAAAATATACCAATTACAAACTTAGATTTAATAAAAGATATTTTGAATGATAATAATTTAGGGGAAAAAATTTATGAAGAATTTTGTAATAATTTAGAAGATATTTCAAGTGACAACTGTTTAATGAAAGTACAGGATTTAATTTATAGATTAAGTTTACTTGTAAATAAAATTTTAATAGAAAAATATAATATTACAGAATTAGATAGTATTAAAAATATAATTGATTCCGCTATGGATAATGGAATAGATTTAGTAAGTGCAGTTAGTTACGACGAAAGTGATAAAGAGATATTAATAGAATTTGAAGAAATTATAGAAGATATAGGAATTAATTATTATGTCTAGTAATGTTGATGCTTATATTAAAAGTCATAATCTTGTAAATCGTATTTATGATATGGTTTACTATTTTGGCATTATCAAAAATTCAAATAGTGAAAAAGCTATTAAAAAGTTCTTTTATCAAAAGCTATATGATATAGAGTATGTCGAGTCACTAGCCAAGTATTTTGAAAAAAAGTTAATAAAAAACAAAGTAAATATTGAATTAAGATGTAATTTAAAAGATTTAATATATGATTTAGATTATTTAAAGCAATACATCTTCTAATTATAACTTTATAAAAATAAAATTTTTATATTTAAAAGTATGTGTTTATAAGTATAGGAGGAAATAATGAAACTTTTAATAATAATTTTTACTACACTACTAGCATTTGTAGTGCTTTTTTTATATTCTGCTTGCGTTATATCAAGTAGAATTTCTAGAGAGGAAGAATTAATAAATACAAAATAAGAATTAATTGCTATATTCGTTAAATTTTAATTTACCATAGAACTTGACATATCCTATTTTACCTGTTAGTATCTATGGCAAGAAGCGAGGTGTTTATTTGTGAAAGAGAAAGTTAAAATAATTGGTGTCTTTCTATTATTAAACTTAACGATTATCGTGGGTTTAAAAATAAATAGGAACACCAATGTTGATAACAATGTTAATGATAATCAAAGTAATACTACTATTAGTGAGCCCGAAGTAACAGATGATAATAAACCAAATGCTGAAAATGTCGAAGATTCTACTACAATAATTGAAAATGAAAACAATACTCCTAATGATAATAAGCAAGAAAATACATCTTCTAATACTAATGAAACTTCTATATCTAAAGAAAACTCTAACAAATCAAATAATAAAAATGATAAAACTAAAAAAGATAACAATAATACTTCAAATAATAAACCAAACAACTCAAAATCTAATAATCAAGAAGAATCAACGACAAAAGAAAATAATAATCAATCTAATGGTACTAGTGATGTTACTGAAAAAACATGTACTCCTAAAAAATTTATTATGCCATCCTTTAGAGCAGATTTTGATAGCTTTGATAAGTGTCAGTCTGTTGGCAATTCACTAATTAAAAGTAGCGAACTTTATTATGGATATTTTTGTGATAATATGACAGATGATTGTGGAACAACATATTATATGCTTTCAATATTCGACGAGCACGGAAATTATTACGAATATAATACAATTAAGCCTTGAAATCAGGCTTTTTATTTTGGAAAAATGGAGGAATTATGAAATGAAAATTAAAAAAATAATGCTATTTGCATTAGGAATATTAGCACTTTTTATACCAAAAGTTTTTGCACAGGAATATAGTGACTCTTTTTATGAGTCATCTAAATATGTTCCTAAAGCATACATTAGCAAATCTAATGGTAAAACAGTAAAATATCAGCAATTATCGTTATTACTCAAAAAAAGCAACGGTCAGTTCGTATATTGTATTGAACCACTTATCAAAATAAAAGATGGTCTTATAGTAGCAGGGCAAGATTACGATCAAGAAGTAGTTGCTAATATGAGTCTTTCGGATTGGCGTAGAGTAAGTCTACTCGCTTATTACGGTTATGGGTATGGTAATCATACTGATTTAAAATGGTATGCCGTTACTCAAATGTTAATCTGGAAAACTGTTGAACATAATTGGGATATTTACTTTACGGATAAATTAAACGGTAAAAAAGTTGATAAATTTGTCAATGAAATGAATGAGCTTAATTCAATGGTTGAAGCTCATTATACAACCCCTAGCTTTAATAGAGATTTAGGGAAAATAATGTTTGGCAGTACAAATGAATTAATAGATTCAAACAATGTTTTAAGTAAATTTAAAATTTCAGATAGCCAAAATGCCACAGCATCCATCGATGGTAATAAATTAACCATAGTGGCTAATCAAGTTGGTACAGGCAAAATAACTTTAGAAAAGAAAGACACAAACTATTCGCACCCAGCAATAGTTTTTTATGATTCTAATAGTCAAAATGTAGTTGAAGCAGGAAGTTATGAACCTATCGATTTACATATAAATTTTGAAGTGGTAACTGGTAAAGTTTCCATAAGAAAAGTTGATGCAGATACTAACAGTATAAAATCTCAAGGTGATGCATCTCTTAGTGGTGCTATCTATGGTGTTTACGAAGAAAATGGCACTAGAATTGGTAGCATAACTACCAAAGAGGGAGAATATGTAACTAGTGATTCTATTTCTAAAGTAGGAAAATACTATATTCAAGAAGAAAAGGCTTCAACAGGTTATGAACTTGATGCAACAAAATATTATTTTGAAATAACTACTGATAATTTAAATCCTAAAATTGATGTTAAAGAAAAAGTTGTTGAAAAGACACTTAAAATATATAAGGTTTTAGATTCGGGTGAAACGGAAATTTTAGCACCAGAAAGCAATGTTACTTTTGCTATCTATTTAAAATCGACTAATAAAAAAGTAGCAAGTATAACAACAGATAAAGATGGTTTTGCTAGTATTAAGCTTCCTTATGGAACTTATATTGTAAAACAAGTTAATACTACTGCTAATTATGAAAAGGTTAAAGACTTTGAAATTGTTGTCAATGAAAATGTTGATGGTGATATTGTTAAGAATTTAACTGATAAAATTTTGCGTGCTAAATTAAAAGTCGTTAAGATAGATAAAGATACCAACGAAGTAATTAAAAGAGCTAATATTAAGTTTAAAATATATAATGTTTCTAAAAAGGAATATGTATGTCAAAAAACTGATAAGGTTATTTGTGAATTTACAACTAATGGTGATGGAATTTTAATTACTCAACAACCATTAATTGCTGGTACTTATAGATTAGAAGAAGTCGATCAACCAATAGATGGTTATCTTTGGAATAAGAAATCAATAGCATTTACGATTGATGAAAATTCAAAATTTATTAATGATAATACTTTAGGAGTTATATTTGAAGTTAAATTTGCAAATAAAGCTGTTAAAGGTAGTGTTGAAATTAATAAATTAGGCGAAAGTTTAGATTTAACTGAAAATGGTTATATTTATAATCAAGTTAATCTTAAAAATGTAAAAATCGGTTTATATGCCAACGAAGATATTTATAATTCGGTAGGCATTTTAGTATATAAAAAAGATAGTTTAATAAAAGAATTAACTACTAATGATAAGGGCTATGCTAAAGTTGATAATTTGTATTTAGGAGAATATTATTTTAGTGAAATATCAACTGTCGATAATCATGTATTAGATGAATCTAAATATGAGTTCGAACTAAAGTATAAAGACCAATATACTTCTGTAATTAATTATAAACTAGTCTTAAAAAATCATTTGCCAAAAGGAACTTTGGAATTTACAAAGGCTGACTTCTCTACTAGTGATACTTTACCAAATACATTAATGGAGGTTTATACAGATAAAGATGAGTTAGTCTTTAGAGGTAAAACTGATAGTAATGGTAAAATTGTGTTACCTAACTTACCTGTTGGTAAATATTATCTAAAGGAAGTTGAAGCTCCTAATGGTTATACGCTTAACTATGAAAATATGCCATTTGAAATATTAAAGGATGGCGAAATCATAAAGTGTACTATGACGGATGAAAAGATAATTCCTGATGTTCCTGATACTGGTAAAGATGATAACAAGTTATTAAATTACTTTACTGGTATTTTTTTAGTGAGTGGCATTAGTGGATTAATTTATGCTAAGAAAAAAAATAAAGAAAACTAATACTTTTGTAATAATGATATTTTCATTAGTAAGCATAAGTATTAGTTTTTTTATAATAACTTATAAAATTTTTTCAAAGTATCAAAATGAGTTGAATAATGATATTCAAGTCGAAAAGTATTTTGAAATAGAAAACAATACTGAAGACGATGTCTTAGATATTAATAATAATGATAATGCCAAGACCGTTAAAAGTGTTAAAAAAATTGAAGAAAATTACATAGGCATACTTTCTATTGAAAAAATAGGATTTCAAAGAGGATTTTACAAAATAGATTCTAAATTAAATAATGTTAATAAGAATATAGAAGTTTTAAAATCTTCAAATATGCCTGATGTATATCATGGAAATCTAATAATTGCTGGACATTCTGGTACATCTAAAACCGCTTATTTTAAAAATTTAAATAAGCTAGAAATTGGTGATATTGCTAAAGTTAATTATCAAGCTAAAACATATAATTACGAATTAGTAAAAATTTATGAAATTGCTAAAACCAGCAATGCCTCAATTATTAGAAATCAAAACAAAAATACATTGACGTTAATTACTTGTAAAAGAAAAAGTAATCAACAATTAATATTCATTTTTGAATTAGAGGAAAGAGGTAAATAAATGAAAAATAATCAAAATGAAAACGAAAAAAAGAATAAGAAGAAATTATTGGTAGTTGGAGGTATTAGCTTATTAACTGTTCTTGCTGGCACTTTAGCGTACTTTACTACAAGCACAAATATTACAAATAAGTTTAAATCAGCTTTATATCAAAATGAAATTGTAGAAAAGTTTGTAAGCCCATCAAATTGGACACCTGGCACAACAACAGAAAAGACCGTTGCAGTTACTAATACAGGCAATATTGATATGGCACTTAGAGCTTCATATACAGAAAAATGGACAAGTGCAAATGGCAAGGATTTAGGTTTAAAAGATTCTAAAAGTAATGTAGCATCTATCATTTCTTTCGGAACTGATTGGACAAAAGCCGAAGATGGTTTCTACTACTATGGTTCAAAAGATAATATGACAGCTTTAAAACCAAGTAAAACTAGTTCCTCATTTATTAAAAGTGTTAAGTTCAATGAGAAAGTGACTGCATCTTTAAAAGAAACAGTTTCTCAAGATGGTAAAACAGTAACTTATACTTCTACTGGTGATGGTTATGATAATGCAACTTATACTTTAACAATTAGAATTGATACCGTACAATACGATCAAGCTAATAACTTGTGGAAATAATAATTAAAAGAATAAATTTTACAGAAAGCGAGGGCTTTTAAAATGATAAAGATATTAAAAAACTTTGCAATAAAAGTCTTGTATATATTAATATTAATTTATCTATTTATCTTTGTTCCTACAATCTGGGGACAAAAGCCTTTAGTAGTTATATCTGGTAGCATGGAACCGACCTTAAAAGTTGGGGGAATTTTGTATTATGAAAAAACTAATATAGAAGATTTTAAAAAAGGTGATATTCTAGTTTATCGATTAAATAAACATATTATTTCTCATCGGATTGTTGATATAACTGATAATGGTTTTATCACAAAGGGCGACAATAATGTTTCAATAGATACTTATGAGGTCAATAATTCGCAAGTGATTGGTAAAGGCACTGATTGGTCTATTCCGTATATCGGATATTATGCAGATTATATATATAATCGCAAGTATTTACTAGTTATGTCAATAATGACAATAATATTCGATTTATTGTGCGATTATTATGATAGAAAAAGAGGGATGACAAATGAAGAAGAAAATTAATGTCATTCCTTTTATTCTTGCTATCTTTCTAACCGTCATTGGCACTTATGCTTACTATACAACTTCGACTACACTAAATTCTAACTTTCAAACAGAAAAATATGTTTTTACCTTAAATGGTAATGATGGTATTTATCAACCATCTAATAAATTAACTGTTACAGGAACCAAAACAACCTTACCAACTCCAACCAAAAATGGTTATACATTTGCGGGTTATAGTGATTCTGTCGATGGTGATATTAATTATGATATCGGTATTGATGATATTAAAAAAATTAATAATAAAGAAATATTTGCTAAATGGAAAGTTAAGAATTACACTATTAGTTACGAACTTAACGGCGGAGTAATATCTGGCAACAAAACTTCTTATAATATCGAAGAAACTTTTACACTTGCAACTCCATCTAAGGTTGGCTCAAGTTTTACTGGCTGGACTGGTAGCAATGGTAACATAGCTGAATTACTTGTTAATGTTCCCAAAGGAACAACTGGTAATCTTAATTATGTAGCAAACTGGGGCTTAAATAGTTATCCAGTTGATGTAAATCCTATTATTGATGGCACAACTTATAATAGTGGCTTAGATGGTTATACATTCAATGTATGGGTAAATGATAAATTAGTTGCCGAAAATGTTATTGATTGGTATCAAAATGTTGAATTTGGCAGTCGAGTTAGAGTTAAAACAAATGATAGTGCGGGTGCGAATACTAATTACGATCAAACTTTCACTGTTGGTATTGATGGTTTAAATATTAATCCTACATGGTATTTCAACAATTATGAAGCTCATTTCTATTTAGATGGTGTACATAGATTAACAACAGTAAATAAATACGGCTCATATATATCTACACCAAATACTAATGCTAATGCTTTAGGCTATGATGGTAATTTCTACTATATTAGTGGCTATACTCCATGGAGTACATGGTATCAACCTAATTATGCAGTTGGTTTTACAATTAATATTTCAGAATATAATTGTAGTGCTTCTTTCGGTTCTGTATCGCAGTCGAATGCTAAAGCCCAATTAGCAAAAATTAAAAAGGCAGGTTATGACTTCTGTGAGGTTACAGACTGGAAATCAATCTGGTGTACTACCAACTATTCAAAGGCAATGGAATTATATAACAAAGCATGGAATATACTTCCGAAATCTGGAAGCGGTTATTCTGTATATAAACAGATTTCTTGTGATAGTGGCTGGAGCACTTATAAGAGAAGATAATAATTTGGAGGTGTTTATGAATATTACAATTATTAACAGTTACACAAGTTGAGCAACATTGGTATTCAGATGTTTATCGTAATGTGTTTTGGACTATTGGCAAAGGTGTACTTTGGCTATTAGATGGTTTTTTTAGTATCATAGATAAAATTTGGAGATACCAATTTTTTAATAATGAATATGTAAATAAAATTTTTAGTGGTGCTATTATTGTAGCTTGTAGTTGGTTAATTCTTAAAGTAGTAATTGAATTAATAATGAATTATATCGTTAAAAATGATAATCGAGGCAGTCCATTATCTATTTATCGAGGTGTTATTTTAGCAATTACAATGATGTTTTTAATTGGTCCATTATATGATTTTGGACATAATATTTCTACTGCTCTTACAGAAGATGTTATATCAATATCAGAAATTAATAATAGTTCTAATGCAGAAAATGAAATATCAAAAGCTATTATTCGGTCGATGATTTATAATAATGAAACCTCCGAAGAAGATAGTGCATACTTTGTGGATAACTGGAAAACAATTGATATTAATGCTACAACTGGCGGTGTCTTGGGGATTGGGGATAGTTACAAATATTCGCTAAACTTTTTTATGTTAATTGTGTTAGCAATAGTAACCATTTTTCTTCTCTTTTTTGTTGCTATTCAAATGTCAAGACGAGTTATGGAAATAGCATTGTATAAAATTATTGGACCATTCTGTTGCACTAGCCTTACTAACAATGGTAGAGCCTTTGAAACTTGGTGTAAAAGTTCTATGGGCTTATTCTTAATAACAGTCGTTCAATTTGTTTCAATCGGACTTTTGCTAGCGATGTTTAGCACCGCATTCACAAGTAATGGCAATTTAACTGGCATCTTTTTAATAATTGGTGCTTTATTATTTATTATTAATACACCAACCATTATTAATAGTTTACTTGGACAACAATCTGGTATGATGTCTGCTTATGGAGATATGCAGTCAATGATGGCTCTAGGATTTGGAACTGTTCACGGATTAGCAGTTGCTAAAACTGGTATGATGAGCACCTTATCTGTAGGAGCTAATGTTGTCGGTCAAGGTAGAAATATTTTAGGAAGAGGAGTAAGTGGTATATCAAATATGTTAAGTAAAGACTCATCATTAGATGATACTCAATTAGATAAAGTAAAAGAAATGTTAGCCCACCATGATTCTTATGGTGCTTATAGACAAGTTAACAGTTTCTTACATGAAAATAATAATAATTCTGGTACGCCAGCCAAAATAAATAATGCAAATAGAATGCAATACAACCCTATTCGTAATCAATATTTAAACAACTCAAGTTTAAATGCTAATAATAGATTGGATGTTGATAAAAAATAATGTATTTAATACCCAAAAACATTAAAGTAAAACGAGAAATTTTTAAGGGGTTTGGCATTGTAGAATTAATAGTTTTATCTATTAGTTTTCTTATAGGCTTTATTTTACAAAGTTTAACAATTCATTTTAAATTAAAGGTTTTCTTATTTTTTATCTTACCTTTATTTACATTTTTAATGTTATTGCCATTACCCAACGGTACTACCCCATTTATTATTTTTAAAAAGTTTTTGAAATTTAATTATAATCAGAAAGAATATAAATTTAAGTAAGGAGTGATAGCCTATTAAAAGAAAAGCAATTAAATTTAAAGAAGGTAAAGTGTATTTAGAAGTTGGTTCATATGAAAATAACGGAAGATTATATATAGGGGCATTTAATGTTTCTGACAATGAATTTTACGGGGATATTACCATTAATATCCCTGAGTTATTTGTTACAAATACTAATGAATGTTATTTAAATGCTAACACAAATTCCTATGGCTTACATTTGATACCAAAAATGAAAGAACTTGGGATTATTGCCGAGTCATACGGTGAATATCCAGTAAATTATGGCTCTTATGAATATGTAAGAATAGATATGGATAAATTGAAAAAATATGATAAAAAAGGTGTTGAAGAATATCTTAACTTGCTAAAAGAAAAAGAAATTTCTAATTCTTTAAGTATATAAGGAGGAATATTTATTAGAAAAAAGATAATCAAATTAAACAATAAAAATTACAATATTAGTGTTTATACCTATCATAACAATAGATTACGATTAAAATATGAAAATGATACCGAATCACATGACATAACTCTTAATTTAGAAGATGTCTATCTAGATAATAATAAAGTCTTTTTAGATCCTTATATTAAAAATAATGGTTTATTAAAAGTTCTAAAAAAGAAAAGAATTATAAAAGAAATTAATGGCTGTATTAATTATAATTACACGAATGTTCCTATTGCCATTCTTAATATGGGAATACTAAAAAAATATGATTTTGATGGTGTTAGAAAGCACCTAGATAGGATAAATAGATAATATGGAAAATAATAGATTAAGTTTATATGATGATTATATTTACACTTATTTAGAGCATAATGATAAAATAAAATTTAGAAAAATAGCATTTAAAAATAAAATGTCTGTATCTGAATTTAATCGGAAGATAATCCTACTTGTAATTAAGTTAGATGAAATGAAAAAGTTAAATTCTAAAAAAGAAACAACAGAAAATATCATTTCTCAATTAAATAATCTACTTGGAGGGATAAACAATTTCTAAATTTAATAAAGAAAATAATTCTTTAAAGAAGAAAATCCCTAAAACAATTTTAGATTTTATTCCATTTAATGATGTCTGGAATAATTATGTGTATTTAGATAATGACAGGTTACTCGCTGGTATTAAAATTAGTTCTATTAATTTGTCATTACTTTTTGATGAGGAACAACAAGCAAAAGTTTCTCAATTAAAAAAGACTTTAAATTCGATTGATTATCCTATAAAAATTTTTTGCGTTGATAAACCGATTAATTTAGATAATAACTTAAATATTTTAGGTTCTAAAATTAAACAAACAAAAAATAAATATAAAATTAAATTATTAGAAGAAGACTACGATTTTATAAGTAGTCTTAATAATCGTAAATCAGTAGTAAATCGAGAATTTTATTTAATAGTTGAGGAAGACTTATCTAACGAAAATTTGCTTAATCAAAAAGTTAATGATTTAATTCAAGAATTTTCTTCTATTGGATTAACCAGTTTTAGAGTTTCTAGTGAGGAGTGGCGGGATTTATTATATGTCTTATTAAACCCCGTTTCTTCGCTTGAAACCTTTAAGAAAGATGGTACAAGCATAAATCATTCGTTTAAGGAAAGAATCGCCCCAAAAGGGCTAAAATTTAGCGAAAAAGATTTAATACTTGGTGATGCTTATGTTAGTGTTTTAACTTTGGTGTCCTACCCATCGTTAGTTAATATCGGGTGGTTAGGAGCTGTTGCTAATGTTAATAATACTAGAATGGTTATGACTATAAGCCCAACTGATAATCAAGAAATAAGTAATACTTTGAAAAAAAGTATATCAGAATTAAAATCTAAAATGATAAATATAAATGATTATAACGATCAAATATTATTTAATAATCAAATGCAAGATTTGGTAGAGCTTGTTAATCGTATAGATAGGGAGCATGAAAGATTCTCTCTATTAACCGTAAATTTTCTTTGCTATGGCGAAACTAAAGAAAGTATGGAAAAGGCAAAAAAAGAATTAAAAGCAACCTTATCTGCTTATGGTTTAAGTGGAGCTGATTTAATGTTTGAACAAGAAAGGTCATTGAAAATGTGCTTACCAACAATGTATCGTGATTTAGAAAAGCAATATGGTTTACCTATTCCAATGATGACGGTTGCTTCTTCTTTTCCTTTTATTTTTCAAAACTTACAAGATGATGGCGATGCTATTATGCTTGGCAATGATGCTTTAGGTGGTTTAATATTTTTTGATTTATGGAAAAGAACTAATAAAAGAAATAATTCCAATGCTGTCATCATTGGTAAGTCTGGTTCAGGAAAGTCAACTTTAATAAAAAAATTAATTCGTGGAGCATGGTGTCGTGGTTCTAAAATTATAGTAATTGACCCAGAGCGTGAATTCCGTGACCTTTGCGAAAATGTCGGAGGATGTTGGATTGATTGCGGTACTGGTACTTCGGGAATAATTAATCCTTTAGAAGTTCGCTTAGGAGCTGATGATTTTGATGATAAAGATTCTAAAGATGTTAACAATGATTTATCTAAACATTTTCAAACATTTAGAACCTTTATTAAATATTATTTACAAGATTTATCGGCTTATGAATTAACAAAAATTGAAGAAATCTTAATAGAGGTTTATAGAGATAAAGGCATAGATTTTGATACAGATTTATCTAAACTATCAAGTGATGATTACCCAATTATGCAAAATTTATATAATAAAACTAGAGAAAAATTAACAGAGGCTAAAGTTAATAAAGAAGCTCGTAATGTTGTAGAATCATTAGAAAAAATATGTTCGATGTTAAAAAGAGCGACCATAGGTGCTGATGCCAGATTATTTAATGGAACTTCATCTATTAAGGTAGATAATAATAGCGATTTTATCGTACTGGATATTAATAGTCTTGTTGATTCTGATGATACTATTCTAAAAACTCAGTTCTTTAATATCTTATCATGGTGTTGGAATGAAATTAGCAAAAACAGAAACGAACAAGTAATATTAGTTTGTGATGAATCTCATTTACTAATTGACCAAAATAATAAAGATGGAATTGATTTCTTAAAAAGAACTTCTAAAAGAATTAGAAAATATAACGGTTCGTTATGGACTATATCTCAAAACTTAGCTGATTATTGTTCGGCTGGGTTAGAAAGATATGGACAGGTTATTATTGATAATAGTGCTTATTTAATGATAATGGCTCAAGGTCAAAAAGAAATTGATTCTGTAAAAGATATGATGAAATTAAGCGAATCAGAGGTACAATTTCTTACAACTGCCTCTCGAGGACAAGGCTTATTTGTTATATCTCAAGATACAAGATTACCTATCCAAATTCATTTAAGACAAGAAGAAAAAGAACTATTCGGTACAGCTGGTGGTCGTTAATTGAATGATATAAAACTTCTAAAATTAAGTTTTATAATTGGTATCCCTTTTGTATTACTTTTAATTTTAATGATTGCTTTAATAGGTAATCAATCTATTACATCAGATCCATCAGTTGTTATTGCTCTTGAAGATGGGTTTGATATCCCATTTGAAAGTAGAGATTATTTTTCTGTAACATCTGAATTTGGAAACCGTTTAGACCCATTAGGAAGTGGTGAAATAAAATTCCATTCAGGTATGGATTTAGCATCTTCCTGCGGTAATAATGTTGTTGCAAGTGCTGATGGAATTGTTTATGAAGTTGGTTATAGTCCTACAGGCTTGGGTAATTATGTTTATATAAAACACACAACTAATGCGGGTGCTATTTTTACAGTATACGGACACATGTTGGATAATTCTATTACTGTAATAAAGGATGAGCCGATTGCAAAAGGACAACCGATTGGACAAGTTGGCTCGACTGGTGCTAGTACAGGTTGCCATCTTCACTTTATGATTATGAAAAATAAAATTTCATTTCAAGAAAAAGATTTAATTGATCCAAAGTTTATAATTTATGGAACTAATTAGGAGGAAAAAATATAGTCAAAAGAAAATTGAATTTGCCATCTAAAAAAGACTTAACAGTTAAAGATTTTGAAGACTTAATGGATAGCGAATCAATAGCATTCAATAGCTATGATCTTATTATTAGAAAGAAAAAGCCTCAAGAGTTTGTTGATTTAATTGCTTGTTCTTTTTGTAATTTTAATTATAATCTAGAACAAGAAATACCAATATATTATAAGGCAATGTTAATTCTAAAAAGGGATTATGAAGTTGATTTTTACTCATTACCTTTCTATAAAAAGCAAGTAAAGTTAGAAGTAAAAAGGTACGATTTAATGCATCAACTTGAAAAAAGATTTAGAGAAAATAATATTCCTTATAATGATAATAATGTATTTAATGTTGCTGATAATTACTATAAAAAAGATAAAGTAATTAAAAAATTAATGGATGAAATAACAGAAGTTGATGTGGCTCTCATTAATATAATAATGAATTCAGAAAGGAGCAAGAAGATGGCGAAAGAAGAAGAATTAGTCTATTCTTATTCAGAAACAATTGCAAACTCTATTGTACATGATCTAAAGAAAAATCATGAAGATTATGTCAGCAAGGCAGTTGTGCGTAAGGTTGTTGAAAGCTTTGGCGAAGATGAAAATTTAGTTGAAAAAGTTTTTGAAGCAACTTTAAATCTCTTAAACGAAAGGTATAAAGTAGAGTTAACAGAAGATATAAACATCGCAATTTAATGTACTAATTAATGTATTAAAATAGAAAAAAATTGTACATAATCGAGTACAAAAGTGGCATTTTTGGGGCAAAAAATAGCCGATTTTGTTATAACATTTGTCTTACAAACCGTAAAGTTATGTAAAATTTGGCTTATTTTTTGTCATCAAAAAGTCATACAAGTAGATGGCTTGTCATACATTTGAAACTTTGCTAATCCCCTATATTTAGGGCTAACTCGCCACTGGCGATGTTGTTTGTCAGCCGTAGTTATCCTGCTTTTAGGGGTTACATAAAAAGGTACATAAAAACTGATAAAAACAAAAGAAAAAATGTTATGGAGGTGGTTATTATAAATAACGAAAATTGTGTAATTAAAGGGAAAATTGATGCTAATCTTTATGATGCAGTAAAGACAATTTTAAACATTAAAGGTATGACTCAACAAGATTTAATTAATCTAATTTCAAAAGAATTTATATTAGAAAATATTGATATTCTTATTAAGAATGCAAAAGATTTAAAGGAATCGAAATAAATAAAGAAGAAAGAATTAGCTTTAGAGTTACAGAGCAAGAAAAACAAGAGATAAATGTTTTAGCTCAAAAAAATAATATGAATGTATCTGAATTTGTGTACCAAGCTGTTAAAGAAAAAATGCAAACAAATAAATTAAATGATAGTCAAACACAGTTTATAAATCTATTTAATATTTCTTTTAAAAAGAGTTTTGATTCTTATTTTAAACAACTGATGGTTGTAGAAAATAAAACTGAATTTAATACAAAGTGGCTTTTAAAACAACAAGATATATTTATGCAACATTTAAAAATTCCGCAAACAAAGGAAGAATTAAATGTTTCAATTATCCCTCATCCGATTACCGAAAAAGCCCAAGAATTAGTGCTTAAAGATATGCGAAAAATACAAGCTCAAAAAAAGGAGTTAGAGGATGAGCAAGAGTGATATTGTTTTTCAAATGCAGTATAAAGTTTCTGCAAATAAGCGACTAGGAATAACAAAATGGATTAAATATGCCTCTCAAAAAAATAAAGCTGATTATACAAGCATTGACGAAAATGATTTATTAAAAGATTATGCTTTTTATGGAAGTAAAGAGAGTTATTTAACCGAAACTGATGAATTTTTTATTTGGAATTCAAAGGGTAATTTAACAAGAAAAGATGCTTTTGATAATATAAAAGGCATGGATAAAAAAGGAATTTTCTGGAGAGGATTTCTTTCTTTTCCGCCTGATTTTGCTATTAGTCATGGTCTTATTACAAAAATGGATTTTTATAGTTTAACCAATAATGTTATGCCTAATTTAATTTTAGACATGGGCTTAGATATAAATAATACAGAATGGTTATGTGCGTTACATCGTGATACTAAGCACCCACATATTCACTTTTGTATTTATGAAAAAGTACCAAAGAAAACTAATCCAAAATACAATAAATTTGTAATATATAATTTTAAGAGTAATGTAGCTAATTATTTAATAGATAATACTAAATTTTATGAGTTAAGAGAAAAAGAGTTTAATAATATTACTTCTAAAATTAATATTAAAGAACTTTATAAAATTAATTCTCAGCGACTGTTTAGTGATAAATATAGAAAAAATTTAAATACCTTGTTATTAGGATTTTATGAAAAATTACCTAAAAACGGTAGATTACAATATAATTCTAAAAATATGATTCCGTACATTGATGAATTGAATGGAATTATTAATTATATCTTAATGCATGATTCAATAAAATATGATTATGCTAATTATTTAAAATTACTAGAGAATCATCAAAAAGAATTAAATCAAGTATACGGTCAATCTAATAGTAATAAAAATAGAAACTACTATAATAATCAGTTAAACAAATTATATTCTAAAATTGGTAATGAAATATTACATAGTTACAAAATATATGCATCTTTAGGTTTTATGAAAAGAGAAAAAATATTCTTACAAAAGCATATTAATGATTTTAATTTCAAAAGTCGCAACGACTATTCAAAAGAAGAAACTAAATTAAGCATTGCTAAAGATTTATATAAAGTATGTATGCTTGCTGAATTAAATAATAATCAAATAAAAAAAGTATTTACACGCTGGTGTGAAAATTCTCATTACAACTATGATATTGATACATTGATTAAATCAGTAACTAGTCTTGATATGGATATGTCCATAAAGGAATATTATGATGCTTTAAAAAGACTTGGTTATGATGCAAATAGATATAATAAATTTAAAGAAAAGTTTTTTTATCAAGAATTAAACTATAAAAGGTTCATTAATCTTGCAGTAAATCATTTAATGTACGAATTAGAGCAAGAAGAAAAACAGATTATTAATGATTTGCAATTTGAATTGGAGGGAGAATATAAAAAATAATGTATGTAGTTGATATTACTAGAATAAATGATAAAGTTAGTAGTGATTTGTTGTTAGGTAAAAATAGTATGGATGCTAAACGAAAGACCATTGATTATATACAGGCTTTTGTATTAGCACATTATAACATTTGCTTAGAAGATGATGTAATCGATCAAAATTTAAATATTGATTCTTTTTCTTTAAAGCATTTATTAGAAACTAACTACGCAATTAGTATTGCCGATGATTTATTAATTCAATCATTTATTACAGATAAAGATAATTGTTTATTTATAAAGTGCTATGATGAAACCAAAGAAGATTTTCCTATATTTGGCATTTTTAATAAAAATGAAGAAACAAAAGCTAATAGCTTTATGATTTATTTAATTAACGATCTATTAATAAAAAAATTTAATGATAATCTACTTAAATATGATAAGGTTAAATTAGATTTTGGTAGTGATATTAGCAAGTATAATCAATTTTCAATTAGAGGAATAAAAACAAATTTATATAAAGATTCTAAATTTTTAGAAGAATTATTATCAAATGATATTTCATTAAATAATTTAAAAAATAAAAATATGAATATTATAATTTGATAAACAAAAAAAGTTACAGTATAAACGCACATTAATGCATCGGTTGTGTATATGATGAAGTGTCGATTATATTTGGACATAAAAAAAGAGGCTGTCTAAACAGCCGACTGCTCTTGGCAGACTTTCATAAATATAACTCGGCACACAATACCATTTAATGACATAGAAATCAATTAACGCGTGCCTCTATACCGCTTTAGCAAAATTAGATTACAAACCCAATTCCATAAAAGCAATTACATTATATCAAAAATTAAGAAGTATTTCAATAGCTTTTGAAACTAGGAAATTGTCAAAAAAATTATTATATGAAGTTTAAAAAGATTGTTATATGATATAATGTTATCAACGACAGATAATAATTTGTTAAAATGGAGGATAGATTATGAAAAAGAAGATTTTAATAATTTCGTTGATAATATTGATTTCATTATTTGGCTTTATAATGTATCAATTTATTAAGTCTTTAAATTATAAGAGTTCGTTATCTAGTTTAAACAAATATATATTTGTTTCTAATGAAACAACCATAAAAAGTTTAGAATATGATAATAAAAATTATGTTATTTCAAGATATTATGATGATTCAAGTTCTTGGAGTCATCTTAATATATTATTAAAAAATAATGATACATATTATGTTTTAGAGAATATAAAAAAATGTGATACAGTTGATGACGGATCTAATTTATATGTAAAAGATAATACAATTTATATTCATTGCATTGGTAAGAAAGGAATTATAGATAAGTATTTAATAAATGGTTTTAGTGTTGAAAAAGTAACCATAAATTTTAATTTCAAAAATACACCTAACATTAGTCAATTACATATTGGTATAGATAAAGTTGATGATGAAAACATCTACCTCTCATCTCCATTTAAAGTAGATAATACAGTTAAGGATGACCCTAACGTAAAATGCTCGTTTAAAGATAAAAACTGTGTATATTATTAAGGAACTTATTATGAAGAAATGGATATTAAAGATATTTTTAATAATGCTAGTAATAGTAACTTTTGTGTTATTATTACTTATAATTTTGGGTATATTATTATTTTTAGGAAAAGTTCAAGACTACACTTATTTGAATATAAATAATTCCAACAAAGAAAAAATTATAAATTTACTACAAGAACAAGAAGAAAATATGTTTTACTCGAAAGATAATATAGATCTAAATGGTTGTTATAAAAATTTAAAGAGAATAGAAGTAATTTATAGATTTCCAGATGGAGAAGATTATACAATTTATTGCAAAGAAGATAAAGTTAGCTTTTCTTTAGATAATGCTAATTATAATCTTCCTAACTATCTTAGTAAAAATGGGCATTTAGGTTTTAGGTTTAAATAGTAAATTACACTTTGAAAGTGAGATGATTGTATGGGAGATATAGAAAGAATTTGCTCTAATAGGGACATTACTAAAAGACTAAGCAAA
>CAKOSN010000004.1 GCA_934102255.1 uncultured Bacilli bacterium | reverse complement strand
GAGTTTCTTCAGCACATGTTGTTGATATGGTTTCTGTACTTTCTTCATTAGATTCTTCACAATCATAGCAATACATAACTTTGTTTGTTAAAAGTGAATTTCCTATATATCCAGAACCGCCAGCACCACTAAAATATGCTTGCAATGTGCCACTGCCGCCGTAGTAACCGCCTCCTCCACCGCCACCGGAGTCATTATTGTCTAAAACTATGCTGTTTCCTCCTTGACCAAATTTTCCATTATAATCAGAACTGTCTTTAAAATTTTGACTTCCAGCTATTGTATTATAACCATTAACACCTTTAAAGCCACCACCAGACGGAATTATGTCATTTGAAGTGTCATTTCCTCCGCCACCGCCTGATACTATTAAAATATCGTCGATTTCGTTTTCAAGATTTGATAATTGCCCTGTTTTTCTTGCAATGTGTGTTGCACCACCGCCGCTAAGCTGACCATATCCACCACCATTATATGCGTTTATATAATTATTTCCAGAGCCACCAATATTTAAATATACTATATCGTTTTTTTGCATTACAATTATACCAGCTGAATATCCACCATACCCACCAGTTGTTTTTGGAGTCATTAACAGATTACTGTAGCCTTGGGCTCCCCAGGTTTCTAGTTTATAAGTTCCAGAAAATGGTACTGTAAATGTTTGCTCATCGCCAGTATAATCAAAATCAAATACAGTTTGTCCAGAATAAAAATATAAATTGCATTTTACTTTCTTATTTAAATTACTTATTAACAAGCCCCCGTTATCAGAGTCCCATGTTACTTTAGTACTATCATCATCACAAATAGCTTTCTGAAATAGTGCTTCATCTTTAGAAGGAATCTTATCACTTAACTCATCATTTACATATACTCCTAAAATATTATTCGCTGATAAATATTCCTTTTTTTCACTTGAATATATAAAAATTGAACTTACTATAATCAATGATATTATTAAAGAAATTTTTGCTTTTTTCATGTTCATACCTCCAAAGTGACGAAAATACGGCTTCGTAGAGTTAGCAACTCTATGAAAAACGGCTTACGAAGTAAGCAATCACCTAGGTTTATAAAAAGTTGACCACAAATTTTGACCACAATAGAAGCTGATTTGTTGACCAGAAAAAATTGTATAAAGTCCTATAAATACAGGCTTTGTGATAATTTTAATTGACTATAATCTTGACTAGAATATAAATTAATTTAGGCTTTAAACCTAAGAAAAACTGTGGTATAGTTAATATATAAGTTAAAAATAGAGGCCGAAGATAGGCTTTCATAGAGTTGCTAACTCTATGAAAATCTCTAAATTTTGCTCAAAACATAGACAATGTAAGAATTGCAAAAAGACTTATTCAGTCAAGAATAGGTCTTTTATTCATCTATACTTACTAGCGTTATTCTAGCATATCCATTACCTTTTTTGACACAGTAACTGGTTGGCGTTTCTTCACTGCATGTTGTTGATATAGTTTTTGTATTTTCTTCTGATGATTCTTCACAGTTATAGCAATACATGACTTTATCTGTTAAAATTAAATTTCCTATATAACTTGAACCTCCTCCACCTGATTGCACATGCACAGAAGCTCCACCGCCGTAAAAGCCACCGCCTCCTCCACAAGACGGCACACTGTTGCTTCCTCCTAAGCCAAAACTTGCTATTCCATAATTTCCTTTGTCAAGTTTATTGTTATATGAATTACATGTGTTGTCATCACATATTGATAACCCTGGTATTGTTTGCGTTCCTCCAGTACCGGCAGTTCCCCAGCCTTCTGATGTTTTATCACCGTCACCTCCAACATACCCGCCAGCATTGCCACCATTAGCATAAGTTTCATTTCCTATAGAGAAATAACTGCCACCACCGCCTCCTGATACGATTAATATTTCATTAATTGAGTTATTTAATTTATATAACAATCCTGAATTAATTGAAATGTGAGTGGCACCGCCACCAGAAGAAAAATATCTATTATTTTCAAAAGTAGGCTGATATGAAGATGAACCGCCACCGTTGTAGCCACCATTGGCACTCACTGTTGAATTTGCGACTCCACTACCACCTACATTAATATAGATATTTGCTTTCTTATTGATATATACATTGCCTTTTGAGTATCCACCTAAACCACCTATAGCTGTATTGTAACTTCCGCCTTGTGCTCCCCATGTTTCTAGCTTATAAATTCCAGAAACAGGAACCGTAAAAGATTGCTCTGCTCCTGTATAGTCAAAGTTAAAGACCGTATCGCCTTCATAATTAATTGGCTTACCAACTACTACTATCTTTGATTTAAAAGTTTTAATCTCGTTATTTAAATCTTCTAAGGTAGTATCATCATCTATCCATAATCTTAAAGAATAATACTTACTTTTTTGTGATTTTAAAATACCAGTAGCAAGTTTTCTACTTTCTATACTATTTGAATTTACTTTATCTGTAGAGTCATAACTACTAAGTAAATTAATATTACCTTCAAACATAACATCTATAAATTTACTAGGTAAAGTAGAATCTTTTAGTGCCTCTAAATTAACTGAGTACTGAGCTGTAATATCACAAGTATTAGTAACTGTAAAAGTAAAAGGAGTTAATTCTTTTCCTTTATCATTACTTATTGGATAAGCATTTTCTAAATTAATACTATTTTCTTGATTAGATATAGATAAATCAAAACATTTAGATTCGGCTATATTGGTTGTATCTTGACTAACTGATATATTCCATAAGGAATAAGAAAATCCTATTCCTAGTATTACTATTAATACTAAACATATACTTATTACTACTATATTTTTCTTTATCATTTACTTATCTTCCTAACTACTTTCTTATTTTATAAATTAATTATAGCATATTTTATTCGTATTTTGTTCGATATTTTTATAATAGCTTATATAAATGTGAAAATCATATTAGGTGATTTGACGTGAATAATAAACTAGAAGAATTAAGAGAAAATAAGTTTTTAACTAAAAAGACATTAGCTAAGGAGTTAGGAGTTAGTGACTCAATATATTCACGTTGGGAAAAAGGTAAAGATATATTACCTACCAGAAGACTTTATGAGATAGCTAATTATTATGGTATTAATGCAGATTATATTTTAGGACTTTCTTCTGTAAAGAAAGAAATTAATAGTACTAAAGAAATCAATAAAGAATTAGTTGCTAAACGTGCTAAAGAAATAAGAAATGATACAAAGATGTCTTTAAGTGAGTTTACTAAACTTTTAAATACTTCCCCTTCGACATGGAATGCTTATGAAAATGGTAAAGTTATTATTTTAGGAGCTTTTCTTTATGAAGTATGTAAGGAATATAAGGTTTCAGCTGATTACTTACTCGGCCGTAGTAACATAAAATATCGTTAAATATTTAGACTAATTGAGATTACTCAGTTAGTTATTTTAAATAAAAAAATGTGTTCACTTTAGAACACATCTTTATTAAACCAATCATACTTATTTGCTAAGAATCGATATAAAACTTTAAATAAACTCAAGATTGGCGTTGCTAGAATCATTCCTACAATGCCAAAGAAATGACCAAAAACTAATAAGCCAATAATAATTGTTACTGGGTGTAATTGCATGGTCTTACTCATAACAACTGGTTGTAAAACATAGTTTTCAACTAACTGCACAACAGTTGCAACAATTAGAGTAATAATACCAATAATTGGATTTTGGGAAAAACCAACAATTACAGCAGCCGCACCACCAATATAAGGTCCGATATAAGGAATTAAATCAGTAATTCCACAAAGAAGTCCAAATAAGATTGGTGATTTTAAACCGGCAAAGGCAAAACCAATCGAATCACAAACAAAGACCATAAAAGCGACAAGTAAAGTACCATTAACGCATTTTCTTAGCTCATTAGCAATATTATCAACTAAAGTCTTAGTTTCTTCTTTATGACTCTTAGGAATATATTTAAGTAAATGGTCAGTTACATCATTAAAATCAAATAATAAGTAAATACCAACTACTAAAGATACACCAATAGTACCTAAGCCACTAACCAAAGAACCCGCAATACTTACAATCGTTGAAGGTAAGTCATTAGCAATTCCACCAGCTAAATTTTCCATAGTTTTAAAGATATTATTTTCAATCTCAGCTACATTAAACATTTCACTACTATTAAATTTATCTAAAAAGTTAGTAATCCATAATTTAACTTGATTAAAAATACTAGGTAAGGCTGCTACTAAATCATTTAACTGATTATAAAGAGTTGGAATTAGCATGCCAAAGAAAGCAAACATAATAATAATAAAAGCTAAATAAACAGTTACACAAGCAAGACCTCGTTTCCAGCCACGATTTTCTAGCTTAACAACGATAGGATTAAATAACCAAGCAAGTACAAAACCGATAAAAAATGGAGTTGCTACTTTTAAAAGAGTTACAATTAAATTTAATATCCCCCACTCTTTAATAATTAAAGTGGCTAAGAAAATGATACCAATTATCATCATTATATAAACAAGATGTAATATTTTTTTAGAAAGTCCGACAACTTCATTTACATCACGAACATTTATTTTACCATTTTTCTTTTCTTTATCTTTATCCACTGTTATCCCTCCTTTAAATATATTCTAAATATACCATAATTATTGAAAAAAGAACATACTTTTCGTATGTTAAAGTAAGTCTACTTCATCTAATATTTCATTAAATAAAGCTTCATATTTTAATTTACTTATTTTTTCATAAGCCATGATTGAGGCAATGGCTATACCTACTCCTAAGGATATATTCCAAATTTTTTTCATACCAATTCCTTTCTAAAATTAGTATGAATATAAATTATTTTTTTATACTGTTATTTTTAAATATAAGCAAGTAATTGTTCTTTTAGAGAGGTCTTTCTATGCATACTATAATCATTATTAACGGCCATTAAGAAAGACTGGGCTTCACCGATTAGAACAAGGCTTTTTTTTGCACGTGATACCCCAGTATAAATGAGCTTGTTATATAACATTTTATAGTAGTTTTTAACAACAGGCATGATAACATTAATAAACTCACTACCTTGGGCTTTATGAATTGATATAGCATAAGCTAGTTTTACATTTAACATTTCGGTGGTTGTTAAAGTTACTAAGTTACCGTCAAAATCAATATTAACATTTAAAGCTTTAGAGTTATCATAACTAAAAATGTCATCAATATAACCGATATCCCCATTATATATACCTTTATCAGGGTCATTTACAAGTTGTAAGACTTTATCACCTACGCGAAAAGTGTTTTCGCCTACCCTAATTTCTTTTTTCTTTTTACTCTTAGGATTAAATAAATCACGTAAATTATTATTTAAATTATCAATACCGTTGATGCCTTTATACATAGGGGCTAGAATTTGAATATCTCTATCAGTAAGGCCTTTATTAATCGATAATTCACAAACTTTTTTAATACTTTCAACCATATTATCACTATTTACTTGTAAGAAGTTATAGTCATCTTTTTTACTTAAGAACTCTTCACCGATATCTTTATTTTTTATTTCTTTAGCTAAATAAGGAATAAAAGAATTTTCACTTTGACGATATATTTTTTCTAAAGGACAGAAGTTAAATAAATCAGAAGCAATTAAATCACTTAAGACAAGGCCACAACCAACTGAAGGTAATTGGTCTTTATCGCCAACTAAAATTAGCTGAATATTATTAGTTAAACCTTTTAAAAGAGCATCAAAAAGGTTTGTATCTATCATACTTACTTCATCGATAATAATTAAATGATGATAATTTTTATTTAATTCATTAACTTGGAATTCATTAGTATCTTTATTCCATTTTAAATATTTATGAATAGTGGAGGCGCCAAGTCCGGTTGCTTCACTAAGTCTTTTAGCAGCCCGGCCAGTAGGCGCTAAAAGAGCAATATGAGCCTCAACATTATTTGGTCCTAATTTATACATTTGCATATAAAGGCTGGTTATGGCTTTAATTATAGTCGTTTTACCTGTACCGGGCCCGCCAGTAATAATACTAATCCGACTTTCTAAAGTTTTTTTAATCGCGGCTAATTGGTTGGTATCATAAGTTACATCTAATTTTTCTTGAAGTTTTACCACCTCGGTATCAAACATACTAATATTTTTATTAACAATAGGCATATTATTAATATGAATCAAAGTTTTGGCGATATCAACTTCCATTTTATAAGTATCATAAAGGTAAATTCTTTTATCCTTAATATATATATCATTATTATTTTGTAAATCTAAAAGAATATTAGGCAAATTATCATCAGTTAAAATGCCAAAATAACTTTTTAGTCCATCTCTTAGTTCTTCTTCAAAAAAATAAGTATCGCCATTTTTTATTTCTAACTCTCTTATAGTTTCTAAAAGACAATTTTTCGTTCGTAAATAATCATCGGGAATACCAAGATTCATATAAACATTATCTAATTTTCGAAAATCAATTATTTCTCTTAAAGCGTAGGGATTAGATTTCGTAATACTAAGAGCATTGGGTCCAAATTTATTAATAATGTTTAAAGCCTCGCTAATGGAAAAGCCTAATTCTTTTAAGCCAATCAGCATTTCATCAGTATTGGCAACTTTCATTAACGAGCGATATATTTTTTCGGCTTTCTTTTCGGTCATTTTGGGAACAGTAAGTAAAACTTCGGGATTTTCTTTGATTTTTTTTAGACAATCTTCTCCTAAAGTATCAACTATTAAAGTAGCGGTTGCCTCCCCACACCCCTTAACTAAATCACTAGTTAAAAATTCAATTACGGCATCTCTTCCTTTAACTTCTACTCTTTTATAGTCAGTAACATTATATTGATAACCATACTTATCTTTATATATTAAATTGCCTTCCATTTCATAATTATCCCCAATTTGAAGATTAGCAAAATAACCGGTAAAATGGACCGTTCTTCCGACAAAATCTTCCATTTCTTTATCACTTGTTTCTTTTACTCTTATAACACCTACTTTATAGTTACTATCTGATTCATAGATAATTACTCTTATTTTTCCTTTAATACTACCCATGTTATCACCTGTTTTTCTATTATAAGTTAATTAATAAATTAAGTAAATATAGAAATACTAAATCATTTAAGTTTTTACTTTAACTTTGATATATTATTTTTTTAAAGTTCTTTTTACTTCTATTTCTTGTTTACCTAATAACGATAATTTATTATCAATAAAGGTTAAATTTTCTAAGTCAATATAACTAATATGGCCTTCATCAAAGCCCATTTTCATATTTAAAAATGAGGGAATAACTCCCTTAGTAGCAGGAACATAATTAGATAAGGCGGGAATATAAATTAAAATATTATCGTTTACTACTTTTACTTTATATTGATGAGAATGTCCCACTAAAACCACTTTTTTCATGGGGACATTATTGCAATCGCAACTTAATGGGTGGTACATATTTATAAAGTCATTTTTAACTAAGATATGGCCATTTTCAATCCCGGCAATAGCAAAATCAGGGCGATAATTTTCTAAGATACGGGCAAAATTAATTCCCTCTTTATTTAGACTTTTAATATCATGATTACCTAGAACACAAATGTTTAAAATGCCTTCAACAAAGGGATGATTTTCGATAAAATACTCACACTGACTAAGATGAGTCTTACAAATATTTTTTCTTTCACTAGTTAGACCATTTATTAGATCGCCGCCGTTAATAATTATATGAATACCATTTTTAATGGCATAATCATAGGCTAAGTTAAGTAAATCAAGTCTTTCTTCTTTAGTACCTAAATGTAAATCAGATATTAAAAGAGCATTTAATTCGTCTTTATTTTTGGTAAGTAAAGTAACTCTTTCGCTTATATTTTTACCATATAAATCTTTATTAGGAGTATATAAAACACCGCCATTTAATAGGTATCTTTTATTATATTCAAGGCCTTTATTTTTTAAGTTTAATAATATATTTTGTAAGTCAAGACCACTTATTTTTAATTTCTGACATATTTCAATACTACTTTTTCCTTGTTTAATTAATTCTATTATTCTTTTTTCTAAATTACTCATATATAAATTCTCCCCTATTATTATGACATAGTTTTAAGAATTATTCTATTGATAATGAGTTATTTATAAATTATTTTCTAATCTATGGTTACTTCCCACCCGCCACACCCTAAATAGTTTCTTTTATGAGGATAGTATTAGGTTATATTTAAAGACTATTTTTTTAGTTAATTAAGGTATTTTTCATAGAATTTAATACTCTATGAATCCGAGTTTTAAGGTCATATTTTTAATTTATATATAAACTATACCATAATTTTACGGCATTTTAAAGTAAATATTCGTTGTTATTGTAGTCAAATTTCTAGTCAATTATTTTCTTTTAAGTCTAAGTGTTTCCTAAGTTTAATTAATATATTCGTGGTCAAAAAGATAAATATTTTCTAGTCAAAATTTCTAGTCAAATTTTATAAAAGCTAGGTGAATACGGACTTTAAAGCCCATTTTTCATAGAGTATTAAACTCTATGAATCTGAAGTTTTAGTAAATTACCATTATAGTCATTAAAAAAGGAAGTTTTATATATGAAAAAGAATATTTTATTAATTAGTTTGTCATTAGGAATATTAATTATTTTAGGAATTGGTTTTTCTTATTCTTTATGGAATATCAGTGTTAGTCAAGATAATATTAATGTTGCTACGACTAAATGTTTTAATGTTGAAATTACTAGTCAAAAAAACAATATTGCTTTAGAAAATACTTATCCTATTAGTAATGAAAAGGGTAAGAAATTAACCCCATTTAGTTTTACAATGACTAATACTTGTGATATTTTTGCTAGTTATACTGTTAATTTAGAAAGTTTAAAAGATACTACTTTATCTAGTAAATTTATTAATGCAATGATTAATAATGAAGAAATTAAAAGATTAAGTGATTATGAGACAACTGATACGGTAAATACGGGTAGTATTGAAAGCCATACTCTAGCTAAAGGTTCTCTGGGTAGTGGCGATTCTGAGGGTTATACTTTAAGAATTTGGATAGATTATGATACAACCATGGAAGATTTAGATAATGAGACAAAAATTTTTAAATCTAAAATTGTCGTTAAAGCCCAACCTAGTAGTTGGAATCCTGTAAATGAAGGATACACTACTTTACATGATGCCATTTTAGCTAATGAGTATCAAACTACTCCCGAGGCAGCTATTAAAAAAATAAAAGCTAAAGGAACACCAGATTTTAGTGAAACTGCTCCGATTGTTGAATGGCAAAGTACAATAGGTGCTAAAACATCTATTACTGTTTCAAAACCACATCCAAGTATAATTGGAAATAGTAATTATGGTGGTCAAAATTTAGTGAACAATGATGATAAATTAGGTCTTGGAACTAATTATAGCTTTAATCAAAAAACAGGTAATTATATCATTGAAAACATCAAATATTTAGATCCGACTGAAATTGACTATAATGGTGATTACTACTACTGTTATGCTGGCACTAACATAAATAGCAATGGTTTTATAAGTACTTTTGATAATTTTGATTGCACTACTCTATATAAAATCACAAGTGCCTCAAAAAAAGCAACAGGTGAAGAAAATACTAATAAATATCGTATTACATATACCCTTAATGCAATAAAAATTATTCAAAAAGAAACGGAAAGCGATAAATCAGATAAAGGCTTATATAAAGCTGAAGACGATTACGGAATAACCTATTATTATCGTGGTAATGTAAAAAATAATAATGTTTACTTTGCTAACGCTTACTGGCAAATAATTAGAATTAATGGAAACAATTCAATAAGATTACTCTACAACGGTACAAATATTAACGAAAATAATAATATTGGAAATAGTAATTTTAATGATAATAAATATAATCCTGCTTACGAGGGATATATGTATGGTAATATTATTGATACTAGGGAAAATATGATTAAAAATGAGGTTAGTTCAACTATAAAAGAAGTTTTAGATAATTGGTATAAAAATAATATTTTCAATAAAAATTTCAATAACTATATAGATGACGCTGGTTTTTGCAATAGTAGAAAAATTTTCTCTGGCGATGGAGAAAGTTTACTAAAAAACACTTTTTATAGAAATAATGATTACAATGTTTCATTTAAATGTCCAAATGTGGATAATGACCTATTCACCAATAGAAATGCCAGTATTGGTAATAAAGCACTTACCTATTCAATTGGCCTACCCACTTATGATGAATTAATGGCTGCTGGCTTAAATCCAAATAGTATTAATAGATTATCATATGCCTATTCTCTAGATAACTATTGGTCAATAACTCCTTCTTATTATGATGCTGGAGCAGGTTGTATTAAGCACTGGCATTTAAATAGTGACGGCTATTTAGATTTAAATTATCGATATGGCAATTATACAGTAAGACCGGTAATTTCTTTAAAATCAAATGTTGAAATATCTGGTGGAATTGGTACCATTAATGAACCATTTATGATAAAAACAGAATAGAAAACAAAAAACTTGGGATTTTCTCTCAAGTTTTTACTTGCTTATCTTTAATTAGTTTTAGCTTTTTTTAATTTTGGGCCTTGTTTACTATTAGAATATTCTTCTTTTACAAATTCATCAAAAGCATTTTTCTTTATTAATTCTGAGAAAACATCGCCGTCGCTAGCCTCAATTAAGCATTTATTATAAAATTTTTCAGCTACTTCATTTAAAGTGCTATCTTCGTTATCATAGTTTGCACATAAAGGATTAGCTTTATATAGCATTTGATTACGACTAGCAAACCCCATTAAATTATTACCTAGAAAATCTAAAACGTTGGCTGTTGACCCAAAATCTTTAATATTTGCTTGAACACTTACAAGTTCTTCCATTAACTTTTTGTATTCATCAGTACATTTTAAAACTGGAAATGATTCTTCATTTAAAACTTTGTCAAAACTACCGACTAAAAATTTAGCTGATTTGGCATCAATATCCATCATGCTTTTTATAAAATTTAGTATACGGTTATAATCATCATAAGTTAATTTATCAGTACACCCAATATAAACCATGTAGCCTTGTACTTTCTTAAAATATTGTTGTAAAGCATCACGCATTCTTCTTACAGTTTTATTTGGACAATCAGTATTAGCTTTTGTAAATTTTGCCATATCATCTAAAATATCCTGAACATTTAAAGCGTTTTCCATAATTTTCTTAAAAATCAAAGACTCATAAAATCCTAGCTTATATGTCTGTTCCATTAATATCTCCCCCTATAATTGAGCACTATACTAGCACTCATTTCACTCTGTGTCAACAAATTTTTGAGAATAATCCCAAGTTTTAATTTTTGCTTTTCTTTTTTAATTTTAACTTTGATTCATCATCACTCTTTGCAGATTCTTCCTTAGTAAAATCGTCAACCATATCTGATTCTTCTATTTCTGCTACACCTTTTCTATAAAAATCACCAGCTAAATATTTTGGATTTTCATCTTTAATATCACAGCTTTCATACATTGGATTAGTATCATATAACATTTGACTACGACTAATAAAAACAATTATATTTTCTTCTAAAAATTTTAAAACATCAGTGGTTCCAAGAAAATCCAGCTCTATTTTACTGCGCATGTCTTCTGATTCTTTTATAAACGCCTGATATTCTTCTGCAAATTTCAAAGCAGGAAATATTTCTTCTTCTAGGGCATTTGTAAAAACATTTAACCAAGTTAAAGCATTACTTTTGTTATCTTTCCATATACTACTAATAAATCTTCGCAATTTTCCATAATCTACAGGCGTTAATCTATCAGTCCTATGATAATATTTCAAATAGTCTTTTACTTTTCCATAATATTCTTGTAAATATTCACGGATTATTGCAATTAATTTATTATGGTAGCTAGTTTCCTTAACTATTAATTGATTTAACTGACTTAAGATACTATTAATCGTCTTAGCATTGCTCATAATAATATCAAAAATATATGATTCAGTACTGTTCAAATGGTAAGTTTCTTCAAAGTCCTCTGATTCACTTTGCCATTTTTCTTGATAATAAAAATAGTCATCATCAAAATTAGTTGCTTTATTATCGCCATAAAAATCAGTATCTTCAATTTCTTTAGAATGATTTTTTAATACTGTGCTATAGGCCTCATTTATCTGCTTCATCTTAGCATTATAGTTTTCTCTTTCGGTATCCGAATGTAAATCCGGGTGATTTTGTTTAGCAAGTTTTCGATAAGCATTTTTAATTTCTTCTTCTGTGGCATTTATTGGAATACCTAATATTTGATATGGATTCATAGTAATCCCCCTTCACAATACTTGCTATATTAATACATTTTTTTCTATATATCAATAAAAACTTAATTAAGATAAAAAAAAGCTGCTACAGGATTTCTATATTTCTGCAACAGCTTTTTATCTAAAAAACAACATATAAAGAGTAAATATAAATAGAATACCAAAGGTTATCCAACCATTAATACTACTTTGTTTATCAGTTTTATTTTTAACGCCAAGGCCCATGGTGATAAAGACACCACCAATCAAACCGCCAATATGAGCATAAAAATCAATATTAGATACAATTATACTTAAGGCTAAGTTAAGAACAATTACCGGAATAATCTCGCTATATAAGGCTTTACCCATATATAAGCGGTAATAATAGCCAAAATAACACAAGGCTCCCATAAGACCAAATATAGCCCCACTGGCTCCTAGTGACCAGCCGGTATTAAAGATACAAGAAAACATTGAACCAATAATACCACTTACAAAATAAATAATTAAAAACTTTTTCTTACCAAAATAATTTTCGGTAGCACAGCCAATAACATATAAGGAATACATATTACATAGTAAATGCCAGATAGAACCATGCATAAACATTCCGGTAACTAATCTATAAACTTGACCATTTCTTACTAAAGTACCATTAACGGCTCCCAAGGCAGTTATACCCGGAAAGAATATTTGTAAAATATAAATTAAAGTACAAATAGCCATTAAAGCATAAGTAACTACTATTTTTTTAGGCTTAAATACTTCTTCATATTTTCTGTTTTCTTTGGCTGTCTTACTATTAATATCATTAGTAACATTAACTATTAAATCAACATCATTATCCGTATTAATGATATCTTTTTCAATATTAGGAAAAGCCTCAACTACGGTTTCGTTATGTACTAAATCTTGGGTATCATTTACTTTAATATTATCAATATAATTAATACTATCTAATTTAACATTATCATTTAAATCTAAGAAAATATTTAAAACATTCATCTTCCAAGATAAAGTTTTTTTCTTAATTTGACGAGCAACATTATTAGTTTTATATATATCAAAATTAAACTGCTCTTTATTATGTATATAATTTGAATTAATTCTTATTATTTTATATGGTCCTTCCACATTTTCTAACCATACTTCATTTCTTACGCCATTTACTACTATTGGGGTATAGTTTTCTTTAGTAACTAAGAAATGTACTAACTTCATGACAATTTCATCTTTTTTATCCATACTAATTGAACTCATTTTAACCACCTTCTATTATTTTATTATACTTCATATAATTAGTAAAGGAGTATTTATGACCGCTATTACTATTATATTATTTGTTCTTAGTTTTGCTTTACTCAACTTTTCTTTAATATCTACTTTCTACCATAATAGAATTACTAATGATACTATTTATTTTATCTTAAGTAACTCTATTACTTTAGTTAGTATTTTATTATTTTACTATTACTTTAATGATTATTATTTATCTTTAATATTTAGTATTTTTTATTTTATAAATAATACTTGTCTTGCTATTGAACTTAAAAAAGTTAATATTAAATACTTTTTCTTTAGTATTCCTTATCTATTATTTAATATCTATTTTTTGTATCTATTAACTTTTAAATTATAGGGTATTTTGTTCTCCTGTTTCTTCATTATTTAACTTATCTAAAAAGTCTTGAAAATACTTTGGAACATCTCTTTTAAAATACATTTTTTCTTTAGTTATGGGGTGAATAAACTCCATACTATAAGAATGTAAGAATTGCCCAAAGTCACCCGTACTTTTATTTGCATACACAGGATCATTATAAACTGGGTACCCAATATATTTCGTATGAACTCTTATTTGATGAGTTCTTCCTGTTTCTAGTCTGGCTTTTACTAAAGTAAATCCGGCTTTATATCTTTTTAAAACTTCTAAATGAGTAACGGCTCTTTTACTGTTATTGGGCGTTACGGTCATTCTTAAGCGATTTTTTTCATCTCGGCCAATAGGAGCATCAATGGTGGCTGTATCATGAGGAAATACTCCACACAAAAGGGCTATATATTCCCTTTTGATACTATGTTCTTTAAAATACTGTCCTAATATTTCATGGGCTTTATTAGTCTTAGCCACCATAATAAGTCCGGAAGTATCTTTATCAATACGATGCACTATTCCCAGACGTTCGACTCCATTAATATCTGATAATTTATCGGTATAATTTTTTAAGGCATTAACAAGAGTATGATCTTTATTACCATTACCTGGATGGACGACCATACCACTGGGTTTATTAACAATAATGATATCATCATCTTCATACACTATATCTAAAGGATAATCCCAAGGGGTAATATCATCAGTATCAGTTTTAATATTATTAATCGTAATTTTATCTCCACATTTTACTTTATAACTAGGTTTTATTTTCTTATCATTAACTAAAACTTCACCATTTTTAATTAAATTTAAAATTAAGTTTCTTGAATAATCCGTATTATCGGCAAGATACTTATCTATTCTTACATCATTTACATCTACAATCATTTTTTATCCCCCAAACTCATTATTAAAATCATTATGATTATTCCTAAAGTAATACAGATATCGGCTAAATTAAAGATAGGAAAACTATATTGTCCTAAAAAGATTTCAAAATAATCAATAACAAAACCTCTAAATATCCTATCTATTAAGTTTCCTAAAATACCGCCTAAGATTACTCCGAATAATATATCATACTTTTTAGCCTTTGGTAAATCTTTTCTTAAATTAAATAAAAAATATATTAAAATAATACTAAATAATAAGATTAAATATCTTTTATTTTCTAGGAAACTAAAGGCTACGCCATAATTATAGACTTTATGAATATTAAATAAATTAGGAATTACTTCTCTAAATAATACTTGTTTATCTATAAAAAATTTAATTATCTGATCTAATAAGGCTACTAAAATACTTATTATAATACTTGCTTTCATAACATCACTCGTTTATTATATCATAATATCAACTAAAATAACATCTTCCCCAATTCTTTTTATTTGTTTAAAAGTAATCGTCGTTTCGTTGTCTTTATTAAATAAGTTATTTAAACTCCCTCTTTTTTCAATACTTAGATATTCAATAATTCCCGTATCATTTATTACCGCATCAATTATTCGTCCAATTTTTTTACCATCATTAATATTAACGACATCTTTAGTCTGTAAATCGGATAAATGCATAATATCACCTAATTAATTATATTGCTGAATTATCTATTTTTTGTTAAAATATTTATAGAAAGGACGATTAATATGTACGATTACGCTTATAAAACAAGTGTTGGTGGCTTTTATACTTTTAAATTAGTTGCATTTATAATTGCTATTGCCGCTACTATCATTATTTATACTGTTTTTATGGATAAACGTAACAAAGATACTTATAGTAATCCTTTAAAGAAATTATTTGATTACTTACATTTTAATAAGTTCTTTATGGAACCTATTTTAAAGATTACTTATATCTTTTGTAGTTTATATGTAACTATTACAGCTTTTGGCTATATTGGTACTTCCTTCTTATTATTCTTTTTACTTTTAATCTTGGGAAATGTTATTTTAAGAATGGTTTTTGAAGGCCTAATGGTTATCTATAAAATTTATCTAAATTTAAATGAGATAAATAAAAAAATAAAATAATTATTTGATAATATGACGAAGAGTGCTAATAGCACTTTTTTCAATTCTCGAAACTTGGGCTTGACTGATATTTAAAGTGGCCGCTATTTCTTCTTGCGTTTTCCCCATAACATACCTGTCTTCTAAAATTATCTGTTCGCGCTGTTTTAAACTAGTTAAGGCTTTTCTTAAAGTAAGTAATAAATCTTTATCTTTATCGAAACTCTTATCGGCAAGTTTATCACATAAATAAATGGTATCGCCCCCATCATTATAAATTGGTTCAAAAATACTTACCGGCGCTACTAAGGAGTCCATCGCTCCTTTTATATCATATAAACTAAGATTTAAAGCCTGGCCAATATCTTGCCAAGAAGGTTCTCTATCATGTTCTTTTAAATATTCTTCTTTAAACTTTAAAATCCGATAAGCATTATCTTTAATCCCTCTACTAACTCTTAAGGAAGTATTATCTCTAATATATCTTCTAATTTCTCCCATAATAAGTGGCACAGCATACGTTGAAAATAGACAATTATAGTTAATATCAAAATTATCTACGGCTTTTATAAGGCCTACACAACCAATTTGAAATAAATCATCAACATTATACTTACTTTTATCAAAACGTTGGACTATGGATAAAACAAGGCGTAAATTACCATTGACTAAAGCATCCTTACATAAAGTATTTCCTTCATGCATTTTAATAAATAATTCTTTCATTTCTTCATTAGTTAGTGTTTTTAGACTACTCGTTTTAATACCTGCAATATCTACTTTATATCTTCCCATAACATCACCTAACCAAATTATGGAAATTTTTCTAAGGTTTTATACATTTAAAATTAAAGAACCTAAAAAAAGTTATAAAACATTTAATTTTACAACTTTCTAACCAGCCTTTTTTGAGCAGCCGTATCTATCATGATTCGTATGTTCTTTTCATATTGGCTATACTCTTCAACATTAGCCTTAACATCTTCGGTAATCTTTTCATCATCCAAATTTGTATCTAATATTTCTTCAATCTTTTTATCAATTGAATTTTTAAGTTGTTGTTCTAAATGATTTTGCTTATTATCAGAAATTTGCTCTTCATTATTAGCCTCTTGCATTTTTACCATTTCTTCAATTTTTAAGTAAGCATTTAACTGTATTTTAGCAAGTCTAGAGTAGCACTCTTGGCGTTTAAAAAATGCTAAATCTAAGTCATGGGTTTCTTCGGGACTAATTTTTGCGTAGGTGTAAGTTATTTCTCTAATTTGGGCTAAATCACTTTGATAGCCAGAGTACTTAGCAGCAATAATATAATCGATAAGATTATTAACATAGTTTAAAAACAAATTTTCTTCTTTGCTATCAGAAACATTAATATAGGTTCTGGTTTTATTTATTTCAGCCTCTAACGTTTTTTTGATTTCTTCAATACGTTTAGAAGCCTTTTCATCATTATTTTTTTCTACTATGGCGGTAATTACTGCTGATATAGGAAATGATGAAAAAAGCCAAGCAATGGTAAGAGCAAATTTAACTGTGGGCTTTGTTTTTGAACTGTAAAGAAAAATGGAATTATATCTATGTCTGTACCAAAATTCATTTTTTAAAACATTATTATAACAAATTAAGGCTTCTTCTTTGGTGGAACAATATCCTTTTATTAGAAAATTTTCAACAACATGCCATTCTTCAACAGTACAATTATTTCCGGCGCGAGTACCAAGTAAATCAAATTCTGTTACCAATTCCATATTAAATCACTTCTTTCTATTTAAAGTTAGCCCTTGGCCTTTATCACTAAAATCACTAGTAAAATCTATATCATATTTGGGGTTATCATCGATATTTAAAGTATCCAATTTTCTATCAACAATATTTTGAATCTGATAATTAATTTCTTTACTCCTTTGATAAAACTTTATTTTATTTTCAATATCAAGGTCCAAAATTTTTTTAAATATTGCTACTTTTTCGGCTACGGTTAATATTTTTTTAGACTTAATATCTTTAACATATTGATGGGCAATATTTTGTAATTCATATAAATCACTTTGGTAGCCGGGATATTTTACTTGGGCGATTGTATCTAAAGTACTAGAAATTTCTCTGATGATTTCATCATCTCTTTGATAAATATCTTTTACTTGTTCTTTTAATTGATTTTCAAGTTCAGATAAAATAGTTTTTGCCTCTTTATGCTTTTTAATACTAATTATTTTATTGACCACTCTATAAAGAATAATATCGCTTACCAAGAAAACGGCTATAACTTTGGGCATTTTGTCAGTAAATACTGCGAGCAAGAAAATAAACTTAAGGAAAGCACCTACCGCTTCCGCTATTATATCGTTTGTAGAGATAGCATCTACCAGACTAGTCTCATACCAATTATGATTTTCTAACATGTTTTTATAGCAAATAATTTTTTCTTCTAAGGAATTGCAATCACCACATAAAATAAAGTTCTTCACTATTTTCCATTCTTCATCAGTGGATTTATTCAAATATCTAATATCTTCTAATTCTGTACCTCTTATCCATTCCATGCATTATCCTCCTCTTTGTTGTGAGTTATCATAGCGCATAGTTTACATTATGTCAAGATTTTTAGACTTTAAAAGACTACCCAATTACCTTAGATAGCCTTATAAAATCAACCTACGCTATGCCAATAGCACTAGGTTAAATAAAACGTTTTAGAAGAGATATAATTACTTTTCTTTAGTTTCTCCTTTAGGATATATTAACTTGTTATTACTGATAGCCAAATCTTTATTTATTAGCATAGTTTCTGTGTATTCTTTATCATCTAATTTATAAGTTATATCAACACTAAACTTACTGTTCTTATACCCTTTTTTAGTAAATAAATCATCAAAACTATAATCTTCAACATTAATACCAGTAAAGAAACTATTTTGACCTTTTATCAACTCATCATCTATTTTAAATTCAACATTTACAATATCATCTTCATTAATACTTTCATTTTTAATATCAAAAGTACCAATTTTTAAAATGAATTTTTGACGAGATTCAACAAATACTCCATTAGTATAAGTAAATGAATCACTTTCTCCGTTTAATATATATACTCTAATTTTATTAAAATTATTAAAGAAATAAATACTTAATAAAACAAATAAAACTGTTAAGGTAAACATAGTTACTGTTAGAAAGTAAAATCTATCTATCTTTTTATGAAACTTCTTAGTTTCAGTTTCTAAATAAGTATCTTTTTCTTCTTCATTATTAAAGAATTCATCCATTGAAATATTAAAAATCCGACAGATTTTTTGCATAATATCAATAGATAATCCTCTTTGGTCATTTTCTATTTTAGAAAAGTAACTTCGGGAAATACCTAGTTTACCTGCTAGTTCTTCTTGACTCATTCCTGAGTCTTTTCTTAATTTCTTTATTCTTGAACCCATTAATTTTTCTTCGTTTTCCATACCTCATGCCTCACAACTTAAATTTTACATTAATAAACTCTTTTTGTCTATCTAAATTTTACTATTTAATTATTTATTTTTTTATTAAGAAATAATAAATTCAAATGACTTTTTTCACTAATATTTATAGACTATTTTGAGAATATTTGCAAGTATTTTCCAAAAAAAGTAAGTAAAAGTTCTACTTACTTTGCATTTATGTTTAATTCGACGATAGTTTGTCCGTCATTTAAACCGTCAATATAATATTTATTAACCCTTTTATTTCTTTTTAGTATTTCATGTGTTTTACTTCTTAAAGCACCACTGCCCTTACCATGAATGATAACAATTTTACTATTTTTTAATTTAAGATTATCTCTTATAAAAGATTCAACTAAATAAACTGTAGTAGCAGTTGTTTCACCATGCAAGTCCAAATGGGGAAGATAATCAGTAAAAGGGTCAATTATTTTTCTCATAAATTTTGTTTACCTCATCAAGTTTAGGAATTGAAAGACGACCACCAACAACTCTAGTTGCCAAACCAGCAGCAATATTACCATATTTAATAGATTTTTCTAATGTAAAGCTACTAGCAATCCCGTAACTAAAAGCACCTGTAAATATATCACCGCAACCAGATGTATCAACAATATCCATTTTTAAAGTTGGAGAAATTTTTATTTGGTCATCTACCATATACATAGCACCATTAGCTCCTAAAGTGATAATGATATTTTGGTGTTCGTAACGGTTACGTAACTCAGTATAAGCATTAACTAAACTTTGAACATTATTACCGTCAACTGGCATCTTTAAATGACCACTAACAAAGTCTAATGAGCAAATTAAATAATTTACTTTGATAGCTAAATTAGCAATATCTTGATTAAATCTAGTAGCTCTTAATACGGTAACAGCTTTTGGAAAGCGTTCGATTGTTGATTTAGAAGCATAAGTATCATTGCCGTCTAAAATAACTAAATCTGGTTGAAAATCAAAATCGAACTTTTTTAGTTTAACGAACTCATCAGCAACATCAAAAGAGGTTGGTACTTTGTTTTTATTATCTACTAGCACAAAAGATAAGACCGTATCTTTTTCATAAGAAGTTTCTATATATCTGGTATCAACGCCAGCACTTTCTAATTCTTTACGAACTCTATTGCCATAGACGTCATTTCCAACAACACCTGCAAAAGTTGATGAAACACCCCACTTAGCTAACATATAAGCTACGTTGCAAGCTGTACCACCGCCACAGCCAATCTTATTAATAAATCTTTGCTTAGTCCCTTCTTTAGGGTAATCATCTACACTTACATATATATCATAATTTGCTTGACCTAATGATAAAGTTTTAATCATATTTTCCTCCATTTATCTTTATATTCATACTAAAAATTATACTATATTTTTGAGAATAAAAAAAGTACCAGACCATTTTATTTTACATAATTTGGTGATACTTAATTTTAAACAATTACTTTTTTAAGAATATTTTTACTAAGCTATATCTTTACTATTAGCTAAAGCGGCTTTGGCAGCGGCTAGTTTAGCAACAGGAACACGATAAGCTGAGGCCGAAATATAAGAAAGACCAATCTTATCAAAGAACTCGATAGATTTTTCATCAGCAGCATGTTCACCACAAACACCTAGCGAAATATTAGGTTTAATACTCTTAGACATTTGTGTGGCAATTTTAACAAGAGTACCAACACCATTAGTATCAAGACTCATGAAAGGGTCATGACTTAAAATATTTTTATTATAATAATCTTTTAAGAATTTAGCAGCATCATCTCTTGAGAAACCGAAAGTTAACTGAGTTAGGTCATTGGTTCCAAATGAGAAGAAATCACAAACGCTTGCTAATTCATCAGCTAGAATAGCAGCTCTTGGTACTTCAATCATTGCACCTATTTGATAATCAATTTGCATACCTTTTTTAGCAAGAACACGTTTTATTTCTTTTTCAACGATATCTTTTATATAGATAAATTCTTTTTTATCCATAATAAGTGGCAACATGATTTCAACAACTGGATTAATACCTTCTTTTTTAACATTACATGCGGCGCTGATAACAGCGTTAGTTTGCATTACGGCTATTTCTGGATAAGTTATATCAAGTCTAGAACCACGGTGTCCCATCATTGGGTTAAATTCTTTTAGACTATCTATTTTTAATTTTAAGTCAGCAACAGTTGTATTTAAAGAGACCGCTAATTCTTTTATTTCCTCTTCTTCTTTTGGTAAGAATTCATGTAATGGTGGGTCTAAATAACGAATAACAACGGGTAAACCAGAATTTAGACGATATAGTTCTTCAAAGTCTTTTTCTTGATATGGTAATAAAGATACTAAAGCTTGTAAGCGGGTCTTTTTATCATTTGCTAATATCATTTGTCTAAATTTAAAGATTCTTTCTTTTTCGAAGAACATATGTTCAGTTCGAACTAAGCCAATACCCTCAGCCCCAAAGTTTTTAGCAATTTCCATGTCTTTTTTAGTATCAGCATTAGCGCGGACACCTAAGTTTTTAATGGCATCACACATAGTTAAAAGTTCATTTATAGAAGTATTGTTACTAGCACTTTCTAATTCAACTTCGCCTTTATAAACATTACCAGTTGTACCGTCGATTGAGATTATATCGCCTTCGTGTAAGATTTCTTTATCTTTAGTAATTAAAGTATTATCAGTAATATCCATATTACCACAACCACTTACACAGCAAATACCCATACCACGAGCTACAACAGCAGCATGCGAAGTCATACCACCACGAATAGTTAAAACCCCTTGGGCATAATGCATACCTTCGATATCCTCAGGACTAGTTTCATGACGAACTAAGACTGTTTTAATGCCTTCTTTAGATTTTTTAATCGCAATGCTAGCATCGAAAACAATTTCTCCACAAGCCGCTCCTGGACTGGCAGCAAGACCATTACCAATTAAAGTAGCTTTTTCTAGACTATCAGTTTTAAAGACGGGATGCAAAGCTTGCGTAATATCATCTACGCTTACTCTTCTAATAGCTTCTTCCATACTAATCTTGCCTTCACGAACTAAGGAAGTAGCAATATTAACGGCAGCTAGACCAGTTCTCTTACCATTTCTAGTTTGAAGCATATAAAGTTTGCCATCTTCGATTGTAAACTCCATATCTTGCATGTCTTTATAGTAATCTTCTAAAATTTTAGCGGTTTTAACAAACTCTTCATAAACGTCTGGCATAATATTTTTTAAGGTTTCGATACTTTGAGGAGTTCTAACGCCCGCAACAACATCTTCACCTTGAGCATTAATTAAATATTCGCCAAATAATTTAGCTTCACCATTAACTGGGCTTCTACTAAAGGCAACACCAGTACCAGAATTATTATTTTTATTACCATAAACCATGGCTTGAATATTAACAGCTGTACCCCAATCATCAGGAATATTATTAATCTTACGATAATATATAGCACGACTATTATTCCATGATTTAAAGACAGCACCAACGGCCATTATTAATTGACGAGTTGTATCACTAGGAAAAGCTTCGCCAGTAAGTTCTTGGTACATTTCTTTATATTTTATAGCTATGTTATGCCAATCGGTACCAGTCAAATCAGTATCATTTTGATAACCATGTTCTTTCTTATAATTAGTCAAATATTCTTCAAAGATACTTTTATCTTTACCCATAACTACATCAGCAAACATCATAATTAAACGACGATATGAGTCATATACAAATCTTTCATTATTAGTTATTTTCGCAAAAGATGCTGCTACCTCATCATTAAGACCTAAATTTAAAATAGTATCCATCATACCAGGCATACTACTTCTAGCACCACTTCTTACTGATACTAATAAAGGATTATTTACATCGCCTAAGATTTTTCCTGTTTTTTGTTCTAAAGATGCTAAATGATTATTAATTTCTTCTTCAATACTTGCTGAAATAACTTCATTTTCCTCATAGTATTTATTACAAGCCTCAGTAGTTACAATAAAACCGTCCGGAACTGGTAAGCCTAGATTTTTCATACAAGCTAAATTTGAGCCTTTACCACCTAGTAGTTCTTTCATGTCTTTTGTGCCTTCACTGAAGTCATACACAAATTTTTCCATTTTTTATTCTCCTTCTATTCTAATTAAATATAGCATTTTTTTCTTACTTTTACCACTAATTTTTGGGTATTTTTTATAAAGTTATTTAAGCTATCTTTTAAAAGCTTTTAAATACTCTTCTCTTACTACTTCGTTAGTAACATGAGTATAGATACCAGTTGTTGATAATGATTTATGACCAAGTAGCTCTTGAACACTTCTTATATCGCAGCCGTTATTTAACATCTCGGTTGCAAAAGTATGCCTTAGAGTATGGGGAGTTATTTTCTGTTTTAATAAAGCTTTTTTAGCAATATTATTTATTAAATACTCAGCCCCTCTTCTCGTTAGTTTTTGATAGTTCTTATTCCAAAATAAGTATTCATCGTCTGATGATTTAATACCTTCTCTTAAACTAAGATATTCTTCTAAATAATTAGATGCATAATCCCCAAAGTAAACTATTCTTTCTTTACTCCCTTTTCCTAAAACTTTAATACTATGATTTTTAAAATCAATATCTTTTATTTTAATATTAACGGCCTCACTAACACGTAAACCGGTATCAAATAATATTTCTAATAAAAGAAGGTTTCTTAGTCTTAAATAAGCATTATCTTCTTTTTCAATGGTACTAATTAAATTCATATATTCAGCATAATTAATAAAATTAGGTAACTTTTTTTCTTTTCGAGGTCTATTTATATCATTAAAATAATTATATTTTATAATTTTATTTTTTACTAAGTAATTATAATAGTCATTAAGACTACTTAAGATACGATTAATACTACTACTTTTATAGTTATTTTCATCTAAATATTTTAAATAACTACGAATAATATCTCGATTTATATTTTTATAATTTACTTTTTCAACACTTAAATAAGAAATAAATATATTTATATCACTTACATAACTATTTACTGTATTTATACTATATTTTTTTACGTTTTTTAAATAATTTTCAAATTCTTTTAACATAATTTGTCCTAAAAAAATAGGCCTTAAGACCTATAATTCAAGTTGGTGCTTGCCAACTACCCTTTTTATTTTATTATCGCATCGAGTGCTAATGTAATCATGTCATCAAGTGATTTTTCACGGTCTTCGATTGGTAAAACAACATCACTAAATTTAGAATCAACGGCAGTTACAATAGCGGTAGCTTCTTTTTTAAATGAGTTAGCAACGTGAACAAGGGCATATGCTTCCATTTCCTCAGCGATTGGTTTTACATCATCAGGAATTCTTTTTAAAACATTATCCATATTGATATAAGGACCGAAAGCATCGCAAGTAAGCATGGTGCCAACATGTAATTTCTTATCTTGTTCTTTGGCAGTTGCTATAATATTTTCATTTAATTTTTTACTTGGATAAACCATATTTTTATCATAACCGTCATAATTGTAAGCAAAGTTTGATAAACTGAAGATGTTATCAGCAAGTATTAACTCTGGAACATTAATATCTTTAGTTACAACGCCGCAAGTACCGATACGAATAATTTTTTCGACATTAAAATAGTAAAATAATTCAAACGCATAAATACTCATACTAGGCATACCCATACCACTACCCATAATGGTTACTTCATGACCTTTATAAGTTCCTGTAAAGCCAAACATATTACGAACACTAGTAACTAGTTTAGTGTCTTTTAAAAACTTTTCAGCAATATATTTAGCTCTTAAGGGGTCCCCTGGCATTAAGACTAAGGGAGCTATATCTTTTTTATTTTTTACTTTAATGTGAATAGGCTCTTCTTGTGGTTTCATTTTTTCTATCCTCCTATGATTACATTATAGCCTAAATTTACTAATAATAAAACTAAAACTTGCAAAAAATGGTTTATTTTTTAAAAAAACACCTTTACAAACCAATTTCTTTCTTGTAAGCTATACAAATAAAATAGTTTTCTAACTTAGAAAAGCATTTTTTCGATTTATAGAAAGGAATTAGTTACTTAAACGATGTTAGATAAGATTGAGATTAGTATTAATAAAAATCATTATGTTATTAAATACCAAGGATTTACTAAAAAGACAACAGATAAAGAAGTAATACATAATATATTATTTAAGGATTATGGTAATTTAGTTAGTTATACTAAAAATGGTAATGACTTATTTTTAAATTTTCAAAGAATAACTATTGTTATCAAAAGCATTAGAAATATAAGTAAGCCGGGTAATGATTGTACTCTCTATAATTATCTATCATCTTTTAACAATAACGATATTTTAAGCTTAGTTAAAAGAAAAAATGGGTTTTAGTTTTTTATAATTTTATTTTTAAGTCTATTAATCTTTATTCTTCTTAATAAATTCTCGTAAAATTTTACTAATTGCTCTTTTTTCAATTCGGGAAACATAACTCCTGGAAATATGCATTTCTTTGGCTATCTCTTTTTGAGTCATGGCTTTTTTATTATTAAGACCATATCTTTTTATAATGATATCTTGTTCTCTTTTATTTAATTTAGTAATGAACTGTTTTAATAGGTTAATATTATCTTTTAAATACAATTCCTCTTCGATAGGCTTACTTTTATCTTTGATAACATCTTTTAAATTAATTTTGTTACCTTCTTTATCAGTGCCAATATAATCATCTAAAGATACGGTGTTTTGAAATTTTCGAGAGGAACGATAATACATTAAAATTTCATTTTCAATGCAACGAGCTGCATAGGTTGTTATTTTTATATTTTTACCACTTTGGTAAGAATCGACGCCTTTAATTAAACCTATGGTACCAATGCTAATTAAGTCATCAGTAAGACCAATCGGTGGATTAAATTTTTTTACGATGTGAGCAACCAAGCGAAGATTGTGCTCAATTAAAATATTTCTAGCTTCTTTATCCCCTTGTTGCATTAGTTTTATATATTTTTCTTCTTCTTCACTAGTTAAAGGGTCTTTAAAAACGGTATTAGAGTAACTACCAGTAAATAAAAAGATACTTTTAATAAAATTAATAAGTAAATTTAACATTTCATCACCTACTAAATTATATTTTCAAGTATAAAAAAAAGAACTATAGGTAATACGAAGACTTAGTATTCAATATCTTCATATTTATCTAATAGTTCTTTTTGTTCTTTCATTATGTTTATCATACGATTACGATACACTGCCGTACTTCTTTTTATGGCATCAGCATCGTCTTGTATTTTCTGGGCTTTAAGTAAAGCATCATTAACAATTCTTGAGGCGTTTTTCTTAGCGTCTTCCACTATTGCTTGAGATTCATCATTAGCAGATTTTCTTATGGTTTGATTAGATTCTTCCGCAAGTACCAATGTTCTTCTTAGAGTTCCTTCAATATTTTTATATTGCTCTACTTCACTTTGCAATTTAATATTGTCATCTCTAAGTTTTTTCATTTCTTCATTAGTTTTTTTTAGCTTTTCTAACATACTTTCGTACTCATTAGTTACATTGTTTATAAACTCATTAACTTCATTTTTATTATAGCCATAAAAAGACATCCCAAACGTTTTAGGCATAATCCCCCACCTCAATTTTTATTAAATTACCACTTCACTTCCTCATTTGCTTCTTCATCGGCAACTGATGAATCTTCCGTGATTTTTCCTTGTACATTTACATTTTTAGGTGCACATAAATAAATACCAACACCAACTTTTTGCATGGTACCACCTATGGCGTAGATACAGCCACTTAAAAAATCAATAATTCTTTTAGCTTGGTCAGAAGTTACTCTTTTCAAGTTAACAACTACACTATTTCTTTTCTTTAAGTGGTCAGCAATCTGTTGAGATTCTGAGTAAGCACGTGGTTCAAGTAAAATCATTTTTGAGCCACCATTTTTACTGCCTGTTGCTTCTTCTTCGGTTGCTGTATAAAATTCGTCTTCAGTTTGAAGCGAACTATCATCACCATCTAACCCCATCATTTTCTTTAAATTTAAAGCCATAACTAAATCTCCTTACTTTATCTAACAACAATTATACATAAAATAAGCACTTTTTGCAATTCTTTTATGACTTTCGTGCTTATTTATAATATCAAATTGTTTTTAATTTAGCAACTACAAATTAGGATTTTTTAGAATTTAATTGCTCTTGCGATATATTCTTTTAAGTCGCTAACTTTAACTTTTTCTTGTTCCATGGTATCACGATTACGAACAGTAACAACATTATCGTTAATTGTTTCATCATCAACAGTAATACAGAAAGGAACACCAATAGCATCACATCTTCTATAACGTTTACCAATACTACCAGCATCATCATAAGAAACATAGAAATCTTTTAATAATTCAGAATAAATTTCACTAGCTTTATCGCTATGAACTTTTTTAACCAATGGTAAAATTGTTGCTTTAAATGGCGCTAAGGCTGGTAACAGATGTAATACTTCTCTTTCAGCACCATTTTCTAGAACTTGACGTTCATAGGCATCACATAAAACAGCAAGGAATAATCTTTCAACTCCAACACTTGGTTCAATAACATAAGGTAAATATCTTTCATTAGTTTCAGGGTCAATATATCTTAAATCTTTCTTAGAGTGTTCCATATGGGTTGATAAATCATAATCAGTTCTATCAGCAATTCCCCATAATTCACCCCAACCGAATGGATAATGATATTCAATATCAGTTGTAGCTTTAGAATAGAATGATAATTCTTGCTTTTCATGGTCTCTATTTCTTAAGTTTTCTGGCTTAATACCTAAATCTTTTAAGAAACTATTGCAATATGATTTATAAAAACCAAACCATTCTAAATCACTATCTGGTTTACAGAAAAATTCTAATTCCATTTGTTCAAATTCACGAACACGGAAGATAAAGTTACCTGGAGTTATTTCGTTTCTAAAACTCTTACCAATTTGACCAATACCAAATGGTACTTTAGCACGCATTGTTCTTTGAACATTTAAGAAGTTAACAAAGATACCTTGAGCAGTTTCACCACGTAAATAAATTTTATTTTTAGTATCTTCAGTTACACCTTGACTAGTTTCAAATAGCAAGTTAAACTGACGAATATCCGTAAAATCACAAGCACCACATTTTGGACAACAAATATTATGTTCTTTAATGTAGTTACTAAGTTCTTCATTACTCCAACCGTCAGCACTACCACTAATATCGTTTTTAGCAAAATATTCTTCAATTAATTTATCAGCACGACTTCTAGTTTTACATTTACGACAATCAATTAGAGGGTCAGCAAATGAAGCAACGTGGCCTGAGGCAACCCAAACATTAGGGTTCATTAAAATAGCCGCATCAATGCCATAATTATATTTATTTTCAACAATAAATTTTTTCCACCAACATTTTTTGATGTTTTCTTTTAATTCTCTTCCTAAAGGGCCGAAATCCCAAGTATTAGCAAGACCACCATAAATCTCACTACCCGGGAATATATATCCATATTGTTTACAAAAATTAACTATATCTTCCATTTTATTTTTCATATTTTAAAATCCTTCCATTTTTAATTGATAACACATATTATCATTTAAACTTTCTTTATATTTTTTTGCTAATTCAATTACTCTGGCTAAGCATTCTCCGTTGCCACGAACAACAATTCTTTTTCCAAAAGCATTGAACTCAACCATTTTTGACAGACTAGAATCCTCAAAAATATTAATGTTATCAGGCTTTTTTATTCTTGATAAAATATTAGCTATGACAATATCAATGCTATTTCTGTCAAAATAATAATTCTGATAGCAAGTAACATCAGAGCTTTTATCATTTATACTTATCTCATTTTTATCTAAAGTAACTTCCAGATAACGAATATCACCATAAATAATATTCATAAAGCTCCAAAGTGAGGCATAACTTAAAATTTTAAATAATTCGTTACCTACGCTATCTATCAAAGCTCTCTCGATTTTTAAAGTTTTACCGTCTTTTCTTCTTATAATGTCAAAAGTCCTGTTAACACAGTCTGGTTGCCAATAGACTAGCTCCTGACTTGTAAAACCAAGAATAATATTTCTAATCATCATGTCTGTCGAATATTCTTTTGGCTCTATATCTTCTGGAGGAGTTATGTTAGCTTTAAACTTAATACATTTAACACCTTCTCGACTTATAACAATACTACGATAGTCCCCTGTTAATGCTCTTACTACTTCTATATCCAAAACAACCACCATCAACCTTTAACACCATTTAGTATAATAAAACTTGGCCTTTTTTGCAAGGTTACATTGCTAGTTTATTTAATAATTCTTTATTTTTAACGTATAATCCGGTAAAAGTTTCATAATAGTTACTTAAAAATAAGTTGATTTCAGTTTTAACTAAAGGACTAATTTTAATTTCTTTTATTTTAGTAATATCAATAGTAGCATAGTTTCTTATCATTATGATTGTCTTTTTATTTACTAAATACTCTTTTTGGTAACAATTACGGCAAATTAAGCCACCTAAAGAACCATTTAAAGTCATAATATTATCACTGCTACCACATTTAATACAACTTCTTAAATTCAAGTTGATTCCTAAATACTTTAAATACTTAATTTCTAAAATATTAGTAAGAACTAAAGCATCTAAACCCTTACTTATTTTTTCTAAGGTAGTAAGCAGTATATTTAGTATCTCTTTATTATTATCTTGTTTTACTACTTGATAAGTAAGAGAGCCTAAATAACTAAGATAAGTTATTAAAGTTATGTCTTGATGAAAATAAGTAAAATAATCAATAACATCTATTTCTTTTACTAAAGATAATCCCTCTTTTTTATAACTAATGATAAATTTAGCATAATTATATATTCTAGTTTTATTTAAAAATTTGCTTTTAACTTTTTTAGAGCCACGACAAAGAAGGCCTATTAGGCCGTATTCTTTTGTCAAAACTTGTAATATTTCACTACTTTCTTTAAATGGAGTTACATATAAAATAATTCCTTCAACGCATTCTTCCATTTTTGCCTACTTCTTTTTAAAACTTATTTGTGTTTTTTATATTGTAAATAATATTCAATCTTTCCAGTTTCCTTAAATAATTGCCATAATTCTTCTTTACTCATATTTTCATCACCTATTATTATAATGATGCAAGAATTATTTTTTTATTCACTATTTTTATAAAAAAAGAAAGAATTTTTATAAATTTTCTCTCTTTTTATTATTTTAATTAATCTTTAAAACTCATAGAATCCTAAATCTTTTAAGATAAATTCTTTATCACGCCAGTTAGGAATGCATTTAACATATAATTCTAAATAAACTTTTTTGCCTACTAAGGTTTCAATATCTTTACGAGATTCCATACCGATATTTTTTAGCATTTCGCCGTTATGACCAATAATTATCTTCTTTAAAGATTCTCTATCAACGATAATATCAACGTTAATATTAACTATTTTTTCTTTTTCTTCATAGCCGGTTGTAAAGCAAGTTATGGCATGAGGAATTTCTTGTTCTAAATGGTTAAATAGCTTTTCTCTAACATATTCACTTATCATAAAGCGTATAGAACTACTAGTAATAGTATCATCTTTAAAATACTTAATATCATCAGTTAAATATTTTCTAACAACTTCTATTAAAGTTTTAACATTTTCACCACCTCTAGCACTTACAGGAACAATATCACTAAAATCAAATAAATCTTTATATTCTACTATTCTAGTCATTATTTCTTCTTTTTTCATGGCATCAATCTTATTTAAAACTAAAATTGTCGGAATATCAGCATTTAAATTTTTAATAATTTCTCTATCGCCACGACCAAGGCCGCTTTTAGCATCGACAACTAATAAAATGCAATCTACTTCTTTTTGTTGACTTTGAGATTGTTTGTTTAAGACTTTGCCCAATTTATCAATCGGTTTATTAATACCAGGGGTATCAACAAATACTATTTGACTTTGACTATCATTATAAATTCCTTCGATAATATTACGGGTTGTTCCAGCTTTATCTGAGGTTATGGCTACATGATAATTAACAATATTATTTAAAAGGGTTGATTTTCCTACGTTTGGACGCCCAATTATACTTACAAATCCACTTTTCATCTAGTAATCTCCAATTCTTCTAATATTTTATCTTGTTTACCAAACATGACTTTTTCATCAGCAGGCTCCATATGGTCGTAACCTAAAAGGTGCAAAAGACCATGACAAGTTAAAAATGATAATTCTCTCATCTTACTATGACCATATTCTTTAGCTTGTTCTTCCATTCTATCAATACAGATATAAATATCGCCTAAAACACGTAAGCCTGTAATCTCAAAATCATCACTGTCTTCTAGAGCAAAAGAAATAACATCAGTTGGTCTATCAATACCACGATATTCTTTATTTAATTTATGTATCTCATCTAAAGTAACAAAAATTATCGAAAAAACAGCCCCACTTACTTGTTCTTCTTCTAAAGTCTTATTAATTACTTTATCTAAATAGGCATAATCCTTGTATAAACCATTGTCAACGATTGTATAATTATTTTCCATTAAAACCACCTTAAATCTAGTATATTTGCTGCATACAAAATAAACATAACTAATATTATAAGAGAAATGACGTCATAAATAAAGCTTTTCTGTAAAATTTTTGGTAAATGTTTATAAATAGCATCTAAAGCTATGTAAACAAAATACCCTAAAATAGCTCCCACTACGTTTAACATAACATCATCAATATCAAAAGAACGCCCTATTTTTAATTGAACGGTTTCAACCGTAACACTAGTAATTATAGCATCAACAATAATAGGTAGGATTTTCTTAGGCTTAATATATTTAGAAATAAAATAACCAAAGGGAACAAAGATTAAAATATTACCTAAAACATTATAAATAAACATTCTACTACCAAATTTATAGCGCATTATTTCTTTAAAAGGAATAATATTCATGCCACTACCAGTAGAGTTTTCCGTTCCGGTTAAAAGCTCAAATAAAAGTAATACATATATAATAAAAAGTAAATTAAATATTTCATCATGTAAGACGATTTTTTGATTAGTACTTCTTATATAACTAACTCTTACTGTACAAATTACAACTATAAATATAATTAACATTGGTAAAGCACTATTTACAATGTTATGAAATGCCTCATTAAACATAAATCCTCACTATCTATTCTGAAAGTATTACTAAAGCCGATACAAATACTTCTACTTCTATTGTACTATCAAACTCGGTCTTTTTCAAAATATTTTTATATAAAATTTCTTCACCCATATCTTTTTTTAAATTAATCTTGGTACTAATTACTTCATCTATTTTACTATTTAATTCTTCTTCGGTATAGTAAGCTTCCTGATAAGTATACTCTTTTTCTGTTGTTTTTAAAAGTTTTTTACCTAAAATACTAATTATTTCTTTAGATTCTTCATCGTAATTTTGATATTTACTTCTAAAAATTTTATAATCATTACGCCCTAAATCGAGTTTAAAATTAGTTTGAGTTTTTCCTGTATAGTTTTTTATTTGGTATTTTTTGGGAACACTGATACTTGCTTTATACCAGGTCTCGCCATAGACAGTTCCTTTCGCACAAGTTTTACTTTTAGTTTCTTCGTTTAAAACGATATCGCCACTGATAAGTAAGTCCCCTTTTCTTATGTATTTATTTTCCCAAACGATAACACTACCATTAGTAGCAATTATCTTTTTTACGATGCCGTCTTTAGAAGCATAAACATTACAATATTCTGCGGTCGGATTTTCTGTCTTTATTTTACGCTCTTCTATGGTTACCAAATAAGTCATACCAACGTTTTTGATTTCTAGCCATTCAATGGTATCTTTATAATCTTTTTCTAATTGATTTTTAATTTTTAAAATGCTATTTGTATCTTTTTTTAAACTTAATCTTTTAAGACCATAATTTTCTAAAGATTTATTTAGGCTTTTAACTAGAGTATCATTAGGGCTTACTATCTCAACTTTAATAATAACATTTTTAAATACGAAGAAGAGAGTTATGCTAAAAATTATACTTAATACTAATAGGTAGTTTTGCTTTATCGAGAAGAAAATACTTTCTAAATTAATTGCTCTTAAAATAGTTACTTTATAATACTTATTTATCTTTTTTAAATCCTCTTTTTTTATTTTACATTTTAAAACATTTTGCTTGTAACTTATTCTTTCGATATAAATATCATTTTTTACTGAATTTAGAAGAAAACTATTAAGATTAAATACCCGAATATTTACGATAAGTAAATTATTCATAGGTAACTCCTTTAATAGTCCCATAAATAATTAATTCATTACCACATGACTTTTTTAAAATAAGATCATTACCGGATATCGTTATTTTGCGATTATTTATATCTAAAATTATTTTTTTACTACTTATATAATAGATTTTAGTAAAATTATAAACATACAAAGTGCTGTTAAAATAGGCTAAAAAATAATCTTTATCATATAAAAACTTTTGGAGATTAGTCCAGATATGCATAGTATCACCTAAATAATCCTATGAAAAAAGAAGTCTAATAAGACTTCTCAGTTTAAACTTGCTTTGATTAGTTTACTAACTTCACTCATATCAGCAACCGAACCCAAAGTACTACTTGCCTCTTTCATAATTTTACCCATATCTTTAATTGTTGCGTTTGGATAATTTTTCAAGATTTCTTGAACTTTAGTTTCTAATTCTTCATGTGATAATTGTTTAGGAAGATATATTTCTAAGATTGCAATTTCTTTTTCTAAATCACTTACCAAATCTAGACGATTATATTTAGTATATTCTTCTATGCTGGCTGTTCTTTCTTTTATTTGCTTTTTTAAGACCATAATAACTTGTTCATCTGTTAAATCAGCTGACTTGCTATTAATTTTTTCGCTTTGTAAAGCACTTTTAAGCATTCTTAGAACGGATACTTTAAACTTATCAGAATTTTTCATTGCCGTAAGAGTATCAGTTACGATTTGTTTTTCTAACATATCAATACTCCTAATCTCTATGATGTTTTCTCGCATTACGAATCATTTCTTTTTTTGCTTCTCTTCTTTTTACGCCTGGTTTTTCATAATGTTTTCTCTTTTTCAATTCTGAAGGGACACCACTTTTAGCAACTTTAACTTTCCATTTTTTTAATGCGCCATCAACATTGCCATCTTTTACCACTACTTTTGTCATCTTTATCCCTCCCTTCAATCAACAAGCCAATTATACCACATATATTTGCTGGGTTTCAACTGTTTTTCTCTTGGTTTTTGCCGAAATTGTTTTATCGGGCGCCGATAAGAGTAATTCTAGCGTAACCACTTCCTTTTTTGGCACAATTTTTGGTTGGGTTTTCTTCATAACAAGAAGTTGTCGTAGTTTTGTTATTTACATCATTACTTTCACTACAAAGATAACAATACATACCTTTATTAGTAAGGTTACCGTTGCCAATATAACCAGAGCCGCCGCCGCCGGAGCCGGCATAGGTAACCCCACCGCCACCATAGTAGCCTTCACCGCCATTAGGACCAGAATCGGTTGGGCTATAACCACTACCCCCGATACCAAAATCACCATTTAAATTGCCACCGTTATTATGACCGGCGGCGGTTCTACCACGGCCTCCACTATATTGAGTACCACCTTCAGCATAATATTCATAGCCGGTCGATTTTTGATACCCAGTACCTCCTAGGTAACCGCCACCATTACCACCGTTTTCTCTTTCACCAGCGCCACCACCGCCAGCAACAATGATAACGTTACCTATATTATTTTTATAATTTCTTAATTGACCATCGCCAATAAGGTAATTTTGAATCGAAGTGGCACCGCCACCATCTAAAGACCAATCTGGGGCACCATAACCAACTTTTACATAAAGTTTTTGACCTTTATTAAGTTTATATTCACCATAAGAATAACCGCCGTAGCCCCCGCGACCCTCATATTGATTTCCGCCTTGGGCGCCCCAGACTTCTAAAAGATAAGTACCATCACTTGGAGCCGTAAATTCCTGAGTACCGCCCATATAAACAAAGTTATAAGTTGTATTATTAGCATTTTTTAGAGCATCAATATCATATACTGTTGAAACATTAAAATGGGTAATTTTAGCATCAGATTGAGCCTCAGTAAGAGCCAGACTATACTTAGTTTTTAATTCATTACCCCCGGAATCAGGAATACTAATTCCGGCCTTACTTAATAGTTCAGTAATATTTATAACGGCAACGTTATCAATATTCATTCTAATATCAGCCCCGCCACCGCTATTTTGATAGTCAATTCTAAAAACACAATTACCACCGGAAGAGACTTTACCAATAAAACCACGACGACTCCAATTTTGAAAACCATAATTTAAAGATTCAGATACTTCAAAACGGCCAGAATTATTATATATGCCAATATTGCCCCCACTTAAGGCGCCACTAGTAAAAACATCATAACTTACATAATAATAATTATTGGCAATACAACTAAACACATTAGAATTAACGATACTATTAGTTTTGGGAGCAAATCTAAAAGAGTTATTACCCCCAGCATTGGTATAATCCGTTTGATAAGAGCCGTTTTTGTTAGTACAATCGCTTTGATTACAATCATAACCAAGATTGCCATTGTTATTAAAATTAGTTGTACTTGAACCAGTATGCCATGAAACATTTTTAGTTTCAAAATCACTATTATCAATTTCATTATATAAAGTAACATATTTATTATTTACTATGTTATTTAAAGCATCGTTAATATTTTTATTATATTTATTAAGAGTATTACGATAATAATTATAATTAGTAATAATAACCGTTACCAAAGTTGCAAACAAAAGTAAAAAAGAATAAATAAGTGTTGTTGCAATAAAACCTTTATTATTTATTTTATTCACATTTAACCACCTCTATTTTAAAGTATAGCATAAAGATAGTTATTTTTCACTTATTTATCTTTTTCTAAATCTAAATTTTATTAATTACCATCTTAAATAATTAATAACATAGCATAAGCATCTTATAAAAGTATAAAAATTTCTACTCATAGTTAATCCCTTCTAATATTATTAAAATAAATTTAAATAATATAATAAATTTTTCTTAAAAAATTAATTAACCATTTTATCATTTACAAACTCTCCTTGAAAAAAGCATTCTAATAGAAGTACCAAGACTTCTACCAATATCAGTAAGAGTACTTAGACTCCTTGCTAAGGCATTAAAGAAAGTAGCACTTAGAATACTGCTGGCTCCTCCTTTTATTTCTTTTAATTCTGTAACATTTAATATCATATTTAATTCCTTTCTAACAATATTTTAATGACAAGATAAGGGGCGCATAATACCATCTAAGACGCCGATTAGAAAAGCCCCTAGTCCAACTAAACCAGCAATAAAGCCGAATGACATACCGCCTCCATAAACATTTTTTAATTCTTCATTTTTTAATATCATATTTAATTTTTTTCCTTTCTTTATCAAGATAAACTTATTTCCGATGTGAAGATTTCTTTAACATCTTTATGGGTTATATAAATTAAAGTACAAGCCGGATAATTATTTTTTATATTTTCTATTATTTCTTTTTCTGTGGTAATATCTACCTGACTTAAGGCTTCATCTAAAATCATAATTGGCTTTAAGTTATAAAGACTACGAGCAAGAATTATTCGTTCTGATTCACCACCCGATATATTATTACTCTGTTCTTTTAAATTAGTTTCTAAATGATTAGGTAATTTATTTATCAGTTTTTCTAATTTACAGACACTAATAACTTGGTTTAATTTATTAATATCTAATTTAGATTTACCAACAATATTTTCTAATATTGTATTGTTAAACAAAACAGCATCTTGACTAATATAGCCAATATTATCTCTTAGGCTAGATAATTTAATATTTTTAATGTCAATATTATTAATCATAATACTTCCTCTACTAGGTTCATAATAGCGATATAATAATTTACATAGAGTTGATTTACCAGCACCACTTTTTCCAGATAATATAACTTTTTGTCCTTTTTTTATAACTTGATTTAGATTTTTAATAACTGTATTACCGTTATTATAGGTAAAACTTACATGACTAAAAGTAATATCACCATTGGTAAAAATAAGACCTTTATCTTTCTCTAAAGAAACGTCTAAAAATTCACTTATTCGTAAGTAACTTTGTTTTAAATAGTAATACTTAGGCATAATATCCATTGTACTTTTAAGACTAAAGAATAAATAATTAGTTAGAGTAATAAAAGTAAATAGATTAACTAAGTTTAGATTACCATTCTTACTTAAAAGAAAACCAACACTAATAAGTAGAAAATTACCTAGTTCTAGATTTAAGTTTTCAAAACTATGCCATTTATTTAAAATAGTAGCATAATATTTTCCATAATCTAAATAATCGAGATTCTTTTGCATTGTATAGTTTTTAAATAAGTCTTCACTATTTAAGTCTTTAATGGTTTTATAACTCTTAACTGTATCTACTAAAGTTTCTTGATATTCAGTTGTTTTATTTAGAAGATAGTTAGTATATTTATTAATTTTCTTGTTTTCGATTAATTTTAAAAGAATATAACCTAAGACAAGTATTAAAAATAAAATACTTAATTTAAGAGATAAAACAATTATAAGAAGTAAACCACCACTAAATTGTAATAAAGTAAGACCAACTTTTAATAAAAGTTCTAAAATAGCTTCTTTAATAATTTGTAAATCTTCAATATGTTTTAAAGTTCTTCCTGATGTTGCTCCCTCTAAATTGGGAAGTGGGAGGTGTAAGAAATGCGTAAGGTAGCTATCTAACAAAGTATAGTCGATTTTTCTACTTAAAACTTGACTTAAATTAACGAAAGAATATTCAATTATAGTTTTAGCTATTATTAAGAATAAAAAGATTTTTACTATTTTAGTATAGCTTGAGAAATTAATTAAAGATTGTAAGTAATAGTTAGATATTAATTCCAAAATATTTAATATAATTCCTAAGATGCTAATAAGTAATACTACTCTTTTATTTTGAATGATTAATTTTTTTAACAAGCAAAATAAAGATGTTTTCTTATCTAGTTTTATAATAGCATTACTAGGAATAGCACTAATAGCAATTCCGGTCCAAACTTTTCTTAAGTCATTTAAAGACATTTTAACTAAGCCTTTACTAGGGTCCATAATAGTACAAGTGTCTTTCTTTACTTTCACTAGTAAAACATAATGGTTATATTTTTTATAATCAAAATGGAGAATCATTGGTCTAGATACGTTTTTGATATCATCTAGCGTTAATTTTAGACCTTTAGCTTCGAAGCCGTAACGTTCTAAAGTCAAGACGATATCGTATGCTGTTACTCCTTCCCTACTTAAATTTGTATCTAATCTAATTTTTTCCACAGAAACGTAACCATGATAGTATTTTACTAAGCTATAAATGACGGCTGGACCACAATCATTAACATCACTTTGGATAGTTACCAATTTGTGCATATAATTACACCTCCTAATTATATATATTGGTAACACATCGCGAATTTCCTTCAAAAGTTTTAAAAAAAAGTCATTTTTTTGACTTTTTTGACATTTTTTTCTTAATTTTACCGTTTTTTTTGTATTTTTTCTTCGTTTCTTTATCTTTGGCTTTGATTTTAGTAATAAGTTCTTGCTCTTTTTTACTGTCTTTCCAAATATCAGGGAAAGCATTAAATAATCTATTTTTTACAAACTTCAAATGAGTAATTTCTTCTTTATATTTTCGTTCTAAAAGCGTTGGTATCATTCTTAATTTAGCACTTTTTAATTCTTCAGCAATAATAATACGATGACGAAGATTATATGCTATGATACAAGAGAAAATCATATCTAAAATAAATATTACTAAAAGAATACTTCCTAAAACAATAATTAATTTATCACTTAAGAAAGCTCTAAGTTGATATATTAAAGGGTTAATAACTTTAATTATAAAACAAGTTCCTACTCCAAAAAGGATAGAATTTTTCAAGCAAATACGCCCATTTATATTATCTTTACGATAAGAATAATCCCACCAGCGATTATGAAATATTACCTCTAAGATATAGCTAGTATAATATTCAACCGCACTAGTTATTAAAGCTCCCATTAAAAAAAGGACAATTAAATCATTTTCATATTTAGTTAGAAGCCAAGTAATAAGGACAAAACCAACACCATAAATTGGGCAGATTGGTCCGAATAGAAAGCCTCTATTTACTAGTTTTTTGGTATCTATACTACATTTAATTACTTCCATTGTATAACCAAGAAAACTAGCTACTAAAAAATATAAAAATATTTCCATTACTTTTAGATACATATTTTCTCCATACTAAGACTACTCACCATATCTTTTAACATCACATTTATTAGGATTGAAAAGACAAGTAAAGCAATCTTTATATTCACTAGGATTATTAGTTGATTCTTCATAGCCGTCAATTACCATGTTAAAAATACCATTAATAATACCAGGAGCCATAAAAATTAGGATAGCCGCAATACATCTTTTAGCAAATTGAATTAAGTTTTTTTGTAAACCGTCTTTAGCATCAAGAACAGCCTTAGTTACATCGATGGTACCATAAACAATTAATACTATAGGTATTACTATTTTAACAACAAATATAGCATAGCCAACAATTTTTAAAGCTAGTTTAACACCATTTGATGAACAAAACGCTAAATCAGAAACATCCTCGGCTAGTACAGTATTTCCAAATAATATAAAAGTAGTAAATATTAAAAATAAAAAATTAAATATATTTTTCTTATAATTTTTTTTCATAGCAAGTTTTCCTCTCTTCTTAAAAAATTATATCATATTACTAGACTTAATAAAAGCGGAAATAATTAGATAAAAAGCTAAAAAATTGTATTACTAGAAAATTTATTATCTTAACTAATATTTTGTTATTAATAAGTAAAAAATTATTATTTTAAGACAAAATTACTATTTTTAAACCAAATTTACTATTTTGAGGTTGACTTCTGATAAAATTTTATTTACAATTTAATTGAAGTTTAACTGACAAATAAATGTGATAAATTTAAATTATTACAAAATAAGTCCTAACAGTAAGCGTGAGTGTGTATTTCCCCACTTTGATACTTTAGAGGATAAATTAAAAAATATGATTGATAAATATGATAATATCTATCATCATGGGAGCTTATATAATCGAGCTGCTATTTTTTTCGACAAACATTTTGATAGTTTTTGTAAAGAGGAATTTCTTTATTATCAAATTAGTCAAAATGAGTACACCCTTAAGCCAATTAAAACTTATAAATGGCAGACTAAGGACTTTAGTTTTAAAATGTCGTTAAGTAAAGTTAGAACGGGTTTAATAAATAAATATGCATCTTATATTGATGTGTCTAATAGTGATAAATGTAAGCCGTTAAAATTACTAGTTATTTATAAAGATTACAAAACTGCTCTTATCGAAGCAGAAAGATTAGCTGATGTTTTAAAGAAATTAAGTCAAAGAGATGTTCTAGAAATAATATTCCGTAATGAAGAAAGAAGAATAAATAATATGAGTGCCCTAACTTGTTGGTTCTAATTATTTATTCTTTTTTTAATATTAATTTTTTATTTTCTAAAGCAAGTTCTGTATCAGAAAATATTTCTTTAGCCTCATTTAGATAGTTTTCTCTTACCTCTTCTGGCCATAAATGCGTTAATAGAAGTTTTGAGGCGTTACTTTCTTTAGCAAGCATTCCCGCGTCGCAGGCAGTTAAATGCGTTTTAGATGGTGAATTATGGCTTTTTAGAAAAGAACTTTCGCTAATAAGAATATCAGCATTTTTACAAAAAGCAACTAATTTTTGCCAGTTGGCAAGGCCGATATCTGAGGTATAAACGACCTTAAATTTGCTAGTTTCTAATTTAACCATATAAGAAGGAATCGAATGAGATTGGTTATTTTCAAAAGTAATTTTTAAATCAGCTAAATGTATTGGGGTTTCCTCATTAATATCGTGATATAAGGAATAAGCTTCACTATTTTGGCAAATGGCTTTTTTACGATAGTTTATATCTTCTTTGGGCAGGTAAATGTTTATTTTCTTATCTATTTTTCCTAAATTATGATAAACAAAGGAAGCGTATTGTAAGGTGCCAATATCGCCATAATGGTCTTTATGATAGTGAGTTATTATAACGGATAAATTATTTAAATCATCAGGAAAATGTAAATACCTAGTAATACCATTACCACAGTCTAAAAGTATCCTATAGTCTTTATAATTAATTAAAAAGCCTGGACAATTATGTTCTTCCTTACAATAAGGAGAAACAGTTCCTAAGGGCGTAATTGTTAAAATCATTATATATCTTCTTTCCTTTTTAAGATTAGAATATTTTCATATCCTATTTAAAGTATATATCAGATTACTAGTTTAGAAAAATAATTATTAGCTATGGTTATGATAAGTTTGGTTATGAGTCTTTTCATATAAAGAGCGGTATTAAGAATAGTATTATAAATACTGGAGGCTAAAAATGTCAGCATGAATTATTAAAGTAAAATTGTGCAACAAAAAAAGCCCTTTTACAAGGACTTTAATTTCTATCTGGTGCGGGTAAAGGGACTTGAACCCCCATGGATCTCTCCGCTAGATCCTAAGTCTAGTGCGTCTACCAATTCCGCCATACCCGCGATTATTAAAGAATGGTGGACCCTGTAGGACTCGAACCTACAACCCATCGGTTATGAGCCGATTGCTCTAACCGATTGAGCTAAGGGTCCATTCATTTCTTTCGACTAATTAAATATATCATAAATAAGCCTTTCTTGCAATAACTTTTTAGCAAAAAGCTTAAAAAAAATAAGTATCACTACTTATTATTTTGTAACATATTTAATAAATCAATTTTAAACATGTCTTTTGAAGCATTTTCTTTAGATATCATAACACCTTTATATGTTGCAAGTTCTGATTGATGTCCTTCAAGTAAAATACTTGATGGTGTAATAGTATCCAACATAACAATTTCTTCTTGTTCGTATACAACGTAATGTAATTTGACATCACCGTGAATTTGAGCAAATTTTCTATCACTAGGTAATTTTAACTCATAAGTCTTAGTGTGTTTACTCTTATTTTGAGAAACTAATTCACCAACAAATTTACCATCCCTCAAATCAGGATAATATTCAAAATTTAATTTCTTATAAGCAAGCATGTTATATTTTTTTAATGCTCTTTCTAGTTTGTGATACTCATTTTCGTTTGTATAATCTAAAACAAAACCTTTCATAACCAATTCCCCCTATAAAACCCTTTGATACCTCTGATTATAGCACGAAAGTTTACATTTGTCAAATTTCAGCTTATAATCCCTGCAACATACATAATAGATGCTATTTACCATTGGGACTTAATATTATCAAATATTTAAAGCTTTGTCAAACTTTTTTTGCTTTATTTTAGTGCCAATCCCTGGTAATTAGATATTTTTGATTATATTTTTACTTATAGTAATTTTTTGCCTTACAAATCTTATACTTATTCTCTATAATGACAGTTTATGAATTTTAAAAAAAATAAAAACCCACTTCCCTTTTTTAGAGAAATAGGTCTAAATTTTCTTATTATTTTTCTAACATGCTATTTAACTTTTTTAAACTTAAAAGCAATTCTTCTTCTTTTACTTTACTAATAGCAGCATATTTTTTGTTTTTATTAGCATTATAAACAGCTGGATGACTTATTGGTTTAGGGTCCATAGTTTCAATTAAGTTATTAACATCGATAGCTCTTACTAATAAACCATTAATTTCTTCTTCATTTTTATATTTTAAAACTGGAATACCTTGAGTATTAACAAGCTCATCATAACTAATAATAGCCTTAGTTTCTTCTTCATTTTCAAATTTTGTTAAATCAGTTCTAACAACAGCTGTATTTTCTTGAAGCTTAGTAGTTAGAGCTTCTAGAGAAATATCACTATTATCAACAACAATAGTATTAGTTACTTCTTCCTTCTTATCTTTAAATTTTAAAACATAAGCAAAAGTTACTAGTAACATCATCAGTAAAATATTTGCACCAATAAAAATAATATCATAAGTATTCAATGAATTAAAATATTCTAATAAATTTCTTGCAATTACCATTACTATATTCATACTATCCTATCACCTATTATAATAGTAGCATATTTAAACATTGCTTGACAATAAAATTCTTAAAAAATGTCAAAATATTCGAAAGTTTGACATTTTTTTGTTAAATTTAAGTAAAGAAAATGACAAGTAAGCTTACTTATCAGTACATACACTATTCATAGCTAAAGGAACACTATAGGTAACTTGCTTATCATCACTATCCGTTGCTTTTATCACAACATACAGTTCATGATTTTGAAATTCCTTACACTTATGGATATAATTATCAATATTAAAAGTAACATTTTTTAGTAAATCTTCTAATTTTTTAGGACTTTCTTCTTTTATTACTATTTGTGATATCTTATTTTCTAAAGTACCATTTTTTTCATAAAGAACGCATTCGATACTTTTATATAAATTATCATCAGCACCACCACAATAGTTAATATTAGCAATATAAATAGCACTTTTAATATCGTTATAAGCAACAGAACCAGTTATAGTAAAATTATTGCAATCACTACTTATAGTTTTAAATTCAAAATCATTACTTCTGTTTTTTAGAATTATAAAGCTTAAGATAACCCCAATTAAAAGGACAAATAGGCATAAGAAAAGAAACTTTTTATTTTTAAGTAAGCTTTTTTTAGTTTTGTTATTACTTATCATTTTATCGCTAGCAGTATAATCTCCTGTTAAAAGAGAATTTATATCGATGTTAAAGTCATCACATATTTGTTTAAGTAAACTTATATCAGGAATATTTTTACCGTTTTCCCACTTAGAAACAGCTTGATAAGTTATATTGTATTTTAAAGCTAAGTCTTTTTGTGTTAAATGATTATTTTTTCTTATCTGTTTAATTAATTTTCCTACTTTTTCTGTATCCATAAAATCTCCTAAATAATTATAACATAATCTTTATTTTAGAGAAAAGAAAAAAGTACCTAAGTACTTTTTAAAGTTATATTAGTTATCCCTAACTTTACAATTAAGTTTATTTTTAACATTAGTCATTATGTCATTAAATATAGTCATAACTTCTTCTTCTTGTAAAGTTCTCGTATTTGATTGGAATGTTAATTTAAATGCTACTGATTTTTCGTTTTCTAATACATTTGGTCCAGTATAAACATCGAAAATACTAATATTAGTTAGTAAGTCTTTACCTGATATTCTTATTTCATTCATTATCTCTTCAATTGGTAAAGATTTATCTACAACAAACGCTACATCTTTAACGATTTCTGGATAAATGGAAGCGCCAACGTATTTAAGTGGTTTTATTTCTTGCATTAATTTATTTAAAGATATTTCGGCAGTATAAATTTCATCTTTACATAAGCTTGGATGAACCTCACCAATTATGCCTAAGAAAGTATCATCTAAATAGATTTTAGCACTTCTTTTTGGATGCATGTTATCGATTTCGCTCTTAACAAAATGATAGCGGCCATTAAAGCCTAAATAATCAAGTAAGTTTTCTACTATACCTTTGATTAAATAGAAATCACATTTAACATTAACCTTAGTAGCCTCATTAATTATATAGTTACCTTTCATTAAAATAGCAATCTTACTTTCTTCTTTATAGTTAACATCATAAGTTTTACTGATTTCATATAGATACATATTATCTACTTTACGAGCTTTGTTATAGTTATAAACATTTAACATACTAGGAATTAAAGAAGTACGTAAAACTGATTTATCAATGCTCATTGGATTAGGTAAATTTAAATGAGTTTTACCTTCATAATTAAAGGTACTAGCCATACTTGGAGAAGTTAAGGTATAAGTTCTAGTTTCGGTAAGACCTAAAGTGCGAAGACGACTAGCAATAATCTTACGGTATTTAACATCACCCTTATACTCGCCTTGTTTTATTTCCACTTTTGGCAAAGTACAAGCTAAGTTTTCATAACCATAAAGACGAACTATTTCCTCAGCAATATCGTTAACGTTAGCATCAATATCTAATCTACGATTAGGAATAGTTACTGTGAAGGTATTATCATTAAATTTATATGGGAATTCTAATCTATCAAGTTCATGTTCAATATCATTTGGTTTAATATCGATACCCAAAAGTTTACTAATATCATCTTCCTTAAATGTTACTACTTTAGGAGTTTTATCTAATTTATCATAAATAACAGTATTATTTAAAATAGTAGCATCAGCATATTTTTCTAATAAATGGCAAGCTCTATCTAAGGCATAATTAGTATATTCATAAGATAAGCCTTTACCATAACGAATAGATGCTTCACTCTTTAAATTTAGACGATTAGCTGTATTACGAATACTAATATTGTCAAAGATAGCGGCTTCAATAAAGATATTCTTAGTATTTTCGGTAACTTCGGTATTTAAGCCACCCATAACGCCAGCTAAACAAATAGATTTTTCACCGTCAGTAATAACAATATCACTAGTTTTTAAAGTTCTTTCATTATTATCTAGAGTAACTAATTTTTCATTTTCATAGGCATCTCTAACTACTATTTTTTTACCTAAAGTATCTTTATCAAAGAAATGAAGAGGTTGACCAAATTCTAGCATTACATAGTTAGAAATATCAACGACATTGTTAATTGGACGCATACCAGCATCAATTAATCTCTTTTTAATAAATTCCGGACTTTCTTTAATAGTTAAATTAGTTGCCATACGACCAGTATAATATGGACATTTAGGAGTATCTACTTCTAGTGTGATATAGTTATTTACATCATCATTAACTGTTTTATAAGACATATCTGGTAAAGTAACCTTACGATTTAAGATTGAAGCAATTTCGTAGGCAAAACCGATATGATAGTAGCAATCGTTATTACGATGTTTATGGATATCTAACTCATAAAGAGTTGTTTCTAAGCCTAAAGCGGTAATAGCAGGAGCGCCATTTTTTAAGTTATCTGGAGCGATAAAAATACCTTTAGCATAATTTTCTTTAGTATTTTCTTCGAGACCAATTTCACATAAAGCACAAATCATACCGTTAGAATCTACACCACGTAAGCTAGTATTTTTAATAACACCACCAGGTAATTTAGTACCGTCTAAGGCTACTATTACTTTGATGCCACTTTTAACGTTAGGAGCACCACACACTATTTGAACTAACTCAGTTCTACCTACATCAACCTTACAAATATGCATATGGTCAGAATTAGGATGATTAACGCATTCAACTACTTGTCCTATTACTAAACCAGGAATATTATTAGAAATAACTTTTTCAACATTAATACCGGCTTTAGTAATTTTAACGGCTAATTCTTTTAAATCTTGGTCTTTAATATCAATATAATCACTAACCCATTCTAAACTAATCATTTTCTTTTTCCTTTCTATCAAATACTCTAACTTCTCTTAAGTCATTATTATAAAAAACACGACAATCATTAATATCATATTTAATCATAGCTAAACGTTCAGCCCCAAAACCGAAAGCAAAACCACTCCACTCGCTTGGATTGTAGCCTGCCATTCTTAGGACATTAGGATGAACAATACCAGCCCCACAAACAGTAACCCAGCCTGTTTGCTTGCAGACATTACAGCCTTTGCCATGGCAATTACAGCAAGTGATATCAACTTCAACTGAAGGTTCTGTAAATGGATAATAACTTGGATGGAAACGAGTCTTCGTATCAATGCCATATAGTTTCTTGGCTGCTAAATCTATAGTGCCTTTTAAATCACTTAGAGAAATATTTTTATCAACTAATAAACCTTCAATTTGGGTAAATTGATGTGAGTGCGTAGCATCATCATCATCACGGCGGTAAGTCTTACCGGGGCAAATTACTCGGATTGGCTTTTTGCCTTCACCTTCTAACATAGTTCTTACTTGAACTGGCGAAGTTTGACTTCTTAGTAATAGCTCTTCATCTTTAACATAGAAGGTGTCTTGAGCATCTCTAGCAGGATGTCCTTTTGGTAAATTTAACATTTCAAAGTTGTACTTATCTAACTCGATTTCCGGACCGTCTACAACGTCATAGCCCATACTCATGAATATTTCTTCTACATCAAGAATCAATTTTTCTAAAATACAAGGGGAACCTACAGGTATTTTAGTAGCTGGTAAGGTAATATCAATATCTTCACTTTCTAATTTTTTATTTAATATTTCTTCTTTTATTTCTGTTTCTTTATCACTAATTAACTTAGTAACTTCTTGTTTTAAAGTATTTACTAAACTACCATAAGTTTTTCTTTCTTCAATATCCATACTTCCTAAATTAGCAAGTAAACCAGATATTTCTCCTTTTTTAGATAAATACTTATTTTTAAGTTCAGTTAAACTATTCATATCTTTAATATTTTGTAAGTTATTTAAAATAGTTTCTTTAATATTCTTTATCTTTTCTTGCATACTTATTTCCTTTCTTTTTAAAGTTTTAACTAAAAAAATTCTTACCTCCCCTAAAGGACGTAAGAACCGTGGTACCACCTTAATTTATACTCTTATTTGTAACGCAAATTTTTGCGGGATTACTCCAGTTCTTAAGGTGAATTCATAAACTCTACTTTTATAATTCTTTCCAGCTACTAGAATTACTCTCTTAAAAAGTATTTTGGTTTATTACTACTTCTTAATCAAAACCTTTTTTTAATTACTAACTTAGTATATCACAACATTTTTATTTTGGAATAATTATTTTACATAAAGTCCTAAAATTTAGCACTTTTTTGTTATTTTATTTTAGTTATGTAAGTAAAAGTTATTCGTTTAAGTATTTTATTTTCATTAAATAGTTATTTTTTAGCTTATATTTTTAAATATGTTTACTATCTAGTTCTTTTTAAAGTCTTGGTTTCATTTTTCTTTCTTAAAATTTCACTAACTCTTGCATTGATTTCTGATATAACTAGTTCTTTATTTTCACTACGTTCGGCATCAAGGCTTCTGACAATAAAGGTGTTATCTTTATTATTTGCTCTATCATAAATGCTAATATAGACAAGGTCAGTTTCACACCTGGGTTAGCTGGGTCAATAACGCCAAAACGACCAGTTACTCCTACTCCATAATCAGCATTGGCAAAAGCACTTATAGTTCTTGCCATAGCAATAGCAGTTTCTTTACTATAAACAGTAAATTTAGCAATTACTTCTTCTGGGACTCCCATTTTAATCTTATATTCATTAGAATAAGTAACAGCACTATACTTAATAATACCACTAGCACCAGGTACATTAGTAATGGCATTAGCAACGCCACCACCAGTACAAGACTCCATAGTAGCGATAGTTTCATTTCTATCAATTAATAATTCAACAGTTTCTTTCATAAATTTTATTTCCTTCTTTTTTCTAATACATTTTCTTTTAATAATTCTTCTTGAAGTTCTAAAGCTGCTAGCTTTCTAGCACTAACTGTATTTTTTGCAAGTGGTGGCAGTTCAGCTAGAGTTTTACCATTATAAACATTAAAATTAATATCATTTAAAATAAATATGCTATCAAAGCCAAAACCATTTGTTCCTTTTGGAGTATCGGCAATAAGTCCTTTAATATTACCTATTTTTTCGATGAAATTTTCACCATTATAATAAACTAATGAGCAAGTAAATAAAGCATCTCTATTTATTTTAGCGGCATCTACTCTATCAATAATCATCTGATTACGAACTTCATCACTTTCATCAGTAATACGATGAGTATAAATACCTGGCCAGTTACCTAAGCCAATAACACATAGTCCAGAATCATCAGCAATAACTGCATCAATTCCTGAGGATTTACTAGCATTATAGAAAGCATAAGCTTTTTTCTTAGCATTTTCTAAAAAAGTTTGACCGTCTTCTAAAACGTCTAGATTTAAGCCAATGTCTTTTGGACATAAAATTTCATAATCATTAAATATCTCTTTTAATTCTTGCAGCTTTCCTTTATTATTGGAAGCAAATAATATTTTTTGCATTTTTAAACCTCCCAACTTAATAATAGCATTAAATGAGTAATTTTGATAATTACTTTTAGTTATTTATATCATAACTAATGTTATTTTAAAGTTTTCTTACTAATTTTTTACCAGTGGTAATTTTGTTTTTGCTATATTCTAAAGGAGTAATAAAAATATTTTTTTCTTCGTCGATTTGGCATTCAAAAGCAGCAATATCATCGATATTAACTTTACTAGTGGAAGGAACACTAATAAGTAAGTTTCTATCATGATTAACATATGTTATTAAAGATTTATGAAGATGACCAGATATTAATAGGTTATAGTCCTCTTCAATATTAATCATAGTAATATACCAAGAGTTAAGTTCTTCGGCGTTATGTAACCAAGTTTTGCGATAAAGACCGTTTAAGTAAAGGCAATGAGAAAAGCGAATACTAGTCGGACCATTGTCCCAAGATAAATTATCGTGAGGACTAAAGAAAAAGTTGGGATTTATTAGATTTAAAGCTCGCAAGTCTATCTCTTCAGGATGATTATGATAAAGTTCATTAATTTCCATATCGTGATTGCCTAAAATAGCTATAGTTTTAACTTCTGGAATATTGGGGTAATTATCTAAAAACAGTTTAATACGTTCATCATACTCATCATAGCGATTTGCACACCAACTATAGTCGACACCACCGTCTTCACTGGTATGATAAAAGTCTTTTTTAGAATCGTAACCTTCTCTTCTTGTGAATTTTTGAAAGACATCACCTAAATGAAAAACCAGGCTAATATTGTTACTTACAGCATAATCATAAATATAATTTATTAAATCAAAATCGGCAATTTCACTACCAATATGGGTATCAGATATTAAAAGAAAATGGTTATTGGGAGCAATGTTTGTTTCAAAATGATGACGTGTATAACCGGATTTACGAAGATTCTTTTCTTCTACATATTCGTAAGTATAAGTAAAATCATCTTCTAAAGTTTGCAGAAGACTTCCATAACGCATAAGTTCCATAAATATCCTTTTTCTTATTTCTTCTTTAGGATATTCTTTAAGTAACTTATATATATCTTTTTCATTAAGTTTCTTGTACTTTCTAAATAAATCACGGACTTTAAACTCTAGGCCATAATATGGAGGCTTATCATATCCTTGCCAAGAATACTCTCTAGGAATAATATATTCACAATCGTAACCAAAAGTTTTTTCTAAGTATTTACTTAACATTACTACTTCCTAGTATTTCAACAAATTTAGTAGCAGCTACCGATAAGCTTTTATCTTTTAGCCAAACCATACCGATAGCTCTAGAAGGTAATACAATATTAGTTTTTAACTCTAAGAGAGTTCCTTCTTCTAGTTGTTTTTTAATAAATTCTTTAGTCAAAAAGCCAATCCCTAAATCTTTTTCAATAAATTTAGTTACTAATTGATAAGATGCAAGTTCCATTTCAGGATTTAAAACCATTTTATGACTTAAGAAGTAGTTGTCTAAGAAATATCTTGTATTAGAATTTCTAGCCATTATTATTAACGGATAATCATTAATATTATCAAGAGTTATTTCTTCTTTAATATTTCTTGTACTTGCTGAAACTAAAGTATCATGAGTATCTATCAATATTTTTTTAGTAAAATCCTCGGGAATATCATAAGGTAAATTTAAAATAATAAAGTCAAGAGCATGATTGCGAGCTTTAATTAATAATTCACAAGTCGGATTAGTATAAATTTGAATTTGAATTTTAGGATATCTATCATTAAATATTTTAATATAGTCTAATAAATAATTTTGAGTTAAAGTATTACTAATCCCAATTCTTATTAAGCCAGTTTCTAAAGATAACATTTCTTTTAGACGATATTCAGCGTTAGTAAACGATTCAATACCTCTTTTTAGCTCTTCATAAAAAGCTTTACCTTCTTCAGTAAGAATTATTCCTTTTTTGCCACGAAGACATAACTTGCAACCTAGTTGTTCTTCTAAAATTTTTAATGATTTGCTTACTCCTGGTTGGCTAATATGTAACTCAGTTGATGCTTTGGTAATATTTCCATTTTTAGCTACATAATAAAATATACGATAAGATTCAAAATTAATATTCATAAAAACTCCCCCAAATTAAGTAGTATTTATTATAACCATAAAATTAAAAAAAGCAATATCTATAACTAAAGTTATCGTTATTATAATTAATTTCTATTTTACATTTTGTAATGGCTTATTTAAAATATACCTAAGAAAGGAGAAATTATGGCATCATTTGTTGTTCATCATACTGCAGGAATGCATTTTCTTGATGAGTTAGAAAAAGAAAATATTAAGATTAGCGAAGAGAATCGTAATGATTTCTTACTAAGTAATTTAATTGTTGACTCAATCGATAAAAATAGTAGCCTTGATAAGCAAACACAAAAAATCGCCACTCATTTTCGCGGTGACGATGACAGAGATAAAGTTATTCAATATCCTGACTTAAATTTGTTTTTGAATAAGTATGCAGCTTATTTAGAAGCTGGCGACTTTAAAACTTTGGGTTATTTATTTCATCTTTATACTGATTGTAAATTCTTTAACCAATTATTTAGAGATTCATTTACTTTCTTAGATAAAGACCATAAGCCAACAATTTATGCTAGCCAAGTGGCTTTCGTAAGATTACACAAGAATGGTAATGTTATTAATAATAAGGACCTTTGGACTCATAATACTGATACAAGTATTTATGATGACTATACTACTATTAATAAAATCGTTCTTGAGCATTTCGGATACGGCTTTGATTATGAAGCTTTAAAGAGTGCTGGTAGTAGTTTTACTGATATTCCTATATCGGAAGTTAATCCCCAAAATATTTTTGCTGTTTTAGACCAAACTAAAGCTTTTATTGCTGAAAGTTATGCAACTGATAATGATTTAAAAGTATTCAAGATTGAAGATATTTTAGACTTTATTCCTAGCGTAGTTTCAGAATTTTCCGAAGATCTTAGTGATGTTCTAAAAAATTATAAAAGTAATAAAACTTTAACCAAGAAGAAAAATTAATTATTAATTGTTTGTATGCTGTAATAAGAAAATACCCTCTATTACAGCTTTTTATTAGTTATCGGGTAAAAAACTAATAGTTAAGGTTTGATATAAATGATTACAATGTAATTTAAAAGGTATTTAATTTTTTAAAAACGTTATTTTACTATTTTAAGACATGTAACCTATAAAAGAGATAAACATAATAAACAAAAAGATAATTACAAGAATCAAAGGAATAAGAATACTAGAAACATCTTCTTTGCTGGCTTTTTGGCTTTTTGCTAGTTCTTGATATCTTGTAGCGATATCTTTTTCTTTTGCCCAAACAGAAGTATGATTATCAGAATGATAATATTTGTTTAACAAATCTTCATAAGTAGGATACTCACACTGAAATATTTCTTCTTTTTCTTGTTTCTTTGGTGGCAATTCTTTAAAATATTTTTTACGACTATTGATATACATGCCCTTTAATTTTTCGAAATATTCGACATTGTTATATTTAAAGTCTTTCATTCCATAGTCATCTCGGTAAAAATACTCAACTGATTTGCCAACGCTTTTTAAAGTTACTAGCATGGCTTGAAAGAAATTTAGATATAATAAATAATAAATGTCATCAACGGGACAACTAGAAATAGTTAAAACGGCATTGGCATCTACTTCTTCTAAAATCTTATTAAATTCTCTAGTATTGTCATTGCGACCACCTGTTTTATAATTTTTTTCATCATATCCACCTACATTTAGGCAAATATTAGCATAAGATATGTATTCTTTATCTTGAGTAAACTGAATTTTAAAATCTAATTCCATTTCAAAACCTATTTGTGGAATCCCAGCGATTGGACTACTCATTAAAGTAACTTTAAAATTTTTATTATTAGTATTAAGATAATCAATAGATTTTTCAATTACCTCATTATTAAATTTCTTTAGGTTTACTGGTATTGAACCTGATACTGTCATATAAACACCCTCATTTCTTAGCGATAAGTATTATATCATAAAAAATTTAAGCTAGCAATAACTAAACTAATTAGTTAAGAATTATCAGACATTGATTTTCACTAAAGCTAAAAATAGTACTGAAAAATTTAATCAGTACTATTTCTTTTTTTAATTATTTATTTTTAGGTTTAATTACTTCTAAGCCGCCCATGTATGGTTGTAATACTTTTGGTATTTTAACACTGCCGTCCTCTTGATAGTTATTTTCAATTACAGCTATAAGGCCTCTTGGAGTGGCAAGGCATGTATTTCTCGTTGTTGCAATTTGCACCAATGGAGTCAAATTCAACGCTTTCATTTTCATCAACTTCTTTCGTATTCACTTGTATTATATTTTCCTCAGATGAGGAAGCTGAAGATTGTTGCTTTCTTATTTCTTCAGCATATTTTTCTATAACGGTTTGTTTGCTATTTAATTTACGGGGTAACGCTTGTTTTACTTCTTTTCCATTTCTAAATACAAATTTTATTACATTTGGATTCAAAACATCAAACTCATCTTTTTCTCCAATTATAATTTTATCTGTAATGCTATTAAATACTACTGAATCAAATTCAGTTAATATATTTTTCTTTTTGAATATGGATTTAAATTCTCCAATTCTTCTTTTAATATCATTTTCATCTTTCATGATATTTTTGTACTCATCCAACTTTTCTTCAAGCAATAAAATTTTATTTTTAATTTCATCACTTTTTTGCACATATATATTTGAATCTATTATTCCATCTAACTTCATATCAACAAGATTAGATTCTCTATCTTTAAAAGTGTTAATTTGTTCTCTAACCTTTGCTATTTCTTTGTCATAATTATTTCCAGATAATATTTTTTCCATTGTGTCCAATAATTGATTAATAATTATAGTATGATTTTCACATACACTATTGTATGCTTGTACAAATGCTTCTTCAATTATATTTTCTTTAACATTACCTATATTCTGACAATAATTATCGTTTCTCCTCATGAATGTTCTACAAGACCAAGCAACTCTTTTTGGTTGCCCTGGTTTATGTGGTGCCCAAGATCTCCTAATAAATTTTTGACCACAGCATCCACAATCAATTTTACTACTGAAAGGATACATGTGACTTTCTTTATTAAGCTTATTTTTTTCCTTATACTCACTAGTTCTTCTATCTAATAAAGCATTTGCCTTCTCCCAAATTTCTCTATCAACAATTGCTGCATGATGATTTTTAGTATAAAATTTATCTTTTTCACCATGATTAATTATTTTCTTTTTAGAAATAGGATCACTTGTATAAGTTTTACCTGTTAATAAATCACCACAATACTTTTCATTTCGTATCATTCTTGTAATAACAGTTCCTGACCACATCTTATTAGTTGGGCTTGGAATTTTCCTGTTATTTAATACTCTAGCAATTCGTGCTGTTCCCAAACCTTCCTCTACATACAGTCTAAATACTTCTCTAACAACTTGTGCTTCTTCTTCATATATGATTAATTCTTCTTTATCTTTATCGTATCTATAACCATAAGGAGCATAATGTCCAACTAATTCTCCTCTTTTCATTTTCATTCTTGCTCCCAAGGCAACACTTGAAGATATTGTAGCACTACCTTGTTGGGCAATTGCAGATAAAACAGTTAATAATATTTCTCCTTGCATCTGCATTGTATTAATATTTTCTTCTTCAAAATAAACTGCTACACCATGTTCTTTTAATAAACGAATATACTTCAAAATGTCTACAGTATTTCGACCAAATCTTGAAATTGATTTTACAAGTATCATGTCTATTTTACCTGCTAAAGCATCATCTATCATTCGTTTAAAATTTATTCTTTTGTAAACTTGCGTTCCTGAAATTGCTTCATCAGCATATATATCAACAAGTTCCCAATCAGCATTTTGTTTTATTTTTTGTTTATAATACTTTATTTGAGATTCGTAACTAGTTTTTTGTTCATCAGTACCTGTACTTACACGACAGTATGCACACACTCTTAATAATTTCTTTATAAGACCTTTTATGCCATGTGCTTTTTTTGGATTAGCTGCTATAACTTTAACATTACCCACTAAAATCTCCTTTCCTCAATCAAAGTTTATAGCAAAACTTTCCTATTCAATTATAACACACATTTGAGCAGTTTTAGAATCAAATTAAACGATTTTGTGTTCCAATTTAATTTTTGCTCTAATCAATGAATATTCTTGCTCTGTTATTTTATTTAATCTTAATAATTCATTTAATAATGCTAACTTCATACTATACGCCAATACATTATTGCAATTCTTTTTTTCTAAAGTTTTATTTTCTATAAATATCTCTCCTTTTTGGTACGACAAAAAAAGGATACATAAATGTATCCATCAGTTAATCCAAAAAGAATTAGTCATAGCTAAAAGTTATTGTTCATTACTAACTTGAATGTATGCTTTTTTAAAATTTCTCATTTCATTTCCAACATCATAACCAGTCATAAACCTGCTAAATTTAGGAAAATCTGTTTTCTCCATAAATAATGTTTTGTTATCTAATTTGACAATCAATTCAGTTAAAACATCCACTTGTTCAGTAAATTCAAGTTTTTTAAAGTCAGCAATAATTTTTCTACTTGTATCATTGCAAATACTATCATCATTTTTTGTCAATACTAACTTACCTGCCTTTTTTATTCTATCATTGTTTAACATTACGAATAAAAAATCAGATATTTCAGTACCTAGTGAATCATCAAACCCCATAGCAGATGGTTTAAAAACAACTCCCTTACCATTACTTATAGATTTATTGCTCCATTTTTTAAATAAATCTATACAAACTTCAAGTCTGTCAGCATATTTAATATTTTCAATTCGTTTAATATATTCTAATGTTTTTTCAGAAGCATCTTGAATAAATCTAAAGTTTTCACCTTTCATCAAAATTATATCCTTTAAAAAAATATCATCAGGTTTCTTTCCTAATAATGTTGCAATTTCAACAGCTCTTTCATAAGAAAGAATTGTTTTGCCAACTTCTATTTGTCTATAACCACTTTTACTTAATCCAAACATAGATCCTATATCTGTACAAGTATAACCTTGTTCTTCTCTTTCTCTTCTTAAATCCTCTAACATATAATCATCTCACTTTCTGCAAAAGCAATTTTAACTAATTATATTATATCATATTTTGCCTTAAAAATCATTGTTTTTACTAGTATTTTTCAAGAATTCCATGTATAAAATATCTTGATTTTTTATTCCAGTTTCCTTCTCTCGAACACGAATATAAAGTTATTATTTTGTCTTTAATATAATTAACCTCTATATTCGTTTTATAATTACTTTTAGATACTATATAATTCAAATAATCATTATAATCTTCCAACGAAGAATAATTTTGATTATATGAATCGGATTCAGTATCAGCAACATAAGAACTAAATACTTTAACATTGTAATTTCCATCTGGTGTATATAATTTAAAAGTCGGATGTTCATCATAAAAAGACTTATTCATGTATTTATATATTTCTCCAAACATAGATCCATTTTTTGTATGATGACCATATATAAATGTATTATAGTCAGAAAAATTTTTTGATGAAGAATAATCCATAAAAATACTACCAAAGCCACTCCATTTTTTATCATAAGAATGATTCAAGTAATATGAATTATCTTTTCCTTGAACAATTGGATAGTTAATTTGAGTTCCATCAATTAAAATCCACCCCACAATATCAGGATTAATTTTTTGTAATTCTGAAAAATTTACACTAAAAGATGATTCCTCTTCTATATTTTCAGGAATATCAACTAATTCAATTAGTTCTTCTTTTATATCTGCTGTATTTTTTTCTTCTTTATATATTTGGTATATTTCAAAAACACAATATATTAAAGAAGACAATAATATCAATAACAAAAAAATTTTTAGTTTTTTCATTTTATTCTTTCCTTTCATGCAAATAAAAACCACTTAATAATTAAAGTGGCTTCCATACATAAATACTAATCCAGTAACAATCTATGCTAGACTAAACTTTTTGTACTCCTTAGTCCAATATTTTGTTATCTTTTTTCCTAATTTCTGGTAAGATACATTCCAATTTATATTCTTATTTCTACATTTATCTAAATATAGAGAAGTATTTTGAATAGCAAAATAAACATAATATTCAATAGAATTTGGTTCTGAAAAAACTAAAGGTTGTTTCATAGTAAAAAGATAATCACTCATTTTTTCAAAATCTTGTTTTGAAAAAATCTTATTGCTAGTTATAGTATTGTTTACTTCTTTTAGTATTTGTTTATAATCTTTCATAAAGTCCCCCTATCGGCTGACTATTATACCACAAAACAGAAAAAATTTACAACAAGTTACATTTCTATTTCTAAATCTTTTTCTTGCTCTTTTTCTATTCCAAAATGTTCATCATATAATTCAAATAATTTATTAAGTATTTCATCATCTTTCATATCAAGGTTAAACCAAGTTATTTCTTCAACTTCACTTTCCCAATAATCATGAGTAATCTTGTATCCATACTCAATCGTAGATTCACCTTCGTTATAGTGAAGTTCAACACAATATCCAAAACTAATAGCTCTTGCTACTGTATAAGAATTAACTAAATTCATACTTTTAATTTCAGTAACAATTTCTCCTTCAAGTAATCCAGTAGTTGAAATCATATCAATAGATAAATCATCACTTATATAACGACTTAATCCTAGTTCGTCAAGAAGTTTATCTCTAATTTCAATATACTTATCAAAATATTTTTGATGCTCTCCATAATCTTCTTTAGGAACATTATATTTTTTTATAAAATTATTAGCTTTACTTATCCAATAATTATCTTCTTTCCCCATTTCGAATAACTTATTGATAGTCCAATCATTGCAAAAAATTTCATTATAATTCATGGCATCCGTATATAAATCTTCTAAATCATTTGGAATATAATCTTTTAAATACTCAAGCATACAAAATTCACCTAAATCATAATTTTCTTTGAATTTTTTTACATCTAATTCATATAGTGGATTCATATTATTCCCTCTTTCTTAAAATAAAATCATTATATTAATATACTAATTTTTATTTACATTTTTTAATTTCATCATATTTTTTATTTAATACTTTTGACTTTTGATAAATTGATTTAACTACTGTTTCAGTTGACCATGCATCTTGTGGTAAATATTTTCTATTATAAAAATATTTTTTACATATTTTAGAAATATCACAAATTAAATAATATAATTGAATTTCATCTTTTTCATCTATCATAAAATTCCTCCATCTTTTCTATTTTCTCTTCTAGTTCTATTTCTTGATTTTCTTCTATTTCTCTCCTCAGTTCATCACGAAGTTCCTCATTATATATGGAATCATATCTATCTTCTATTTCAAATATCTTATTTATTATCTCTTCTGTTATCTCTTTTTCATCAAATTCAAAAATATCATAAGCTAATAAAGCAACATAAAATTCTGTATTATATTTATCCTCTCTTAAATATTTTATATGATCTTTTATTTTTTCTATATTCATTGTTTTCTCCTTTTCTTTTTTATCAATATTTTTCTTTATAATATTCATTTACTTTTTGTTTTTCATCTTTTGATATTTTTTCTATTTCTTCTCCATTGACTCTTTCTATTTCTTTATCATATTGATCATATAGAGCATATTCTTTATCATCTACTAAATATACAATTCCTCTGGTATCATAACTAATCCACGCAACACTCTTTTTGGGAACATAAAAAAAGTATTCACTATATGGAATACGAATGCAATATTTATCTAAAGATGAGCGTTGTTCATCAATCATATTTTTGCTAATGGATACACTTTTAATATATCCCTTTTCACTCTCTAATGAAATGCCTTTTATTTTTTCTAATTCACTGGCTTTATTTTTTAAATAAGATAAATAAGCATATCTTTTGTTCATATCTATTTTCATCCTATTTGCTTCTGAAATAATTTCCTCTACCTCTTCTGGGGTTTCAACATTTAATTCTGATTTTATATCTAAAAAGGCTTTTACTTCATTAGGCAATTCAGCACCAGATGGATAAATATCTTGTTGTTCTAAATATCCATTATAATCATCCAAATATTTTATATATAAATTGCATAATGGAATCCTAAGTTGTAATGTTTCATGTTTAGATAGTAATGATTGATATTCTTCCTCTTTTTGTTTAATATCATTTTTTATTTCTCTAATTTGATTTTCTAATGAATTATAGTTATATATTTCGTGGTTATTTAAAAAGTTAATAGTATCTACTAATTGATGATAACGCTTTACTTCTAAATAACGAGAATTGTAATATTTATAATAATCTGAATTAGAATCCAAATTCTGCATAGTATATAAAACTGAATGTTTGGACAATCTTGCTAATTGGTCATATATATTTAAAATTTCGCTATCATTGACATTTAACTTATATTCTTCAAAATTAATAACTTTTTGGTTTCTTCTTTTTTCTCTAAAAAATAGTTTCAAAGCTTCTTCACTGTAATCATCACCTAATATTTTCATTGTTACATATCTTTCTTTTCCGTAAGGTTTTACACGAATGTTTTTACCATGCTTAATTAAGTATCCTTCTAAAGCAAGTTGCTCTAATAACTCATCAAAAGAATAGCATTTATCTTTTAATGTATCAATCATTTCTGCAATCTGCTTTCTCCATGATTTATTAGCAATGTCGTATAAATATTTATTCTTATGGTAATGACCAATCTTAGGGGCATCTTCAATTATATGAAGTCCATGCTCTAAGGCAATTTGATCACTTACATCTCTTAATCCATATAACCCCTCAACAGGATTTGATAATCTGTCTTCCAATTTTCTACCTTTTAGATTTACGGCTGATATGCAAAAGTGATTATGCAAATGTAAATGGTCAACATGGGTGCAGACTACTACTTGAAAATCTGGATATAATTTTTTTGCAAGTTCTATACCCATCTGATGCACTTCTTCAGGAGTTAAATTTTTTTCTTTTGGATCAAATGATTGATAAGCATGATAACAAGTTCTACTATCATTGTCCTCTTCTATATTAAATTTTTGACAATTTCTTAACATATCATAGGGAGCTAATTCAGCCGAACAATTTATACCTGTAACCAACTTACCACCCATAGTCTTTTCTGGATTCTTAATATAATCAATACATTTGATTCTCCCCTGAACTCCGTGAACTGCCCATCTAGCTGTTGCTGGAATAAATATCACCAGTCCATTCATATTTTTCATTATTATAACAATACACATTTGATTTAATCTCACTTGCACATCTTCTTGCTGATTCTAAATCATCATATCCAATTACTATTGAACATTCTAATTTATTATTTTCTCTATAAAAAGATAACAATGCCTTCTTCTTCATTGCTACATCACGAAAAGCATTTACTTGTTCTTCAAACACATTCATGTTTAAGTTATCCAAATCAAAATCAACATAACTATTTTTTAAATAAACTATATACTTATTTTTTATGTTTGGAACTTGTAAATTTGAAGGTCTTACTAAATAAATACTTTTATCCTTTTTAATTACTCTTCTTAAAAAGTTTTCATCTGGAGAATACTTCTCAATCAAGCTCATTCTTTGTTGAATTTTCTTTTCAGTGTTAACTGATAAAACTGCAACAATTAAACTAGACAATATATCTATCATTTCAATTATTTGATTATTTTGATTACTAATATTTTCTACTGCTTGAGATGAAATCAAAACATTTTTTAGAATAGCTTTTTGTTCATATAAAATTTCTCTAAGTGTTTGAATAAAATCACTTATATAATTACAAATCTCATTTTTTCCTTCTATATCTTCAATATAAATATTTTCATAAATACATGCTGCTCTAATATATTCAGCTAAACAATCTCCATATCCATACTTGATAGCTTTTTCGGTTATGATTCTTCTTTCTTCTTCGTTAAGCATAACATTAATTTTTTGTCTTCTTAATTTACTATATCTTTCATTTTGATTGTTCATACATTTTCTTTTTCACTTTCTGAAGACTTAATTTATATAACTCTAATTCTTTTAAATATACTTTACGAAAATAATTTTCAGTTAGCCACTTAACTCCTTCCTTTGAAATCATAACCTTTCCATTCTTTATATATTTATAAGATATTGAATTTCTTTTTTCCATTCTATTAATAGCAACACCAATTGTATTTTTTGTTTTTCCAAAGTAATCTCTTAAATCATACAATGAAATATCTTGATAACTAAATTCATGATGTGCAATATTTAATTCCTTTTCCAATCTTTGAATTTGTTTTTGAAAAAATTCAATATCAGCATCTAAATAATATTTTTTATTAAAAAATACATCACTTAGCCATTCCACACATTCTAATTTTATATACACAACTTTCTCACTATTAGAAGCAGTTCTTCTGTGAATCCAACTTTCTAACGGATGCCTTCTTTTTATCTTCTTAACTACATTATCAAATTGTTCATCAGTTAAATTAAACCTCTGTTGAACACGCCACTTCTCCATTGATTTAAATTCCATTTTTAACTCCTTTCTTTTATATTCAGAAGTGAGGTTACTTAGTAGTCTTGTATAATATATCAAGCATGGTGTTGACACACCCCTAAGCTTGTTAGGGAATATCCCTAAAACCCACTAAATAGTCGCTGACAGTTAGTAGATTTTTTTCAAAAATCATTAATAATATTTTTCATTTTCATCAACTTCTAATGATGAAAAATAGTCTAAACTATCATAAAAAACTGCCTCAGAAATTTCGTTTGAAGTTGCTGTTTCCAAATCTTTTTTTGTTAGATTTCCTCTTGTATAATGATCCGTTAAGTAATGAGAAATAGAATAAGGATTTATATTTTCATTTTTAATTTTTAGTGAAATGTCATAAATAAATCTTGCATCTTCATCACTGATACTTGGAAAACAATCATATATTCCTTGAAGTATATAATAAGATTTTAAATTATTTTTATGAATTTCTGGCATTGTTTTATATATTAAAAATATATCCAAATTAATCAACCTCTCTTTCGTCTAAAGAAGAAATTTCAAGAGAATTCCCTATTTCTCTTCCATTATTATACCAATTATAAAATTCATCTATCGTCAACATTTTTATATCATCTATCGACACATTTTTTTCCTCATATATCTCATTTGCAAGTGATTGTCCTACTTCAATTGGATCTGTATACTCGCCACTGAGAGCATTACATTTTTCAATCAACATTGTTAAATCTTCATTTGAAATATCCTCTTTAACATTCGTTAATCCTATATAATATAGATAATTATATATATTAAAATTTTCAAATGATTCACAAAACTCTTTAATTTTTTTATAATCAGATATTATCATATTCAATTTCTAATTCCTCCTCATAATCACCTATCCTATAAATTCTATCATCTTCATAACACTCAATTATATAGTCGCTAGAAATTTTTTCTAATTCATCTAATGTAATAACATCATCTATATAAATTGCTGTTGCTATTGCAGCTGAATAATCATAAATGTCAATTCTATCCCCACTTTTTTCAATACATAAAGATGTAAAAAATTTAATTTCATCAGAAGATAGTTCATTAAATTTAGTTCCTATTGCTTCTTTTAATCCTAAATAACTTTGATATTGATTTACACTTATATCATCCTTGTTTTTTTCAAAAAAATCATCTAGTTCTAAACATATATTTTTAAAATTTTTCACTAAATTTCCATCTCCATTTCTTGTTCTAATTCATTCGTTATAAATTTATCCTTTTTAACACTATTATCATCTAAATAATCAACAATTTTATTTGCATCAGTTATTGCATTAAACAATTCTTGTGGACTATTTTTTAATAGTTCCAACCAATTTTTAACATAACTCTTATGATTATCCAAATGTCTTTTATCTTCCTCTAAATGAAATTTTTGCATTAAAAAAGAAGAACTAATTTCTGCTCTTAATTCTTCTTTTGCATACTCTTCTGTTCCAAATTTATTTTTAAGATTCCTCGACAACCTAGACTCATGCCCTGTTGAGTGAGCTAATTCATGAAGCTGTGTAGCATAATAAGAATTGTTCGTTTTAAAACTGTTTGATGGTGGTAAAACAACAGTATCTTCGTATGGACTATAATAAGCTTCTTCGCCTTCTTCTTTGTATCCTACACCAATATTATTAATAATATTTTGAATATAATCATTACTAATAATTTCTTGTTTTTGTTCTACTTTGTCATTAACTAATCCATCAATTAAATCCCCATTAAAAACAATATAACTCATTTTACTAATTTTATATTCTTTTTCTTTTTCTGGATTTTCTTGTATTAATTTATTATATTCTTCAAAACTAATTACTTTATTATTGTTTTTATTTTTCATTGCCCACCATTCAACATGGACACCTTTACCTTTAGCTGAGTCAATAAATTTCCAATGTTTTTTTTCCATTTGATTAAATGTGATCCACCTATTATCTTTATATCCCCTTTTATAAGCAATGTATGATAAATATAAATTATTTACCCCTCTATATTTTATTCCAGAAATAGCATTTTCAGGGATGGAAGTCTTCCACATTTGCTCCCATGGAATATTTCCTTCTTCCAAGCTTTTTATATACATATCAATTAAATCTTGTCTATTTTTTGGGAGCTTATTCATATTCTATCTCATCCATTTCTTGTTCTTCTGCTATCTCTTTATCTGTTTTTTTATAAAAATCTGGAATAGTCATTTCATTAAATATTTGCTTATATACATATTTATTTTCGCTACTCAAATAAATATCTGTTTTACTATTTTTTAATATTTCTCTTATATCAATCATTCTTCTAACATCTCTGGATAATCTAGAAATATTTGTTGAATATAAATCTATTATTTTGTCATTTTTTAAATCAGCTAATACTTTTCCAAATGTATGATTATGATTAACTGCACCTGAACATGTATCAAAATACACTCTTATTAATTCAGTATTTTCTTTTGCAGTTTTATTGATAGAGGATAAACAAGTTTTTATTTGATTATCAATGATATTTGTTGTTTCATTTTTATTACTACTATCTGTACGACAATATATTGAATACAATTTATTATTTTTGTTTTGTTCCCAAATTATATCCAAAGCTTCATTCATTGCCTCTTTTAATGTATCAGCATCCATTACATCATCATATTCTATTTCTCCATTTTTATCACAAAATGATAACTCAAACCAATTATTATTATGAATATCCATTTCATATATATCATGATTTCCGAGCAATATATCTGACAATTCATTATCATCTTTTATATATGACGACATTACTTCTTTAAAAACAGCATATTCATTTTTATCTTTAACACTTGCTATTATTGTTCCTTTTTTTATTTTTTCACCCAATTCATTAACATAGTCTTTTTTTGCAATCAGATCACAAAAAACAACTCCTCTTGCTGCTATTATATATTCTCCCTGTGAAGATTTTATATCAGCGACATTGCCACCATACCAAAATACATTATCATGTTCAGGTTCTTTATTTGCATCAATATTTATATCCAAATTTAACATTGTATATTCATTTGGTGATATTCTTTCACGAATTATATTCATTGACTATCACCTAATATTTTAGTATCCAAAACTTGTTGCATCTGATATATTTTTTCTTGTTGTTTTTTATAATCGTATAATATTTTTAACTGTTTATCGTAATCGGATATTATCATATTAATAGCATCTATTTTTTCTAATTCTTTTCTTTTTAATCCTTCTAATTTTTCTATTTTCTTTTCCAAAGTTTTATTCAAAATATATTCTCCTTTCATAGTTCAATTTCTGGCTCTTCTTCAATATTTTTTATATTTTTATTTAATTCTTTTTCTCTGATATTTTTGATAGATTGTTCTAAAATATATTTTTCTTCATTTTTGTCTAAAAAAAGTGATGGTGAAAATTTTATTTTTTCGATTTTTTTTATATTTGTAATTTCAAAATTTTTTGTTAAATAATCAATAATTATTTCTATATCACTTTCTTTTTCACTAAACTCATTAAAAGATATATTAGAGGCTTTATATCCTTCTTTAAGTTCGTCAGACAAAATAATGCTATTTGAACTTTTTATCCAACAACCAACATCATTATTATTAGATGCATAATAATCTCCTCCACCAGCACCATTACAACAAGATAATACTAAACTTAAAGGATGGATTTTTGCTCCATCAATTAAGTTTATATTTTCATCATATACTACCCACTGTAATGGTTGTTTTTTCAAATCAATATATTCTTTCATTGAATCATTATAAATATAACGAGATGGTAATCTATTTGAATAAAAAGAAGTATTTTTTAACTCTTTATATGGATAACTATAGATATTGTTGCACTGGTATTCTTCATTTTCTTCACGAATATTTTTTAAAAGTTCACTAGAATATGAGTTTTCATAAAAATCAGGTGCGTAATCTCCTATAACTAGAATTCTATCACCTTTCCATGATGTTTTTAGAAGATTTTCTATTTGAAGCATATATTCATTTTGTTGATAACTCCATTCCATTAATTTTAAAAATCCTTGAGGACTTAAAACTTCTTTTTTATCAAAATTCATAAATTTATGATATTGTCCCACTGTTTTTCTCCTTTCTAACAATCTATTTCTATTTCTGTTTCTTCCTCTTCTGGTTCTATTTCTTGTTCACTATCATCTAAATAGCAAAGCCAAATTGCATCAATGGAACTTTGACTTAAATTATATCTTTCACTCATAATTTCGCCATCTTTTATTTTTAAAATCCCAGAATTTTCTTGTATTCCCTCATCAGCAAATATACATTCAAAAACAGCTTCAGGATATTTACGAGAAAGTTCTAAAATAACCTTTCCAGCAAATCCCCAAGCTGTTTCAAAAATCATAGTATCTTTATTATAATCTAATTCTGATAAATCCCACTTTGTACCCCAATTAGCACAACGCCAATCATACCAATCTACATAACCATATTTTTCATAATTAGAGATATATTTTTTAGCAAGTTCAATACTTTCTTTGTACCAAATTTTATCTTCAATTTTATTTTTATCATAGTTTTTTGCAAGTTTTTGAAACTTTATTTCATTAAAAATATCCCAGTCAAAAGGCTTTGTTGAACGGTATACCTCATTTATTTTATTCTTTGTTTTTTCATCATTACTTTCTAAATAAAGATACATTAATCCATCATCACCACTGCTACTTTTATCTATAGCTAATTCTTTGGGCATGGGAATTACATTATTAAATGAGAAGCCTTCTTTAGTAGAATATTTTTCTAAAATATCCTTTAATACATCTGGTTTTGTTCTTACAATTGTTTTTACCCAATTTGGCATAACTATTTTCTCCTTTCATATCACCTTTCTATTTCAAAACCATCTTCTAAGCTTGATCGTTCATTATTTTTCTTTATATCAATATATTTTTCTTTTTCTGGTTCTAATTTATTTGTATTTTTTTTATTTAATAATTTACTATTCTTATAATATGATTCTAAATCTTTTACAGTCAAAGGTTGTACTCCAAACCAATCTTTAGATGATTCTTTAGTATATCCAAATGTTAATCCTTTTGTTATTTGGAATTCAAAAATCAGATAATTTGAATTCTTATTATTAATTATAGCTAGATGTTTCCAAGCTGAAAAAGTTCTGTAATCTTTAAGAAGCTTTCCAATTCCTAAATCATCTAAAAATTTTCGAAATTTATTGAACTCATCTTCATTTGAAACGATTATAGTATTAATTCCAGCAATAAAGTCTAGCCATTTATTCTCTTCATTTATCAAATAAATCTCCTTTCTGTCATCTACAATAGTAGACATTCAAATTAAAAAAATTACATTTCTATTTCTAAATTAATATCTTTTTCTTCATATTTATTTGATGAATCTATTTCATAATTTTCTAAAAAATCAGTTGAAAATGTCTTAATACAACTATTCAAATCTCTCACACTTTCACATACATATCTTTCAGAATTATCTCCACAAGTAATAGTCAACATTTCAGCTGCTGGATTAAACTGTAATCTCATATCCAATTTTTCGTTTAATCTTTTGCTGTATAAATTATTTATAGAAGATTCTACAAAATCAGAAGAATCTAAAACTATTTCTTCATTATTCCATTTTTCTCTAACAGCCTCAATAGCCTCGTCAATATTGTCAGCCTTTACACTTACAATTCTCCTTAAGACTTCTTCTATTTCTATATCATAGTCTTTCATTTTACCACCTTAATAATAGTCATCATGCTCAATATCATCCATCTCTTCCTCATTATAAGAGTTATCATTTTCGTGATTTTGATATTGTTCATCTACTTTATTTTTTATACGATTTAATTCAATGGATTCCTGATTTTCAAGAAAATTAGAAATTTCCATTGCTTCAGCCTGAATGTTAGGATCAGTTATTGCTCTATGATATTCATTAGATATTTCTTTATTAAAAAAATGAAATTCCTTCTTCTCTACTTTTTGTTTTTCTTGAATGTAATCATAAGTGTGATTAATTGCAATTTGTTCTGACAATCTTAAATCTTTAGGATTAATATTATTATCAATGCAAATTAATGCTTGATAAAAAAGTTGTTCATTATCCTTTTTCAAAGTATTTAATTGTCCATACATAATAGACAAAAATTGCCTATTAACAGACTGACTAATTGCTCTTTCTACTTCTTGTCCAAATTCCTTTTCAAAATGAGATGCAGGTACTTTTGTTGGCTGATGTGTTTCTGGATTTGTATATTTAAAAACTATATCCTCAAGTGTTTTTGACATTTCCTTTGGTTTTTGTTGAATAAAATCATCATAAAATTTTCTCATATATTATTTCTCCTTTTCTATTAAATATTTATTTCTATATCATTTTTGTCTTTGTCTATTACTGATTTATTTTCAATTTTATTTCTCAGATTTTTATAATCTTCCATTTCTATTAATTCCAGTAAATTTTGAGCTTTATCACCAGTTAAACAAGTAAAAGGTGAATTAAATAAAAATTTATCTTTTATAATTTTTATTATTTTTTCTGTTAATACATTTGGTAATACCTTTTCTTCAAATTCTAATACTCCACCATCCAAACTATGCCCCTTGGAATTATAGAGTGTATAATCACAACTATATCCATCATTAAATATATGAAGGATATTATTCTCATTACTAATTATCAAAGTATCCATTACTCATCTCCTAAAACTAAGTTTATAATTATTTCTATTGGATTATCTATAAAATTTGAATCACAAGATTCTTCTTTAATTTCATCATCTAATAATTCTTCCATTTCCGTTATAGTATCTTTGCAGTTTTGATCTGATGGAAGATAACCTGCAAGTACAAGTAAATGAATAAAATCAATTTTTAAAACCTCACACATTCTAATCAAAGTTACTAAATTATAATTTTCTCTCTCACCATGTTCAATTCTTGATATTTCTGTATCACTGATTCCAACAATTGCTGCTAATTTTCTTTTGCTATATCCTAACATTATTCTTCTTTTTCTAAATACTTCAGCAATAAAACCATAATTATTTTTCATAAATATTTTATCCTTTCTTTTGTCCACAATAGTAGACATTTTGCCTAAAAAAATTATATTTCTATCTCTTCTTCTGATTCTAAAAATGTTTTCTTATTTTCTTCAAATAACTCTTTTATATACTCTTTATTCATTGTTCATTCTCCTTAAAAGAACTTAAATATTTATCTTTTAATGTACCAAATATATTTATACAATTACTTCCTAATGATTGTTTATTATTATCATATTCATTTAATAATTCTTGACATCTCCACAACAACTTAAATTCCTCATCAGTTATTTCATAATCTCTTAAATCAACATAATTATCTGTTGGTGCATAATTATTTAAATTATTATAAAAATCATTTAGCATTTTTACATTTACTTTTTGAACAGCTTCTGTATATTCTTTTTCTGTAAATATTTCTTTCATTAAAGCCCCTTTCTTTATTAATTTGTTTCTAATTTCATTCCTAAATAGATACCATTTTCATCTTGTATTGGACTACACATTCCTGTTCTATTTATTTTTTTCAATTCTGTAGCACACGCATCAGATACATTCAACATTGTATATCCATCTGAAAAAAGAAAATATTTTACTATTTTCTCTGAAGTATTATTATCATTTTTTGTAGTTTCCTCTTGCTTAGGAGTTTGAGAATTTTGTTCTCCTTTTTGAGATGGTTTAGATTCTGAATTTTTATTATTAGAATCTTTCTTAATTGAATTTGATTTATTTTCTGTTGAACTAGTTTTTGAATTATTAGTATCAACTTGTTCTTCTGTTTCCTTTATGATCACTTTCAATATAGCTTGACTTGTATTTCCAGCCTTATCACTAACGCTATATATAATAGAATGCTCACCAACAATAGATGTATCTATCATTTCATATTGAACTTCTTCTATTAAATTCCCATCAATCTTGTCTTCTACACTTTCAATATAATCTTTATAGTTTATATCATCCCCTTTCATTATCTCTATTTCTTTTATTTTTAATTTAATAATTGGAGCATCCTCATCTTTTATTACTACATCTTCTTTTGAATTTACCTTTGGTTCAGTAGATGAAGTATTATTAAAATGAAAATATAAAATCACACTAAAAATTAATATAAGAAGAAAAGTTATTCCACCAATTATAATAAACCTCTTCTTTTTATATTTACGATACTTCAGTAATAATTCTTCATCACTCATAATAATTTTCTCCCTTCGTTAATCTAAATATTTAAAGTTTGGTTTCTCTTTAATTATCACTTGAAGTTCTATTTTTGTTGTATTTAATGCTTTATCACTAACCTCGTAACTCACAACAAATTCTCCAATTTTATTTACATCTAACTCATTATATTTTACTCTTTCTATTAAATTGCCTTCCAAATTATCTGATGCTTCTTTTATAAAAGATTTATAATTAATTTCATCTCCCTGATACATTACCAATTTATCTTGAGTTAATATTAAGATTGGAGCAACTTCATCTGATTTAAGCATTTCCTCATATTTTTCTTTTTCAATTTCTTCTTGTTTTGCTATTTCCAATTTTCTTTGAATGACACTTTTGTTTAAAAATATTGGAATTGTAATACAAATAATAATTGTTAAAATCATTAAAAAAATCATTTTACCTTTTTTCATTTATTCTCCTTTTCATTATCTAAATATATAAATCCAACCACTGTTAAGCCACTACTTTTATTTGCTCTTCTATAAGCGTCATAAGAACTATAAGTTTTTGTTCTAACCAATTCTTCAGCATGATTATTAGCATATTCTACTTGACTGCATGAATTATCATTACTACAAGCGTTTCCAACATTGCCTTCACTAATTGTTATTGATTTACCATCATACGCTTCAACATAAGCTACATGACCAAATTTGCGTCCCATTAATACGACAACAGAATTGGCTGAAGGTTGTGTTCCAGTCTTATAACCCATAGTAATAGCAGATGTAAGCCAAGTTTGTGCATTTCCTGTTGGCATCTTTTTACCAGAAGTTTCAAGAGCTCTACCAAAAGCATACCAAGTGCACTGACCTTTATATCCAGCAATTGTTAATGCATTTTTTGAATTATAATTATCACTTTTTAAATCTGCTGAAATTTCATTTTTACCATATACAGGAGTATTAGTTATGAAGTTATTTCCAAGTAACTCAGCAAAGTCATCAGATTGATATAATAAAGATAACATTTCTTTTTGGTCATCTGAAAACGACTTATCAGATCCATCTGTTACTTTCTTTTTTTTATTAAAGTCTGCTACTTTTGAATAATTATTATTTAACCACTCTAAATAATCTTCATAAACACCGTTTGTAATTACCAAGACTGGGATTGATGAGGAAGATGATTGACCATATTGTAAATCTTGAGATGGCAAATTTAATGATGGTGCAGATGGATTAGGTGTAGTCGAGTTATTATTTTCTACTTCTTGATACACAACTTCATGTTTTTCAAATAATCCAGCATTTTTAAATGTATCTAGTAATGCTTTCTCATCTGAATCAAAACTTAATTCAGCACCTGTTGACTGCATAATAGCAAGAGGTATACGCCAATCTATTTGACCATAATCACCATTTACACCAACAACAATTCCATTAGGATTAAGTCTTTTCCAAGTATCAACCTGTGTATTGTATTCACTTTGCACAGATGCCATATATGATGAATAATCAGTTATTGACTTATCGCCTGATGAACTACTACCAAATATACAACATGCACCAATTACAATAATCATTGCTAAACCAATAATTACTGCAAATAAAGAAGAAGATGTGAATAGCGATAATAATAGTTTTAAAATTTTAACTAAAACTGTTTTTGCAATTTGAGCAAGTTTTTTGCCAATTGTCTGACTAAACTTTCTTTGAATTTTTTTTCCACCTTTTTTGGCGATTTTATAACTTGTAGTTTTTACTTTACGACCAATTTTATCATTTATATACTCAGTCCCAGTTCCATCACTACTCATCATCTTATTTAATTCTCTGGATACTTTTGTAACATTTTTTCTGGTCTTTGAAATTTTATTTCCTGTCTTTCCTATAACGGTAAATGTTTTAGATACCTTGCCTTGATTATCATTAAATTTAAAAGTTTTTTGTGTAGCTTTTGAAACGGAAGTTTTTAATTTACTGAATCTAGAAATAGACTCAGCCTTGCCTTCTTTTTCATCTCCAGAAGTATTAGCCTCCACATCTTCATTATTGACATTAGTTTTTATCCTACTAGTTGTTTCATTTTGAGAATTAATCTCATTTGAATTATTGACATTAGTTTTCATTCTACTAGTTGTTTCATCTTGATCATTTATCTTACTTGAATCTTCATTTTCTTGTATTCCTTCAGAAGTTTGTAATTGTAAATTGCTTTCTTCTTTTTTTCGATTTTCCTCTTCTTGAAATTGAAGCTTTCGTTCTTCTTTAACATCAGATATTTTTCTGGCAGATTTATCTACTAAATCAAATGTTTTAGATGATGCAGAAGAAGAAACAATTGATAATCTATCAATCGACTTCTTCGTATCTCTCTCTGCATTATTATTCATATTACCTCGCTTGTACTATATTATCAGTATTATTTACTTGATATATTAAATAGTCTTTAGGAACTTTATTAGTAAATGGAATTACATCAGAACCAAAAACAACTAACCCCTGCCCTGTTGGTGCATCACCTTGAATATACATTGATTCTTCTTGACTAATGTTAAAAATACTACATATATCTGGCAGATCTAATGTCTTTTGTTTTAATATTAAAGCAAATTCTGAGTTAGACAAAATATCTCTACCAGCTTCAGATCTTAATAAATGAGCAATTTGCTGTGATATTACAGTATTTAAAGCATTTAGTTTTCTTCCAGTTTTATAAAAGTTGGCAACATACTGAGCAGAATACGGATTAGAAAGTAAGATATGAAATTCATCAATAAATATCCATGTATATTTTCCCATTTCTTTATTTCTAGCTAATCTATTCTGAATATGGTCTAAAACAACTAAATATCCTGTTGTTTGTAATGACGCAGATAATTTGCTTATATCAAATGACACAAGACGGTTTTGAATATCTATATTTGTTTTTTTAGAAAATAAATCCATTGACCCTTTGACATATCTTTCAATAATAAGAGCCAAATCCTTTGCTTCGGCTTCAGGTTGTTGTAAAAGCATATTATAAAAATCTGGCAAAGTTGGAAGTAAACTTTCATCCTCAAAATTGCTTTTTTCATAATCTTCAAAAATAATTTTAGTGCACCTGTCAATTATAGTTTTCTGACCACCAGTTAGTGCATTAGCACCTACTATACTTTCTAGGAATGCAATTATATACTCTACCTTACTTTTAACTGGTTCACTCTTGCCATTATCAGTACAACCATAATTTAACGATAAATCAAAAGGATTTATATGTGTATTTGAAGTTGTTGATATAAAAATCTTTTGCCCATTAAATACTTTCAATAAATTAGAATATTCATCTTGAGGTTCTATAATACAAACATCATCTGAAGGATAACGAATTAATATTTGCTCTATTAATGTTTTTACATTGAAAGATTTACCTGCCCCTGATGTTGCCAAAACACATCCATTTCCATTAATTAGCTGTTTTCTATCACAAAAAATTGCATTTTTACTAACAAGATTTACACCATAAAATAAAGACTTATCATGATTAAAGTCTTTACTATTAAATGGAACATTAACAGCTGTTGCTTCACTTGTTAAAGTTCTTTGAAATTGTAATGAATTATGCCCTAAGGGAAGAATGTTCTGTAAACCTTCTAATTGTTGCCATAATAAAGGTTTCATTTCTACTAACATTTCAGCTGCAACTTCCTGTACCTTTACAGTTTGATCTTCTAATTCTTCAAATGAATTAGCTGAAATACAAACTAAGAAATTGTTTTTAAATATCTTTTGATTATTTTTTTGAAGATCATATTGTAATTGTTCTGCATTTGAAATCCTTGTTTCTAATTTTTTATCTTTGACCCATTCATAATCCAAATTACTCTTACCTGCTCTTTTGATTTTTTCAAGTCTTTCAGTTTCCATTGCTGATAAACTTTTATCAACCTGTTTAATCATTTTTGCAGAATTAGTTGGACTTATATTCAATGTGGTTATTAAATTAATTTCTTCTAATGTAGTTAACCGATTGTAAAATCTTGGAGTTATACTTTTAGGAAGTTTTGATACATATAAAACCCTTAGAAATTTTTTATCATCAATTTCAATAAAATCTGATTCTCGCATAGAAATCTTTTTAGGTGCAATAACATCAAAAATAGACATATTATTTTCTTTAGCATAAGTAATAATATTTTCTATTCCTCTTGTTTCTAAAGATTCTACATTAAAAAAATTGTATAAAAACTTTAGTCTTTCCTTAATACTAACTAATGTTATTTTAGACTTTAATTCTTTAAATTTTTGCTCAGTTTTGATAAACATGTTTAGAAATAAAGCGTTGGCTTCAAGAAAATTTCTTGCTTTTAGTGATATTACAACAAATCTTTTAGTTTGCAAAGTTTCTTCATTAGATCCGAGAGAATTAGTAATTATTGTATTTAATTCTTCAGCTATTTGTAACTGATTTGAATCTTCTATACTATCAGTATCAAATATAAATCTTTCTTTATATTTTTCCGTTTTTATTGGTGTCCCAGCATTGATAACGGAAATATGATTATCTTCTCTAAACGAATGTAAATATTCTAACCATTTAAAGAATATATTTTCTGCTTCTTCATCATTAGCTTTAGCAAATGATACATCAGTATATTCTATACAAATTGAATATTCTTCATCATTTATTTTAAATATATTTGTTTTTTCATCAACATCTTTAAACATATACGATATTACTTCTTGACTTGTTTTAGGTATAAAAACTCTAGGAATAAAACTACGCTTCCTCTTTGTTTGTTGTCGTAGTTTCTTTTGTTTCATTAATTTGTTTTTCCCCCTTTCCAACTACCTGTTTTGCAAGTTTAAGCAATACTTGTGCCTCTTCTTGACTTAATGAAAAATTACTTTGGGTATTTTCTAAATTATTAATTCCAAATTTTTTCTTAGCACGAGCAATTTCTCTTTGCTTTTTTCGCTCTTTTTGTAATTCTTTTTGTTTTTGCTTTTCTAGTTTCTGAATATTTTTTTGTTCTTTTTTACTTACATTATTAGCTACTGTTTTTTTATTCTTACCATACTTTTCTTGAATAATTTCCTCTTCTGTTTTGTAAAGAATAGGTTTTGCAAAGTTAATGTAATTTCTTTTCCAATAAAACATTATTCTTTCAGCGTTAAGTCCTTGAATCGGAATAAATCCAACAAAACCAATAGGAATTGCAATCAATATAACAATCCATCCTGCCGTATTGCTTCCTATTTTTGGAGATAAAAAAAGATATAAAGGTACAGTAGTTATAAGAATAAGAATGCCAAATATCCATTGCCTTAATGTGAAATTATAAAATTTTTCTTTATAATCTTTTATTTCATCATGAATTCTAGGTTCTATTCTATCCATCTTATCCTCCTGTCCACTTTTCAGCCATATTGCTTGTCATTGAAATCATAGCCATCAAAAAGCCATTTAAGAACATAATAGCAATCATTGAACTTATTGAACTTGCATCAGATAAAGTTGATAGTGAAAGTGAATAAATTGCTGTTGCAACAACTATCATTGATGCCTCAATTCCTAAAGCAATAGTTGACATTATAAATCGTTTACAAACATTTTGTCCGTCTTCCCAAGTACCAATTGCTATTGGTATCGGAGAAAAAGCAAAACTTAATATTAATTTACCTATTCGTAAAAACACTTGAACAAGAACACCGATCATTGTTCCCATAAATGGAATATATAAAATTAAAATGATAATTCCCATAAAACTACGGTCAATTATTCCTCCAGCATTTCGTACTAAATCTCCCATTTGAGTTGATAAATTAGGTAATGTACCTGTTGAGGATATTGTAGCAGTAACTTTTGTTAATATATCATTTGTTATAGTCATAATAGATGATAACAATTCAAATGAATTTTCAATCAACATTTTAAAAATAAGGAAGCGAATACATGTAAAAACGATTCGCTCCCAACTCATTCTCTCATAATCCATTACTTTTTTTGTTATATCTATCAAGAAAAACAAAGTTAATAAACTCAGTCCAATTGGTACAATAATTGTATGTATCTTTGTTGCTAGAGTCCATATTGTTGTTTTACTTATAGTATTCCAATTACAAAGACTACGAACAGTTCCTACAAAATCACTTATATCTATTTTAAACCCTAATATTTTGAAGGATATTTTAAATAGATTTTCAATTAATTTAGCCATTCGTATCCTCCCTTATTTTAAATCTTATAGACCAAATAATCCTTTTGATTGACTAATAGCTATTACCATAAATCCTGCCATCATAGTCATTAATCCTCTGGACTTTCCTTCTGCATCATCCCTTTGCCATCCTAATGCAAACATTACTGCACCAATTAAAGCAACTACACCACCGATTTTTAGTAACCAATCACAAACAAAACTAATAAAACCATCTATACTACTTGTGTTACTACCAGCAGCATATACACTACTGGTACTTAAGATTAAACTACAAACTATTACATTTAAACTACTAACTGTTTTCTTTACTGCTTTTTTTACTTTTAATAAGATATTATTATTTTTCATTGTTTTCTCCTTTTCTTTATTATGTCTACAATAGTAGACAATTAAATTAAAAAAAATAAAACTACAAATTTTCTAAAAGTTCATCAGTCAGACTTTTAGTAGATAAAATCACATCCCCTGAATTAATAGTTTGTTCTTCATCTGCTGTCAATTTTCTTGCTCTAAATTCGGGTTTAACTTTTGCAAAACCTAAACCTAGTTCGTTTAGTAATTGTTGCTTCTTTCTTATTTCTTTGGTCTTCCTCCTTTCTACTTCATGCTCATATTTATTTTGAATCGTGTTCTTTTCATCCCACGCCTCAAACAATTCTGAATATCTAGGATGTTTTGTTAAATCGAACATCTTAGAGTAAAACGGACGCAATCCAGACACTAATAAAATGCAATATCCTTTTTCCATTCTTGCTATCTCATCTATAAAAGCTAATTCTCTCCCAACAATATCCCAATTGGTAGAAGATGAACCCTGTTTAGAATAAGTTCGTCCTGATGATTTTTTATACCAAGATTTTTTCCCTAACATAGATGACATATAATCTAAAGTTTCTTTACTTCGTGAACCCATAAATAAAATATAATCGCAACAATCCAATGCTGTTTCCCAATTGTCTTTGTATACTTTTTTTAACTGTGATAATGATTGAAGACAAGTCGTTAAACCACAATTTAATCCACGAATATAAGCTAAATTTTCTAAATAGCGAGGAATAACACCAAGTTGACTCCACTCATCACAATATATTTGACAAGGCGAAGCAAGAGAACCATTGTTATGACTGGCATTATAATCAATAATAGAAAATATCTGAGTATACATAATACTTGCTATAAAATTAAATGTAGAATCATTTGGACTATTAATAATAAAATAGGCAATTTTGCCTTCATCACCTTTAGCTCCTATCCTACTTAATTCCATAGTATCATTAACTGTTATTTCTTCAAGTTCTGCTATATTAAATGGAGATAACCTTGCAGATGCTGTAATGATGATTGTACTCATCATTTTAGTGGAAGAAGCTGACACTTTAAAATGTTTCCATTGCTTTATTCCAATGTTATCTGGATCTTTTGTTTCCCATACTTTAAACATATTACCTAAAGTAGAATTGCCCTCCTTATCAGGTTCTGCCAATCTAATAAGTTCTAAGACAGTTTTAAAATTTCTATCTTTTTCATCATAATTAAAAATGACATAATAAATAATTGATTGAAGGAACATTGATTCACATCTCTCCCAAAATGGATCTCCAGTATTACTCTCTATTGTTTCGGATTTAGTATTTAACATTAATGTATTAATAAGAGTCATTACATCATCTTCTGCAATCCATTCTTCACCTTCAGAATCTTCAGAAACATGCCTGTTTATTTTCTTTATATACATTAATGGATTAAAATGATCAGACTTCCATTTTTCAACTAAATTTAAAACTTTAATATCATATCCTTTATTAATCAAAGACATTCCACAATCTCTAAGTAATTCTCCCTTTGGATCTGTAAGAATAATTGTTTCACCATTAGCATTCAAAATGTTTGGCTTAAAATAATATCTTGATTTCCCAGTACCAGGTCTTCCTAACAAAATAACATTACGATTTCGTTTAGATATTTTCATATTTTTTGAAAACATCTCTGTAGATGTAAATATTTGATTATTAACAAATTCTTTATCACGAAATTCTAAAGTATTTTTAGGTTCTTCCCACTCCGAGCTACCGTAAGTATTTTCCTGTATATTTTTTTTATTTTGAGTTAAATAAGTATAAATAACCATTGCTGTAAATAAACCTGTAAACAATGATGTTGATAATGTTTTTGCATTTAAAACTACTGGTGTTGTTATTATATGAAGCTTATCTAAGGCTTCTGTTAAATATTCAAATTTGAAACTACCATTAATTTCTGCAAGACTACTTACTCTAAGAGCATAATAAGAGGCAATGAAAACAACAATAAGAATAATCCATTTACTACTTTTATGAACTCTTTTAACGAGCAATTTCTGGTTCTTCTTCCTTATCTAATACTTTTTCAATAGGATTATTCTTTTCGGCAAATTTATCTGCCTCTTTTACTAAATCTGCCGTCTTGGATTTTTTTTTACTATTTTCCAGTAAGTCTTTTGTGTCAGTTTCTTTTATCAAAACAGTTGTTTTACCATCTGGTGTATGCTGAGCAACAAAATCCTTTGAACTATATTTTTCTTTAAACAATTTATAATCTTCAAAGTTATTTAATTCTAATTCAATTATATCATTTGAATTACTTTCTGTTTTTATATCTCTTGCACCATTTCTACCATACTCTTTTATTGGTCTATCTAATGGTGCAAAAGTTTTATATTCTTGTAAATCCTCTGATGGAATTGCAATTATCATTTCTTTGTCATTATACACACATGCACCATGACTTCTAAGTTCAAATAGTTGTTCTCTTATTTCACAATATTGTTCTTTAGTTATTTTTTGAGTACAATAATTGGATAAATAATCTCTAACTGGACAAGAGCCAAAATCTTCACCTATTTTACTTAAATCTGAAACTTTTAAATTCATTCCACGAGGCTGCATGATTTCATAATCTCTTTCATCAACAACGCCATCTTTATTAATATCTGTAAGTTCATTTTGAGCATATTGTTTAACTCTATTAGGTGGTATTTTTTCTAATTGTTCATTTAAAAAAGATAATTTACTTTTATTAAAGATTAAAACATATCTTTCATCTAAATTATCCTGTTCATCTTTAAGTGATAATTTTTTATATCTATCAGCCATAGTTTTACAAAAATTATAAATAATAGGTATCTTTTTTAAGGCTTTTCTTCTATCATCCCATTTATGAAACTTAATTTCATTTTTTGCTAGTTTTTCCTGTTTATGAAGTGATTGATTTCTACCTTGCTCACCACTAGGATCCATTTTCTTAATTCCCATTAAAACATTATTTTCTCTACAAACCGTAATGATTTGTTTTGCTTCGGCTCTTGTAAGTGGTGGTGAAACATAAAGTTCTTTAGTCGGTCCATCATTTCTAAGAGCCTTCATTGATGATGAAAAATGTTTTTGGTAGTATCTATTTGCTTTCTTCATAAACTTTCCAAATAATTTAGCAAATATTCTTGTTGATTTTTCTGATACAGCAACTGTTTTTTCTGCTGTGTGTTCCAAATCATGTTTTGCATTTCCATCCATACTATGCAACCTCCTTTTCTAACATTGACATATCTTGAATTTCGTTATCTTCAGAAGGAAAATTTATAATTTTATCATTTTCTAGCGTTTGATTATAATATTCTAATATTTGATTACTACTATAATGTCCTACATAATTTCCTTCTTTATCATGAAAACCTATTTGCTCATTTGGTGTAAATTCAATAATAACTGATTCTTTGTTTATTTTAGTTTTAATAATATTAACATCTATATAACCTGAAATATTATTAATAATTAAAGGTACTTCAACAAAATTAGAATTTAACTTGCATTTATATTTTGGAACATTTATTGATATTACATCTTTTTTCTTTGATTCATTAGGATAAAATATCTTTAAATATTTACTTATTTCATTATAGTTAATTCTTTTTTCAAAGGTCTTTTTAAACCCCTCTAATGAGTATTTTGATAAGCCTGAATTAAAGAGTCCCTTTCTTGGACAAATAATTAGATAACTTTTATCATCTGTCCAAGAACATATTTTTTTTATTGCAAATAATAAAGATGACGAATCATTAGTTTTAATATAAAAACCTTTTTCAGTTTCTAAATATATTTTTGATTTATAAATCCTACTAATAGGTTCTTTGTATTTAGAAATATATGAATTATCAAATATTAATTCCTCTTTTGAATTTTCATTGGAAGCTTTTATTTTTTCATTACTGGGAGTCTTTTGCTTTTTTGTCTTATCTTCCCACTTAGTTTTTAATTCTTTAAAAGATTTTTCATATAGATATTCACCATTCCTATCATAAATTTTATAATATTCACCATCTCTTAATTTGGTATAAAATAACTCGCCATTTTCAGCCCATTCACATTCATTCTTTGGCACATAAAAATATTCTTTAGCATCAGTATTTGGAATTCTAACAAAATAGTGTGTTTCTGTTTCTAAAGATGAAACAAGCAATACTTGATTTATAGAAAATATATAATCTTCTTTTTTATCTTGTTCTAACTCCTTTGTTGAAACAAATCTTTCTTCAATGACATTGCTTTCTTTTGTAATAACATTATTTTTGTTTAATACTAAGTTGTTATCTAAATTATTATAAAAAAGTATCGTTTTAAAATTTCCAGTCTTTCCTTTAAATCTAGTATCAATGAAATCCTTATCAACATTTAAAAATAGACTTCCAAATTTAAAAAATTCCATTTTTCCTTTATTTAAGAATAATTTTTCTTTTATATTCTCTTTTAAAATATCAAGAGTTTTATTTTTATATGACAATATTCCATCAATATCATCAAGATTATTGATTATATAAAGTTCTTCTACCTCTTCTAACGCTAATTTATCCTGATCACTAAGACTATTTTCATATTGCTTTATTACTGTTTGTATCTGATTATCATCTAATTTTATTCTTGCACTTCCATTAGAATTTTTTATATAAGTTTTATCAAATACATTTAAGTATTTAAAACGATTTAAGGATTCATAATCTGAATAGTCTTTATTATCTTTTAAAAAATCTGTTAGTAATTCATCTCTGTTAAGATTTGATGATTCATTTTTTAAATATTTATCAGGGTTCATATTAAAAATTGATACAAGTCTTTCTTCAATTTCAGTTTTATGATTATTGAAATAAAAAGATAATACTTTGTCATTCATTGAATTAACCTTTATTAAGACCTCTGTATACAAATAATTAGTCATTGCCTTAGTAGCAAAATTATCCATCACAGATTCTTTCTTTTTAATTGCTTTTGGATACATTATTTCTTCCAAATCTTGTCTAGTATAATCAGTATTTTCCATAATATAATCTCTAAACAGAGCATCATCATAGGTATTAATAATTATTTTTTCTTTTTTCAATTCTTTATAAACAGAAGATATATTTTGAGCTTTTAATTCTAGATCTTTAAAGTATTTATGACTTAATAAAAAATCAAAACCAGATACCTTACAATTTTGAATATCCATAAAAGATACATCTGCTTCCGATAAATCACCAAAGTCTTTATATTTTCCTATTTTAGAAAAATCTAAAACATTAACCTTTAATCCTCTTTTTATTAGTTCTGGAATCAGTCTTATCATTGCATCATGCCCTGCACGATCATTATCAAGAGCTAAAGTAATTGTAGAATTATTTTTTTTGATAAGTCTTAAATGTTCTTCGGTTAATACTAAACCCATCAAAGAAGAAACATTTTCAAACCCTAATCTTTTTGCTCCAGCAACATCTAAAAAGCCTTCAGATAAAATTAATTCGTTGTTATATGAAAGAGATTTAGCATTTGAATAATTGTATAATAACTCTTTCTTTTGAAATAATGAATTCTCTGCTGTATGTAAATACTTAGGTTGCTCATCTTTAATTCCTCTACCTGCAAATGATAATATATTTCCTTTTTCATCACAAATAGGAAACATTATTCTATTAGAAAATACTTCTTGAGTATTTCCATTTTCATCTATTCTCAAATATTTTAATTTAATTAAATCTTCCCTTGTTATCCTATCATTTTTTTCTGTCAATTTAAGTAACTGTTTCTTAACTGCAAAGCCTAAGTTTAATTCATTTATTTGCTTATCTTCTACTTTCCTATTATGCAAATAATTTTTGGCATCTTTATTTATTACAGTTAAGTTGTAGTGAAATAATTTAGAAAGATATTCATTTACTTCTATTAAATGTTTTTCTTCAGCAGTATATTTTCTTGAAGATACAATAAACTGATTATTATTTGAATTTCTATTTAATTTAGAAATATCTATATTTAAATTACATATTTCCACTACTTTTGCTATTGCTTGATTTATACTTAAATCGTTACCATTTACTTGTTTTTCGTATTTTTGAACAAATGATATAACATTTCCAGTAACGCCACAAGAAAAACAGGTAGCAATATTTTTTTTAGGATGTACTACTAAACTTGGATTATTATCATTATGAAATGGACATAATGATTTATTATGATTTAATTTAAGCCCATAATAATTAAACACATCTATAATACTCGCTTGTTTTAAAACCTCGTCATATAGATTTATATTATATCGCCTACCTTTCTAGTTCCAAATCTAAATCATAATTTTTATCATTCTCATAACTAGATAATATTAATGCTTCATTCTTACATCTATAATTAATTTCATTGATTAATCTTGAGAGTAATCTCAAATTGGTTTCTACATCATGAACAATGTCGCTTACACTGAATTCATGACCTTCATCTAATTCTATCAACTGTCTTATATATCCATCTTTATCAAATTTGTCATAATAGTATTTTAAACCATCAATAATATCAGTAGCCTTATTATTCGCTGTTGAAATACTAAATTTAAATGGAAATTGGCTTGATTCTCTTTGTTCAAAATTCCAAAATCCACAAGTTTGTTTTACTTTCCAGCCCAAGTCTTCAATTATTGGTTTTAATTTATTGATAGGAACAATATTCAAATTAATATATTCCCTTTCAACATAATACTTACCTATCTTTAATTCTTTAAATATTCTATCTAAATCAGAACACCATCTTGGTATAAAAGTATCTCGACCTAAAAGTTTACTTTCTAAATTTTCTAGAGAATTATTGTAATAATCTCTAAAACCATTAATATTATAATGTGCTATATCGCCACATGCGTTTGTAAAAAAAAGATACATTTTATTTGTTAATTTATCCAATGTACCATTTTTTTGCAGGTTTCTATATTCTTTAACTATTTTTTTAAATGAATATATAGTATTGCCTTCATATAATATTTCCGATTTTAAATTATTATTATCAATACACTTTTGAATCAATATTCTATCATTTGATTCATTACCAGTTAGAGGCAAATTATCAATTATATTCTTATCTGATTCTATGACATTATTGCTACCAAAAAAAGTTATTCTCTTATTATTTTTATTTAGTTCTATACGATTCAACTTAATCTCCTTTCTTTAATATTATTTTTCTAAATCAATATCTTCTTCTACTTCTTTTTTGTTAATTTCATTTCTTTTGTACCATTCAACTAATCTTCTTGCATTTGAGCCTATTTCATTCCAACAAGAAGAAATACACATTGTGTGATTTTCTATATTTGGATTTTTCATAGCACTTATAATTATATTCTTATATGAAGGCTCTTTAAAACAAATTAAATCATTTGATCTAACACAAACATATCTATTCTCTACTTTGTCCTTTAAAATAGCATAAAGATTATAATTTGTTTTCTGATATTTAAATATTTCTAAATTATATTTATTAATTTGCTTCTGCAATTCATTCTTTATTTGATTAGGATAATCTTCATAATTTTTATTTTTCTTAAATACTTTTTCCTCTATCCATTTGTTCATATAATCCATATCTTGATTCCTCCAATCTTGAACATTCACTTGATATGATGCAACAAGAATAAAAAAATGTTAGAACAAACAACAACATTAATACTCCCAATACTATTAACAATATTTTTATCATAAATTTACCTTTCCAATTCACAATCATCTAATTCAACTTGAGATTGAATATTTTCAACCATTTTATTAAACATAACTTCATCTTTTTCTATTGCAATACTATTTCTATTAGTATTTAGACATGCAACAACAAAATTACCACTTCCTGCATATTGATCTAACAGAGTTTCAAAAGGATTTGAAATATATGAAATAATACTTTCTAAAAGTTCTACTGGTTTTTCTGCTTCCATTACCTTATCATTTTTTCCTCTTGGTTGATAATCAAATGTTGTGGGTAGCATACCATTAGTTCCCTTCATATAGCATACATCAAATCCCTTATTAATTAGAATATCTCTTACTTCATAGGAAGTTTTTCCCTTAATATCAATATTATTTTTAGTTGCTATTTCTATATTTTTCTTGGCATCTAATTTTAAAGTTCTAGGTTCTCCCTTTGAGAAAATCATAACATCTTCTACATTCTTAGATTTTCTTCCTGTATTAGCAACAAAATCACCTTTTTTCCATGGTACTTTAGCAAAATACTTAAATCCACTTTTAATTGCCATATCTTTTATTTCAAAAAGATATTTATAATTAATTTCAGATTCTTCAGGTAAAAATTCTACAAGAAAAGCTCCGTCTTTTAAAACTCTTTGTTTTTCCTCAAAATCTTTTTGATTATATTTAAATAATTCATAAGAAGCAAATTTTCTATTTCCTCCTGTTAATGCCTTTGATAAATCATAAGGATGATCTGTTATAATTCCATCTATTGAATTATCTGGAATCATAGATAAATCTCTGCCATCTCCATTAATAAGTAAACAATCATTTCTATTACCATTAATTTGAGAAGTAACTTTATATACTCCACGAGAAACTTTTTCAAATAATCCCTTTTCAACACCTTCGTATATTCTTGCTCTTATTGATTCATTATTTACTTTCATTACAGAGTTAACAAGATTTGTTGCCTCTTTAACAGTAAATTGATTATCATCCAAAAAATACTGAAATAGATTCATTTGAATAGTATTATCTGTCATATTCTACTTCATCCATTTCTTGTTCCTTATCTTTTTTTAAACATGGCTCTAATAGTTGTTTTAATTTATCACATAAATCAGTTTGCTTTTTAAATTGAAATGACTCATAACTATCATTATATTCTCTACTATTTACATCTAAATCTAACTGAGCAGTCGTAATTTCAAATACTCCCCATGAATGTGTTATCCAAATTCTTTTATTTAATATTTTACTTTCCATAATTATCCATAATGGTTGATGTAACTCAACATAATTTCTACTATCCTTATAAAACCAATTTGAATGATCCTTTATTTCATCAATGTCAGCTGTAAAAATTAGTTTATAAATATCTTTATATTTTGTTTTATAAATTGAGTTTTGTAAATTATCAGTTCTAATCATTTGCTTCACCAATATATTTAGTTAATATTTTCTTTAGTTGTTTTACTAAGCAATGCAAATCAAGTGAAGAATAGTATTCAACTCGTTCATAAGTTATTTTTTTATTTAATGCTTTTGAAATATCCATTATTACAATATAGTCATCATGATATTTTCTCACTCTAATTTCACAAGGCAATCTTTTATCCATTATTGATATATTTATTGTTTCATAATTTTTTTCACAATTATTCACTGGATTGTGAATTGATAAATCTAAAATATTTTCTATATTTTGATTAAATAAAAAGTTATATAATTCTTCATATTTTGTATCATATATTTTTGATTCATAAACTTTATTAAAATTCATTATCTATCCTCCCTAATTAAATTGACTTTGACCTTTTGCTCTTGTCCAAGCACTAGAATATCCATTTGTACATTGTATTGCTACCCAATATAAATAAGGAAAATTGTAATTAGTATAATTAGTATGAGAAGCAATATAATTTTTTTGAGTTTCTGCTTGAGCTCTAGTTAATGTATAGTCTGTAACTACAAGGTAATATCCTGGTGCAGATGGTGCTTCACTTATTTGCCCAGTCCAACCTGCTGATTGGAATACACTTAATAAGGCTGAAGCGTTCCCATAAGGACCATGACCAGTAATTAATTGACAATAAGCTTCTGTAACTGAAGCTGTTAAAGTTACATCATAATCGGGCATATTACTAACCCAACCATTCCAGCCATGAAATTTATGATAACTATCCAAAACATCTTGACCATTTAAATTAGGAATTTCATCTCCATATCCAACAGATCTTTGTGTCCATAAATTATTGTTAACATAATAATTTACTGTATAGTAATTTTTACTCCAAGTTGCAATATAATTTCTATTTCCTACTGAACCTTTAGCAATAATTACATTTTTAGTTGCTGTAGTTAATTCTGTTCCAGTCCATCCAAGAAATGTATAGCCTTTTTTAGTTGGTTGTGATAGTGCTATCGTATTAGATTCTATATTATAATTTGTTGGTTGAGATGAAATACTACCACCATCCAAATTATAAGAAATACTGTATTCTATTGGTTTCCAATTTGCAGTATACACCTTATTACCAATTGAACCTTTTTCTATTTCCACATTATCTGATGGTATTGTGCCATTATCACCAGTCCATCCAAGAAATGTATAACCTTCTTTTGTTGGTTTTGGCAATAGAAATGTGTCAGTTTCAATATTATATTTTGAAATTGATGATAACAAAGAACCACCATTTAAATTATAAGTAATTGAATAATCTATTATTTTCCAATTTGCCTTTATTTCATGATCAAAAGAAATATTCATAACTGTGTCTTCTTTTATTAATAAATTATTATAAAACCAGCCTTCAAATGAATAACCTTTTTTTGTAGCTTCTGGTATTGTTCCATATAGGCTATTATACGAAATATCTACATAACTAGGATTAACTATTCCACTATTTGGATTTAATGATACTCTGTATACATTAGCAATCCAATTGGCTTTATAATTTTTATTACCAATAGTACCCTTTGGTATTACAACATTAATTTCTGCTCTTAAACCATTATCACCAGTCCATCCAAGAAATGTATAACCTTCTCTTGTTGGGTTTGGTAATGTTATTGCATTAGATTCTACATCAAAGTTTATTTCTTTTAAATCTTTACTACTCCCAGTATTTAAATCATATTTAATAATATATTGATTTTTTGTGTATTGTGCATGATAATCAACATTAGTTTTTACTGAATTAATTGATGGACTCCATCCTGTAAATGTGTATCCATCTAAAAATGGATTTTCTGGAGGTGTTGGCATATTACCATAATCAACTTCTTCTTCTTTCAAAACTCCACCAAATAAATCATAATATTTTACATTTAATTTGATTATTTCCCATACAGCATACAAATTAATAACATCATTATCATTGCAAGATAAATTATATATTACTTGCTCATCTTTATAAGTAACATTACCATTTGGAATTGTAGACCATCCTAAGAAATTATAGCCTTCTTTAGTGAAAGTATTTTTTCTTAAATTTTCTTTATTATTATATTTGTTTTTTGTACTTTCCATCTTTCCTGTTCCTGATGATGAATTATAAATAATACTATATGAAATCGGTTTATAATTAGCAGTTAGTTTTAAATTACCAGTTGAACCTTTTTTTATTTCATAATTAATTTTTGGTTCATCATCATTTTTTGATGTCCATCCAAGAAATATATATCCTTTTTTAACTGGATTAGGAAGAATTATATTTTCTTCTACATTGTAGTTAAGAGGATTATCTTCAATCACTCCTCCAACTAAATTGTAAGTTATATCATATTTTATAATTTCCCAGTTTGCACTTATCGTTATATCTTTATCTTCATTAAATACATTTTTACTAGATACTTCATTATTGTTTTCATCAGTCCAATTAATTAACTTATATCCTTTTTTTGATATTGTTGGTAATTCACCATATATCTCATCAAAATTAATTTTTTTAGGACTTATTTGCTCTCTTGCACCATTTGTGTTATATATTAACTTATATGAATTAGGTTTATAATTGGCAAGAAGTTTTATGTTACCAATTGTTCCTTGATTTATCTTATAATCAATAATAGGTTCTTTTGTTTTATCATCTGTCCATCCTAAAAATGTATACCCTTTTTTTGAAGGCTTTGGAATATCAAATAAATCATCTTCTACAGTATAAGTTAAAGGAGCATTATCTTCAAATGCTCCTCCACTTAGATTATAAGAAATTTCATAATTATTAACATCATAAAGTGCATTATAAGTCAAATCAGTTTTTACTTCATTTACTATATCATTGTCCCATTTTGAGAATGTATAACCTAATCGCTTTGGATTTTCTGGAGCAATAACACTCTCTCCATAGTCATACTTACTTTTACTAATAACTGATCCATCATAATCAAAAAATTCAACATTATAAGTTTCTATTTTCCACATAGCATATAAGATAATATTTTCATTATCTTTAGTCGTTAAATTAAAAACATCCATTTCATCCAAATATATAGGTTCTCCATTTTTTTCAGTCGACCAACCTGTAAAAATATATCCCTCTTTTGTCATTGAATTTTTAGGTAATTTACATACTTCATTGCCTTTACAGGTTATAGACTCCATTGTTCCAGAACCATCATTAGAATCAAATGAAATATAATATTTAATTCCTTTTGCTTCTTCTACTTTTTTTCTATTTGGAACATATTTATATGGATCATCTTCTTTTTTCTTATCTTCTACTGAATCTTTGTTGTTATCAGGAAAAATTTTTGTTTCTGGAAAATTAATCGGATTTTTAATAGGTAATGTGTCATTTTTATTAAAAATAATTAACAATCCAAAGATTAACAATAGCAACAATAAGATAAAGAAAAAAGGAATACGATATTTCAAAGTAATATAACTATTATTACCAACGAAAACATATCCCTTATTAAATCCTAACATTTTGGTTTTCACTTCATATTTCTCATTTTTAAAATATAGTAAATCCAATTCTTTTTTTTCAGAATTGGATTTATATTTTTTTAATTTAGTACATCCAATAACAATATTATTTTGGTTTTTCTTTAACTCTTTTCTTGTTATATATGGAATTTCTTTATAATATTTTGAATTTTCATGCTCAATAACATTATAACTTTTACTCATTCAATACTCCTTTCATAATATTACTTTCTTTTTTTCTTTTTAATAATTGATCTAGTTAAAGTAATTACGCCAATCAATGATACTCCCCCAATTATTAAATATAAAGTTTTATTTGCTTCATATCCAGTTTGAACACCTTTATCAATTTTAACAGCTGGTAAAAGAGTATTTTGATATTTTATACTATAAGTTAAGTCTTCATCTGTTTCTACCAAATTATCATTAACAAACAAACCTTCATCATTCAAAGTTACCCTTACTATTTCAGATGAAATTGAGTAACCTGTCGGAGCTGATTCTTCACGAATGAACCAGTGCCCATACTTTATTGGGATTAATGCAGTACCATTTTCCGTATTAGCATTATAAGTTCCAATTACCTCATTACATTTCTCATCTTTACATAATTTAAACGAAAAATCTTTACTAACAATATTTTCTAATGTCTTATCATCTACTTTATTAATTAAAATATAATTTTTAATAGCTTTATTATAGATTTTTTCTGAATTAGATATTTTCTCTATATTTTTTCCTTTGTACTTTGTATCAACTGATAATTTTTCTTCATTTTTATAATATCCATTTAATTCCTTTTCCTCACTTATTTCAAAATAAGTTTCATCATCATAAGATAATGGTAAGTCAGCATTAAATACATATTTACCTTTATTATCTGTTGTTCCAGTTTCTATTTTCTCACCAGCATGTACTAATATTTTTCCATCATAAGACAAAATATCCTTAGTAGCTGTTAAATTAAAAATAACACCTTCAAGTGTCATATTTGTTTCAGCATCTAATTTTGTTAAATTAACTTCTACTTTTTGTCGTTTATTAGTAATTGACAATGTTTTTAAAATAATTGGAGTTACATTATCTTTAAATTCCAAATTTATCTTATATTTATTAGTATCAATTATCATTCCTTTTGGAACTTCATATTCATAAACAAGATATTTCCCCAATGGAAGTTCTTTAGACAAGGCATCATTATTACATGTTGTAGTTACCTTATCAACAATTTCACCCTTTTTATAAATGATAGAGCCATCTGCTGGATCAATTATATCTTCATCTGCTTGAATATTTACAGTCATACCAGCAAGACATTTTTCTTCATAAATAAATTTCGTATTTCCATTTTTATCTTTTTCAACACCAGTTAGAACTTCACCTTTCTTCTCAATTTTTATTTGTCCTTTTACTGCTTTGTCATACATAGTAACAGTCAATATTGGATCTCCATCATCATCAACTTCTACAATATTTGAATTTGTTACTTTAAAATTTTGACCATCAGAATTAATCAAATAAAAATCAGGACTTTCAATTTCTTCAAGAATCCAATTTCCAGCTTTAACTTCTAATGGTAATTGAAAAAATCCTTTGTCTGAAGTCTTCCATGTATCATAAGTCTTATCAGCTACCTTTTGTTTTAGATATTCACCTGTTTCAGCGTTTTTAATCTTAAAAGTAGTATTTGACATTGTAATTAACTTATTGGTATCTTTATCTCTTTTTACAAGTTTTACATAGGAAGTAAAATTACGATTATTAATTATATATTTTACGGTATCTTGATTTTCTCTTGCAACCTTGAATTCCCATGTATTTTTGATCATATCTGTATCTACTTTACCTTTTACTTGTTTAACAATAAATGTTCCATAAGCAAGTTTTCTAGTTTTAGCATAGCCTTTGTCTGATGTAACTAATTTATCATATTCTTTTTCTGTAAATTCATCTCTATGATTCCAAGCCTCTTCTATACTTCCATATTTATCAACATATTTTTTTGCAACTACTAAAAATTCAGCATCTTTTTCTTTTTCTACTATTTCTGATTCATCACCTGAAGTAATTATTTTTTCAAGTTCAAAATCTCCAACAATAACATTTTCTTTTGAAGTTGTTTTATTTATTACTGTTTTTGTTTCTTGATTAGCATAGTCCAAAGTAAACTTATGAACTGTTTTATCAACAGAATAACCTTCTCCAGCTGTTAGTTCACGCCACTCATAGTCGCCCAAATATAAATTATCTACTTGTGCCATTCCGTTTTCAATACGAACTCTAGTTATTTCTGTTCCTTTATTATATATAATAGAATCATCAGCTGGATCTAAAATATTCTCACTTGCATATAAACCATATAATGCACCATCAATAACTGCTTCATTTTGGGCATGTTTAACATCAGCATCTTCTTTATACAAATAAGCTGTACCTTTAACTCTTTCGTTGGATAAACTTACTTTAATACTACCACTACCTGTTACTTTATCACTTACTGTATTATTCTCTGGATTTAACCAATACTTTGTTTTTGTTTTAGTTTCTATAACAGTATAAGTGTGTGTTTGTGAAGCCTTTTGATTAGCAGAATTTTGAGCTTCAGCGTCAGCAGCTGTTTGAGCTTCTATTTTACTATGATATGCACCACGCTGATTTACTTCATTCTTTCCTGCATCTCCTAAATCATCCCAATTTGTTACATAAGTTTTTGGTGAAGATGTAGATGAATGAGTTACTACAGAAGTTGATTTTGCATTTCCATTAGCGTCAGTTATAGCAGATGAAAACTTAACACCATCTCTATAAAAGTCAACTTCTACACCAGATAAAGGTTTATCACTTTCAATATCTGTTTTATGAAATGATACTTCTACCTTTTCTTCTGCACTTTTTGTAGAAGACAATGTTTCATATATAGGTTCAACTTCAGTTAATCTAAATACATGAATATAATCCATTGAATTTACTGTTATATTTGTAATTCCAAATGTTGTAATTCCAGAAGCTAATACAGCATCCCCAACACCATAATTATATCCATTTGCACCATACATTGATATTTTATTACCATAAATATGAATAAAGCCAACATGTCCACTACCAGTATAGTTTGCCTTGTCCTCTGGTCGTTGAATAACTAAATCACCATTTTTAAATAAACTTGCATTGGCTTTTACATCTTTAGCATATCCTGACCAAATATGCTTAGCATCTTCTGGATGATTCATAGCATTAGTATACATAGCTGATGGAGCATATCTAGCACCTGTTCCATCTGGCTGTTTTGTATTAATATCATACGGATGAGTTCCTACAATTGAGGTTCCAATACCTAGTTTATTTAATGTACGAGTAACTAACCCAGTACATGTTCCTACTTCTCCATATCCCCAATCACTATAGGATTGAGCTGTTTCTATTATTTTATCTCCTGATACATTCGATAAAGCATGTACCTGTGTTACTAATAAATTAGTTGGTATAGAAGTAATTAACACACCAGTAGTTAGAAACAAACTAAAAATCTTTTTGAATTTCATACCAATTTTCTTTTTCACAATATTCTCCTTTCATCAAAAAATGGTACTACTAAATTTTATGGAATAGCTCTCATCTCCTTTCTTTATAAGAAAAAAAGAGAAAACAAGGCATAAAAAAACAGACATATAAATATGTCTGAATATACTCACCTTACATTTTCTCCATAATATCATTATAGCACGATTTTATAGGACAGTCAACGGACATTTTTAAAATAATTAGAATAATTTTTAAATAATTTGAATTCTATCAAGCGATTCCATTAAACTAACATTATATACTTCAAAATTCGAAAACGCCTCATCTAAAGAATTGTAAGATAATTTTCTATTAGAATATAAAATTGCATATATTATTACCTTATCATTTATTTCTTCTATGATATATTCTAAACTATATAATTTAAACTTTAAAACTTTTAATTCATTAAATTTTTGTTTTATACTTTCATAATCCATACAATCACCCATAATATAAAATGATAAAATTAATTATCATTATCTAACTTCTTCAATAATATGTGTCTTTTAATATTTTCATCTTTTTTATAAAATGTTTTTATTTCAAATCCCATATCTTGTAAATTCTTTAAGCTAAATTCATTTCCAAAAGTAACTTCTGCTACTATATTAAAAATTCCTTTCTTCTTAGCTTGAAGTTCTAAATAATTCACTAACATTTTTTGTAATCCGTTTCCCCTATATTCTGGTAAAACTATAACCCCATCAATATCTGCACATTTTCCTGTTATATCTGGAATAAAGTTTTTAATTTGTTCCATTCTATCTGATACTGATAAAAATATCCAAGCAATCATTTTTTTATTATAAAATGCACCATATATTTCACCATCTTTATCAGGATTATTCACAATTCTTAAATAGCTTTCTTCTTTAAATGGTAAAAAATATCCTTTTTCACTTTCTTTAAAATTATCAATTACTACTTTTTGAATATTATAAATATCTTTAACATCATTACTATCACAAATTCTAATCTCAACTTTATTTAAGTCTATTTTAAACATAACCTTCCTCCATATTACACAATAAATAATTAAATAAATCTAAAAATATTGTACCACAAAAAAGAAAATATTTATTATTCATATTCAAATACAACAAAAAAAGTAGTATATTATAAAACTACTTCTTTCTTATAGATAAAACAGCAGGATTTACTGTTCCTTTTTCATCAGCATCTTCGATTCCATATTTTTTATTCCAATGTTTTCTATATTCTTCACCTTGTTTTGAAAAATGTGATAATGCGTTTGCTGTAGCACCAGCCATAAAACCACTTAATCCTAACTCTTCATCATAAACTTGTTGTTCTGCTTCTTCAAAAGAAATACCTTCTTCCATTTTTTTCATCATAGATATAGTTGCTTTTACAACAAATACTGAATAACCATCATTACTATTATTATCAGCAAATTGTAACCACTCTTCTGCTGTTTCTGGCTTAACTAATGTTAATCCTTCCCTCATTAAAGTATATTTCATTTTTTTAGCCTCAGCATCACCTTTTTCTTTTGCTTCAGCCCATGCTTTATCTTGTTGTTCTTTTTCAGCTTGTTCAGCATCTACTATTCTATCACCAAATATTAATCTTTTAGAAGCAAATATATCTTCAGCTTTTCTTCTATCATATTCAGGTTCAATAAATGGATTTGAATATAATACCTCACCATCTTTTGAAGTTATATCAGAAATTGCAGCTCCATATCCAACAAATGGTATACCACTATATCCAATTTCTACATTTATAAAATCAGTTACATTCTTTAATTCAGCTGTTTCTTCTTGCTTAACACCATACCACCATCCTGTGTATGATACATCTTCTCCAATATGTTCTCTTAATTTTTCAAACATAGCTTTTGCTTTTGACTCTTTGTCCTGTTCTTTTTGAGCTACAAGTTCATCAAAAGTCATATCTCCTTCTTGCATTGGTAAAAATGCTCCTGCTTGAGTATGACAAACATATTGGTAACCATTTCCTTCCATGTTACTAATTAGTATTCTATAATCTGGATTATTTCCATATTGTGCTTTAACTTCATCTAAACTTAATCTCTTACCATAATAAATCCATTTTGAAAAATTTGATTTTTCTCCATCAAAACTTTTTTCACCATCTACAACAAATTCTTTGTCATAAAAACGAAAGCCTTGCATTTCACCATCATTTTCAACTTTCATTGGATCTCTTTCTTCAACTTCTGAAATAGAAGATTCACTAAATAATACTCCTCTGTAAATTTTTTCAACATAACTTTTCTTTACTTTTTCCATATCAATATTTCCCCCTTTTGCAGTCGCAAAGTGTAATACTATAAGAAAAAGTAATATCTATTTGCTATTTCATTAGTATTTTAATATTGTTTTTTTAATATGATTAAAAAACATATATGGTCAAATTTGACAATTTATTATTTTTATGTTAGAATACAAGCCATATCAAGCAGGAAATCTCAAAGTATTACACTTTGAGATTTTTTGTTTTCTTTTAGAAATTAAAAAGTCAAAGAATTTTCTTTGATCTTTTAATTACTATTCTTTTTTTTAGTTAAAACTAATGGTTTGTGATTTTCATCAACCCTGTTTCTATAAAATCTTTTATTTTTTCGTACCTCTTCAAATAATGAAGTTACAAATTTAGTTTTATTTTTTGATTTTTCTACTTTCTTTAAATATTGATCACCCATTGTATAGTTTTCTTGTGCATAGCTTTCTCTTGCCAAAACTAAAGTTGCGATTGCCTTTTGTTCATCATTTAGACCTAAAGTAGTACAAACATCATCAATATTTATACCAGAACTTATTAATTC